>JBCBMN010000052.1:0-18425 GCA_039822745.1 Pseudomonadota bacterium | reverse complement strand
GTCAATTCGGACGATATCCAGATCAAGATGGCGCAGGGTGCAAAGCCCGGCGAAGGCGGTCAGCTGCCCGGCCACAAGGTCGACAAGCGGATCGGCGCAGTGCGTCACTCGACACCGGGCGTGGGCCTGATCTCACCGCCGCCGCACCATGATATCTACTCGATTGAAGACCTGGCGCAGCTGATCCACGACCTCAAGAATGTGCAGCCGGAATCGCGCATTTCGGTGAAGCTCGTCTCCGAAGTGGGCGTGGGCACGGTGGCTGCGGGTGTCTCGAAGGCGCGCGCGGATCACGTCACCATTTCTGGCTATGATGGCGGCACAGGCGCATCGCCGCTGACTTCGCTGACCCATGCAGGAAGCCCTTGGGAAATCGGCCTTGCCGAGACGCAACAGACCTTGCTGCTCAACGATCTGCGCACGCGCATCGCGGTGCAGGTTGATGGCGGGCTGCGCACGGGCCGCGATGTTGCGATCGGAGCGCTGCTGGGCGCGGATGAGTTCGGTTTCTCTACCGCTCCGCTGATCGCTGCGGGCTGCATCATGATGCGCAAGTGTCACCTGAACACCTGCCCAGTCGGCGTCGCCACGCAAGACCCGGAGCTGCGCAAGCGCTTCTCCGGTCAGCCCGAGCATGTGATCAATTACTTCTTCTTCGTCGCCGAAGAGCTGCGCGCGATCATGGCCGAAATGGGCTTTCGCACGATGGATGAGATGGTGGGCCGCGTCGACCGGCTCGACATGAACCGCGTGCACCGCCATTGGAAAACGCGCGGCATCAATCTTGACCGCATCCTCTACAAGCCCGAGCTTCAGGGCGGCGCGATGTTGCGTCAGACCGAGGTGCAGGACCACGGCCTTGATGCTGCTATGGACAACCAGCTGATTGCCGATTGTCAGGAAGCGATCGCTGCGAAAAAGCCGGTCCAGCTGTCCTACGCAATCCGCAATGTAAACCGCACCGTAGGTACGATGCTCTCAGGCGAGGTCGCCAAGGCGCATGGTCACGAAGGACTGCCGCCAGAAACGATCCGCATCAATCTGACAGGCGTTGCCGGGCAAAGCTTTGGCGCGTGGCTTGCGCATGGCGTGACGCTCGATCTGGTGGGCGATGCCAATGACTATGTCGGCAAGGGGCTTTCGGGCGGTCGCCTGATCGTGCGCCAGCCCGATGGCGTCCCGCGCAAGGCAGATGAGAACATCATCGTTGGCAACACAGTCCTTTATGGCGCGATTGCGGGCGAAGCCTATTTCAACGGCGTAGGCGGTGAACGCTTCGCCGTGCGCAATTCAGGTGCCATCGCCGTGGTCGAAGGCGCAGGCGATCACGCTTGCGAATATATGACCGGCGGGGTTGTCGTCGTGCTAGGCAAGACAGGCCGCAACTTTGCAGCGGGCATGAGCGGCGGTGTCGCATACGTCTATGATCCCGAGGGCACATTCTCGCAGCTGGTCAATCACGCGCAGGTCGATCTCGTACCGATCAGCGCCGATGCGGACCTTGATGAGGGCGCCGCAGGTTCCTGGGGCCGCCCGCAGCAGCGGGGCCGCTCGGTCAACGATTTCGGAATGGGCGACATGCTGCGTCACGATGCAGAGCGTTTGCGTATTCTGGTTGAGCGGCATCAATTGCACACAGGCAGCGCGGTGGCGGCTGAATTGCTGGCGGATTGGGACAATGCGTTGAGCAAGTTCACCAAGGTTATGCCAAGTGACTACAAACGCGCACTCGAGACGCTGGAGGCCGAACGCCTCGAAGCGGCCAGCGTGGCGGCGGAATAAAGAGCAAGGACAATGGGCAAAGACACCGGATTTCTCGAACTGGATCGGCGCGAGCGCGATTATCTCGATCCCAAGGAACGGCTGAACAATTACCGCGAATTCGTGGTGCAGCCGAGCGATCAAGTCCTTGCAGATCAGGCCTCGCGCTGCATGGATTGCGGCATTCCCTATTGTCACAATGGCTGTCCGGTGAACAACATGATCCCGGACTGGAACCACCTCGTTTATGAGCAGGACTGGAAGAACGCGCTGGACGTTCTGCATTCCACCAACAATTTCCCCGAATTTACCGGCCGCATCTGTCCTGCCCCGTGTGAGGCAAGCTGCACGCTCAACATCGTTGACCAACCGGTGACGATCAAATCGATCGAATGCGCGATCATTGACCGGGGCTTCAAAGAGGGCTGGGTTCACCCACAAGTCGCGCAAGCCAAAACCGGCAAATCGGTTGCGGTGGTTGGTTCAGGCCCTGCTGGCCTTGCCTGCGCGCAGCAATTGGCGCGCGCCGGGCATTCCGTCACCGTGTTCGAAAAGTCAGACCGGATCGGCGGCCTGCTGCGCTATGGCATTCCCGACTTCAAGATGGAAAAGCATCTCATCAACCGCCGCGCGGTGCAGATGGAGGCGGAAGGGGTCGAGTTCCGCACCAGCAAGGAAGTCGGCGTCGATGTCTCCTTTGCCAGCCTCAAGGAGAATTTCGACGCGGTCGTGCTCGCCGGTGGCGCTGAACATGCGCGTCCGCTCTCCATTCCCGGCGCAGAGATGTCGGGCGTGCGGCTCGCCATGGAATTCCTCACTCAGCAGAACAAGCGCAATGCGGGCGACAATGAAGAGCGCGCCGCCCCACGCGGTTCACTGCTCGCAACCGGCAAGCATGTCGTCGTGATCGGCGGCGGCGATACCGGCAGCGATTGCGTGGGCACCTCCAACCGTCAGGGCGCGGCCAGTGTGACGCAGCTCGAAATCATGCCCAAGCCTCCGGAGAAAGAGGACAAGGCGATGACCTGGCCCGACTGGCCCTTGAAACTGCGCACGTCGTCGAGCCACGAGGAAGGCGTGGATCGCGACTGGGCGGTCCTGACCAAGCGGGTTGTCGGCGATGGCGAAATCGTCACCGGGCTCGAATGCGCCAAGGTCGAGTGGGTCGATGGCCAGATGCGCGAGATTGTTGGCAGCGAATTCACTCTGAAGGCGGATTTGATCCTGCTCGCGATGGGCTTCCTTGGACCCAAGAAGAAGGGCTTGCTCGAACAGACAGGCGCTGATCTCACCGGGCGCGGCAATGTCGAGGCGAACGAGCAGGACTACGCGACCAGCGAAGCGGGTGTATGGGCCTGCGGAGACATGCGACGCGGCCAGAGCCTTGTCGTCTGGGCTATCCGTGAAGGGCGCCAATGCGCAGCCAGCGTGGACGAAGCGCTGATGGGAGCGACTCAGCTTCCGCGTTGACTTTGCGCGCCTTCTGGCGCCTTCTTGCGGGATGACACCGCCAAGCGCGCATCCTGATGATCCGCATTTTACGCAGCGCAGCGGCTGGCTGCGCGCGGCGGTGCTGGGCGAGGCGATCATCACCAGTGTCATCGCCATCTCGCTGGTCGCTCTGGGAGCGCTGGGCGCCAAGGCAGGCGGCGCGCCTATGGCTCCAGCGATTGCGCGAGTGGTTATCTGGGGTGCGTTGGCAATGGCGTTGACAGCTTTGGTGGGGCAGCTGTTTGGCGTGGGCGCTTAAGTCGGCGCGCGGGTAGCATTCACCACACTCCCATTTTCCTACACCGCACCCGCACGCTATATTCGTGGCGGTTCTTTCACATCGCCGTCTGCCAAAATCCTAAGGCATCGCATTTTGCGTCACATCGCGTGAAATCCGCGTTCGTGTTGGAGAAGTGTCAACTTCGCATTTTGCGCGCAAGCTTTTGACTTTTATTGGTAAATATCCGAAAGCGGGTCCGAGCGAGGTGTCAACTCTGTCAACTTCGTTGGAAATTATATTGCCCAGTCGATCGCCCCGCGGCCCCGCTCTTCAAGGAAGGCATTGGCCTGGCTGAAAGGCCGCGAGCCGAAAAATCCTCCATGAGCTGAGAGCGGGCTTGGATGCGGGCTGGTGAGGACCAGATGGTCTGCGCTTGACCCCAAACCTTTCACACGGCCCGCTTTCTTTCTCGCATGGCTGCCCCACAGGATGAAGACCGTGGGCGCACCTTGCTTCACCACCGCCTCGACACAGGCATCAGTGATCGCGTCCCAGCCGCGCCCTGCATGGCTGCCAGCCTGCCCTGCCGCAACGGTCAGCGTGTTGTTGAGCAGCAGCACGCCTTGCTCCGCCCATTGCGCTAGGTTTCCGTGTGAAGGGCGCGCAATACCCAGATCGCTCTCCAGCTCCTTGAAGATATTGACCAGTGATGGCGGCGTTTTCACTCCGCCCTGCACGCTGAAAGCAAGCCCATGCGCCTGACCCGGCCCGTGATACGGGTCCTGCCCCAGAATAACGATTCGCACTTTTTCCAGCGGAGTGAGAGCCAGCGCGGTGAGCCGCTGGCCGCGCGGTGGGTATATCACCTTGCCCGCTTCCTCTTCAGCGCGCAGCCAACCGCCCAGCTTGCGCGCTTCCGGGCTGCTCAGCGCCGGTTCAAGCGCGCTGCGCCAGCTTGTCGGGATGTCATCACTCGTCATAATGCATAAAGGTAGCGTGCCGTGCCCCTCATCGGCCACACGCCCCTTCCCTACTATCCCCGATAGGCGTAAGAGCGCCGGCGATGACAGTGCATTTTCATGAAGAAGATCTGCCCCCTGGCGTGCTCGAAGGCACCGGCGCTCTGGCAGTCGATACCGAGACCATGGGTCTGATCACTCACCGCGACCGTTTGTGCGTCGTCCAGATCAGCGATGGATCGGGCGATGAGCATCTGGTGCGCTTTGGCGTCGGAAGCGAATATGACGCGCCCAATTTGTGCAAGCTGCTGAGCGATCCCGAGCGGGTAAAGCTGTTTCACTATGGGCGCTTCGATCTGGCGGCGATCCAGTATTATCTGGGCGTGATGGCCACTCCGGTGTTCTGCACCAAGATCGCGAGCAAGCTGGTGCGGACCTATACGGATCGCCATGGCCTGAAAAACCTCTCGAAAGAGCTGCTCGACGTGGACATTTCCAAGCAGCAGCAGAGCTCTGACTGGGGCGGGCCGGAACTGAATGCCGATCAACGCGAATATGCGGCTTCCGACGTGCGCTACCTGCACAAGCTGCGTGATGAGCTGAGCGTGCGTCTGCAGCGTGAAGGCCGGATGCATCTGGCTGAGGCCTGTTTCGAATTCCTGCCAACACGCGCGCTGCTCGACATTGCCGGCTGGGCCGAGCGCGACATTTTCAGCCACGAATAGGAGCGCGGGCGAGGCTCCCATGGTTATCAAGCGGCGCATCGAAACCAGCGAGGCCAAGGAACGGCGCAACCGGCGTCAGCACCTCGCCGTGCCCGGTGGCAGCCATGACAAACTGGTCGGCTTTCTGGCGCGTGTCCTGCCTGTCGGGGTCGGGATTGTCGCAGCGCTGATGATCATCACTCCGCTCAGCCCGCGCGGCGAGCTCAGCTTTCTGCTCGATCGCAACAAGGTGACAATGATCGATGAGCGGCTGAGCGTCGACAATGCGATGTATCGCGGGCGCGATGATTTGGGTCGGCCCTTCTCGGTGACAGCGGGTGAGGCGATTCAGCGCTCTAGCGCCGAAGGGCTGGTGCGGATGGATGATCTGATCGCGCAATTGCTGCTGCCCGAAGGACCCGCGCGGTTGATGGCGAATGGCGGGACCTATGATATCGAAGACGAATTGGTAGCCGTTGATGGGCCGATTGTGATGAATGCCGCTGATGGATACCGGATGACGGCCTCGGGCGTTTCGCTCAATCTGGAGAAGCGCGAAATGGTTGGCGAAGATGGCGTGCAGGGTGAAATTCCGGCGGGAAGGTTCTCTGCCGATTCGATGCGCGCGGATCTGGCGGCTCGGACATTGACACTGGAAGGCGATGCGCGCCTGACTATGGTTCCTGGGAAAGCGAGACTCCCCGAATGACGAAACACTCCAAACGAACCCTGGGCGCCATTGCGCTGAGTTATGCCGCCGGCGGCTTTGCACTGACGGTGGCGCTGGTCGGCGGCATGGAGCTGAGTGCGCAAGGCATCTCTGCGCATGACACGCGCGCGCCGGTGACGGTGGATGCTGGGCGGATCGTCGCGCAGGAGCGGGATGACCGCGTGATTTTCTCCGACGATGTGATCGTCACGCAAGCGGGCCTGACCGTGCGGGCACAGCGGATGCAGCTGAGCTACGTGAACGCGCAATCGCTTGAACTGCAGCGCATCACGGCAACCGGCGGCGTCTCAGTGGCGCGCGGGAATGAGCGGGCGACGGGCGGCACTGCGGTTTATGATTTCACGCGCCGGGTGATCACCTTGGCAGGTGATGTTCAGCTGCAGCAGGGCAGCAATACGTTGAGCGGTGGGCGGCTGGTGATCGACCTCGACTCAGGCATTTCGAGCGTGGATGGCAAGGCTTCAGGCGGCGCATCCTCTCCCAATGGCGGGCGTGTGCGCGGCACTTTCGCGGTTCCGCAGGGCGATGCTTCAAAGAGCTCGGAAGACTAGAAATACCAGCGGGGAGCGGTTGGAGTGACAGGGGCAACAGGCCCCAAGCCTTAGTAAGCGTTGTCGTGCTGGAGTACCCAAACGGTCTTGAACACGATCTCCATGTCGCGGCGCAGTGACCAGCCGGCAATGTATTCAAGGTCAGACTGAAGACGATCCGTCAGGTCCTTTTCCTTTTCGGTCGCGCCCCGGTGGCCACGCACCTGAGCAAGACCGGTGAGACCTGGCTTGAGGCAATGGCGCTGCCAGTAAGTGCCATCGACCTCCCAGAAGAACTTGTTGTTCGCGCGGCTTCCCAAAGCATGCGGACGCGGACCAACAATGGCCATGTCGCCAATCAGGACATTGAGCAGCTGCGGCAGCTCATCAATGCTGGTCTTGCGGATGAAGGCACCGATTCTGGTGATCCGATCATCATCACGCGAGGTTGAGCGAGAGCCATCGTGGTCCAGCTTTTCCTCACGCATGGAGCGGAATTTGTACATGTTGAAGAACTGGTTACCTCGACCAAGGCGGCGCTGGACGAAGAAGACCGGTCCGCCATCTTCCATTTTGATCAGCAATGCGACCACCGCAAAGATCGGAGACAGCGCGATCAGACCGCCAATGGCCATGACGATATCAAAAGCACGCTTGGTGATGCGCGCTCTCAAGCCAAGCGGTCCGGTTGAAACGACCAGAGTGGTGCGGCCCTTGTCCTCGTAACGGTATACTCCGACGGCTCCGAGGGAGTGCGCAGGTTCGCTCACGATCTCGCCTTCGACGCCCGCCGATTTGAGGAGGAATGCCCAATTCTCACGGCGCTCTCGCGGGGTGCTGACCACAACCTTGTCCTGATTGCGGAGCAATTTGCCGAGACGATCAAGCATGAAGGGATCGTGCGCGGTCGGGTCCAGATCGTACTTGGCTGCTGAAATGGAGACCGCCGATTCAAGATGGAAGTCCGGCCCGCCATCCCGAATCACAAGCTCATTGCGCACACGCCCTTCCCAGAATGTGTCGATCACAAAGGAAATAGAGCGGCGCACGAGAACGATTGTGGCGCCGAACAGCGCGATGCCCAGAGTCACGGTTACGCGCGAAAATTCGGCGCTAGACTTGGTGTAGAATGCCACGAAAGCGATCAGAGCTGCCGATATGACAAGCGCAGTCAGCGCCTGCCTGAGCGCGAAGACCCAGTCACTCAGAGCAGTGACGCTATAGGTGCGGTTATACAGGGCAATGGTGAAGTAGAGCGGCAGAAGCGCCTGCGCGGCGAGCATCGTGTCACCGTGCCACCACAGGCCAATATACAGCCTGGAGGAGAGCATGAAGGCCCCATGCAGCATCGCTGCGTCAAGGATGAGCAAGAATATGTAAGCTTGCAGCCGCCGCCGCTCCAGCGACGCAACGACCTTGCGCTCAACCTTATCGGGCTGAACTGAATCGAGTAATATTCCGCTAAGCTTGTTCATTAACACTGATCCCCGCGTTGTGCGGCCCGTTTATGTGGAAACACGTATGGCGCGGTTTAAACGCAAAATCCAGAATTTTGCACTTGCGAAATTCGAAGTGTCCAAAAGTGTTACCGTCGGGACGCAAATCGTGCAATTTCGGCCAATTCCTGCGCTAGTAGTGTTTCAGCGGCTTGACTGTTGGCTAACAAACTACGGTGCAGTGCAACAAGTCGGGAGATGAGTCGCTCCAATTTGCGCTGGTTCCAGCGAGCGATCTGCTGGCGGATATCGCGCTCTTCGCGCCAGAAGATTCCGAGCCGCGCTTTCTCACCCTTGTTAAGGTTATCAAAGTTTCCACGCGGTCCCAATTGCGCAGTAATCTGAGCCAGTTGCGTAGCCCGCCGCTCAACCGCCAAAAGCAAGCCGACGGGATTGAGACCAAGCTCCCGCATGCGGTGAAGTTCACGCGAAAGCTTGCCAAGCTCCCCGCCCAGCACTGCGTTGACAAGCGGTTGGAACCCGTCCTCTTCGGTCGCGGCGCCAATCAGAGCAAAATCTGCAACGCTCGCAGGACACGGGGATTGCGGGTCAGCGCCACAATAAAGCGCCAGCTTGTCGACTTCTGACTGCGCGAGTCGAACATCTAGGCCCGCTGCGCGAGCGATTCGTTCGGCGAGATCGCCGTTCAGGCGCAGTCCAGCGGCATCGGCCATGGTTCGAACAGCTGAGGCAACCGACATGAGATCGGGCGGATAGAAGATGCCGACAAGCGCATCGTCGCGCTTCTCCAGCAGCTTTGCCGTGCGCGACTTGTCGGTTGCCGACGTCGCGACCACCACCACCGGGGCCGCTTCGCCAGCGCCCACTTCGCCCGTTTCAATCAGCGTCTTGATCGCATCATGCGCCTCATCACCCGATGCTCGCACGAAAATATGCCGCGAATCGCCAAAGAGTGATCCTGAGCGCGCTTCATCGCCAAGGATGGCCTGGTCCCGTTTCAAGTCAGCGCCGGACAGTTCGACCCGCTCGCCGGGATCAGGCAAGGCCGCAATCACTTTCTCTGCAGCCGCGCTCGCGCCCGCTTCATCTTGCCCGCAAAAGAAGAAGATACCCGCTTTTTCGGCCATGCGCGGGACGCCCCGAGCAAAATCCGAATTCTTCGCCTTCATGATCCGCCTGAGGCTTTTGCTTGTGAGCGCTCCCTTAGGGTCAGCGCCACTTGGATCGCCATGCGTTCAGCGACCTCCTTGGCAAGGTTTTCGAGTGCGGTCTGTTCGGCGGCGATCGTGGCGTATTCGCTGGAGACCACATCGATACCCGCATCAGACCCCGCCGTCGCATCCAGCAGGATCTCGCCGGTAGCCAGATCGATCAATTGATAACGTGTGCGCAAGATGCGCCGCTCGCGGCTGATCGTGTCATCGTTGAGTACACCCAGCGCCTCAAGCGCATCATCAACCCGCACATCCAGCCGATAGGCGGGCGTAGTCTGACCCGCGACGCCAAAGCGCTCTTGCAAAGCGTTGCGCAGCAGCCATCCACCCCGCCCTGGAATAGGCGGCACATCAACCGCCGCGATACCTTGTGCCACAGCCGCGTTAGAGCCGCCCGAATACATCGGTTGCAACCCACATCCCGCCACAGGCAGAGCAAGCACAAAGGCTAGAAAGGTGGCCTGAAAGTGCCTCATGTGACGATGTTCACCAGCCTGTCAGGCACTACGACCACCTTGCGTATCTCAGCTCCATCCAACGAACGCTGGACCTTCTCGCTCGCCAGCGCAAGCGCTTCAAGGTCTTCTTTAGAGGCTCCCTTGGGCGCGGTCAGCGTGTCGCGCAGCTTGCCCTTGTGCTGGATCGCGATGGTCACTTCATCTTCAACCAGCAAGGCCGGATCGTGTTCAGGCCACGGCGCATCAGCGATCAGCCCGTCATTGCCAGCGACTGACCAGGCTTCTTCAGCCAAGTGAGGCATCATCGGGCTGGAGAGATACATCAGGGTCTGGATTGCGAAGTTGCGGCTCTCGCTGGGCGCAGCCTTTTCGGTTGCACCTGTAAGCTCGTAGATGCGCGCCACCGCCTTGTTAAAGCCAAGCGCCTCGATGTCTTCGGCAACCGCAACAATGGCTTGGTGGGCTTTGCGGGCGAGCGGCTTGTCCTCACCGGTCGCCGCGGGATCGAATTGCTGGAACAGACGCCACAAGCGCTGAACGAAACGACCGCATCCCTCAATGCCGCTGGCTGACCACGGCAGATCGCGTTCGGGCGGGCTGTCCGACAGCATGAACCAGCGCACCGCATCTGCGCCGTAATCCGCAATGATCGCATCAGGATCGACGACGTTCTTCTTGGACTTCGACATTTTGACGACGCGGCCCGCTGTCACGGGTGCGCCATCTTCAATGGCGATCCAGTCGGCGCCATCCTTGCGAACTTCGTCCGGGCTCAGCCAGCTGCCGTCACCAAGCGCGTAGGTCTCATGCGTCACCATGCCTTGCGTAAACAGCGCTGCGAACGGTTCATTGACGTCCAGCTTACCGATATGTGCCAGAGCGCGCGTCCAGAAGCGCGAATAGAGCAAGTGCAGGATCGCATGCTCGATCCCGCCAATATAATGCTGCACCGGCATCCACTTGGCGATCTCTTCGGGATCAAACGGCGCATCCGCAGGCTGCGAGGCGAAACGCAGGAAGTACCAGCTTGAGTTGACGAAGGTATCAAGCGTATCGGTCTCACGCACCGCCGGTTTGCCAGTAATGGGGCAGGTCGTATGCTTCCATGTCGGATGACGTTCGAGCGGGTTGCCCGGCTGGTCGAAATCGATGTCCTCAGGCAGTTCGACGGGCAGCTGATCGCGGGGCACCGGGACAGGGCCGTGATCGGGGCTGTGAATGATCGGGATCGGCGTGCCCCAATAGCGCTGCCTTGAAATGCCCCAGTCACGCAGGCGCCACACCGTGGTGCCCTCGCCCCAGCCTCCTGCTTCGGCGCGAGCGATCACGTCAGCCTTGGCCTCTTCGACGCTTTTACCATCAAGGAAATCGGAATTGACGATCACGCCATCGCCGGCCTCAGCCTCATCGCCCATGGGTGCGTCCGCTTCGGATGCGTCCTTGGCGACGACGCGGGTGATCGGCAGTTTGTATTTGGTCGCGAATTCAAAGTCGCGCTGGTCATGGCCTGGTACGCCCATCACGGCTCCGGTGCCGTAATCCATCAGCACGAAGTTGGCGATGAACACAGGCAGCGGCGCGCCCGTAAACGGATGCTTTGCTGTGATACCCGTGTCAAAACCCAGCTTGTCTGCCGTCTCCAACTCGGCCGCCGTTGTACCGCCCTTCTTGCACTCATCGATAAAAGCGCCGACTTCCGGGTTGGCCGCCAGAGCCTGAGCAATCGGGTGATCTGCAGCAATGGCGCAAAAGCTCGCTCCAAAGATTGTGTCCGGGCGCGTGGTGTAAACTGGCAGCTTTTCGCCATTGGAAAGCGCGAAGCTGAACTCAAGCCCGCTTGATTTGCCGATCCAGTTTTCCTGCATCAGGCGGACCTTGTCAGGCCAGTCCTCAAGCGCGTCCAGCCCTTCAAGCAGGTCTTCAGCAAACTCGGTGATCTTGAAGAACCACTGATCGAGCTTGCGTTTTTCGACTTCAGCGCCCGAGCGCCAGCCTTTGCCGTCGATCACCTGCTCATTAGCGAGCACCGTCATGTCGACCGGGTCCCAATTGACCTCGCTCTGGCGGCGATAGACCAGACCAGCCTCATACATGTCGAGGAAGAGCGCTTGTTCATGACCATAATAATCAGGATCGCAGGTCGCGAATTCGCGGGTCCAATCGAGCGCGAAGCCAATGCGCTTCAATTGCGCCTTCATCCCTTCGATGTTGGACCGGGTCCAGGCGCCGGGATGAACCTTCTTCTCCATCGCGGCGTTTTCTGCCGGCATGCCAAAGGCGTCCCAGCCCATGGGGTGCAGAACTTCGTGTCCGCGCATCTTCTTGTAGCGCGCCAGCACATCGCCCATCGTGTAATTGCGGACATGGCCCATGTGGATGCGCCCGCTGGGATAGGGGAACATCTCAAGGATGTAGCTCTTGGGCTTATCGCTGTTCGAATCAGCGGTGAACGTGCCTGCCTCGTCCCATGCACGCTGCCAGCGCCCGTCGGCATTGGACGGATCGAATCGGGTGTCAGTCATGTGAAAACGCTCGCTAGCGAGAGTTGGATCGAATCAGAGCCTTAACCCTGAATGGCTTTGCGTCGCAGATCGCGTGCCTTGGTCAGGATGATATCCTCTAGCTTCTGCACGGTTGCGGCCTGCACCGGGGCATCAACCCAGCCATTGCCCTGCGCGACCTGACGAACCGCCGCGACACGCAGCGCATCTGCGCGCAGGTCCTGATCGAGGATCGTCACAGTCATCTTGACCCGTTCATCGGGGTTAGAGGGGTTTGCATACCAGTCTGTGACGATCACCCCGCCTGAGCTGTCTGCTTGCAGCAAGGGTGCGAAACTCACGGTTTCCAGCGCCGCGCGCCAGAGGAATGCGTTTACGCCGATCGTGTTGATCTGCGATGATTGCAGCTCAGTCGTCGGTCGCTCTCCGCCCCCACAGGCAGCAAGAGCGGCACACGCGGCCGTGGCGAGAACGGCGCGGAAAATAGCGAAAGGGACGTGGTGCACGGCGTGTGGGTTCCTCAAATGTCGTAGTCCAATTGTTCTATAGTCTGCCCAGAGCCTGCGGCAAGCCCGCCGAACCTTGTGTGAACAAGGTCACAGGTCGCGAACATCCTGCTGCCAACCTCCTGGTAGCGATTGCGTAGGGAGCGGTCACAGTTCTAACACACTCACAAGGTAGCGGTTACGCCATCACGATCATGTGAGGTTAAGACTAGTTAAGCCAATCCTTGAGATTTGAAGTAAGCAGGAGCTTTGAAGTCAATGCCACGTCGGGACACAAAGTCAGCATCGCAGCAGCTCAAGCTGCCTTTGCTTGCTGTGTCAGCGGCGATGATGCTGGCTCTGCCGACGGCTAGTCTTGCTCTGGTGGGTTTTGGTCTGGCTGACACCAGCGAAGAAGCTGAAGCCCTTGATCTCTTTACTCCTGCCTCGGTTGATCCAGCGCTCGCAGCGCGTGTCGCTGACAAGGCACGCGAGAAGGGCCTGCGCTTCACTCCTGCAGGCGTAAATCCAGCTCTTCGCGGTGGAACAGTGACCGTGGCGGTTCGCGTTGATGATGACACAGCAAAGGCGATCACGATCCGTGATGCCAATGACGCGGTGCCGGGTCTGGGTCAGGGCGTTGGTGGCCTTCAGACCTCGCGCTTTGATCTTGGCATTGCGCGCGGATATCAGAGTTTTGCTCGCACGGTTGAGCTGCCCGCCTCGGTTCGCGAACTGAGCGTGCCCGACCTGTCTGAATTTGCCCCGCTCGAATCCAGCCTCGAAAGCGAGCCAGGTCGCCTTCAGCCGCGGATTGAGCTTGAAGATGAGCGTCTTGCCGGTCGGTCGGTCAATACGCTCGATGATCTGGGTGCGCAGACTGTTGACCTTGGCGGTTCCTTCCGCATCACGCCGGGCGTCGATGTGACTGCAGGCGTGCGACTGAGTCAGGAACGCGAGCGCCTTGGGCCACTCACCAATTCGGTTCAGGACAGCCAGGCCGTCTATGTCGGAACGCAGATCAAGTTCTGATCCCGCGTCAGCGCTTAGACTTTAGTGTGAACAGCCTCGCTTTTGCGGGGTTTTTTCTTGCCTGACGTTACGGCACGCCTACGTTGAGCAAGGGATACACTCTGGGAGGGATCACAATGAGCCGAGTAGCCATCGTCACAGGAGGAACCCGTGGCATTGGGGAGGCTATCTGTCAGCGCCTGAAAAAGCAGGGCCATACAGTCATCGCCAATTACGCCGGAAATGAGGAAAAGGCGAAGGCCTTTACCGAGGCAACGGGCATCGCTGCATACAAATGGGACGTCGGCGACCACGAGGCCTGTCTGGAAGGCTGCGCGAAAGTCGCTGCGGATCACGGACTGATCGACATTGTCGTCAACAATGCCGGCATCACGCGCGATGGCACTCTGCACAAGATGAGCTTTGAAGACTGGAACGACGTAATGCGCGTCAATCTGGGCGGGTGCTTCAATATGGCCAAAGCAACCTTTCCTGGAATGCGCGAGCGTAAATGGGGACGGATCGTCAATATCGGATCAATCAACGGGCAGGCCGGACAGTATGGCCAGGTCAATTACGCAGCTGCCAAGTCCGGCATTCACGGTTTCACCAAAGCACTGGCTCAGGAAGGCGCGAAGTTTGGTGTGACCGTCAACGCCATCGCGCCTGGCTATATCGACACCGACATGGTGGCCGCTGTGCCGGAAAACGTGCTTGAGAAGATCGTCGCCAAGATTCCCGTAGGGCGCCTTGGCCACGCAGAAGAGATCGCGCGCGGCGTTGCCTTCCTCACATCGGACAATGGCGGTTTCGTCACCGGCTCCACCATGAGCATCAATGGCGGCCAGCATATGTATTAAGCCGCAGCAGGCTGCAAACCCCTGCAATTCTTCGTATTTTGTTAAGCATCTCTCGTTAGTCGTTGTTAGCCATAGACTGGGGCTGAAACGAAGCACGAGGATGTGCAATGACCGAGGCTGTATTCAATCCGGAGACAAACTCCGCAGATGCCCGCGCTGAGAAGCGCAAGTCGCTTATGCTGCGCAGCGCAAAGGTCGTGTGCCAGTCCGGCGAATATGTCTGCCTTATTCGCGATGTCGCCCCGCTGGGCACTTCGCTCAGCTTCCTGCACGACGTTCCGCCGGAACCGCGCATCATCCTTGCGCTCGGCAATGGACTGACCTTTCCGATTGAGAAGGTCTGGTCGGGCAAGCGTCAGGCGGGATATCGATTTGCAGACCGCGTCTCGATCTCTGAATTCATGCACGAGAATAGCCCGTTCCAGTTGCGCCCTGTACGCATTGAAGTCAGCGCGTCTGCGCGGATCACTGACGGACGGCATAGTTTCTCAGCCGAAATTCTGGACCTTTCTACGCATGGTGCGAAGTTCGCTTCGGAAGGCAACCTGAAACCTGATCGCCTGGTCGGCTTTCAGATCAGCGGCATGAAGCAGCAATTGGGTCAGGTTGTGTGGTCCGACGAAACCGACGGGTCGAAGCACTTCGGATTCCAGTTCCAGCACCCGCTGAGCCTTCAGGAACTGGCCGATACCGCACTGCGCATACAGCCCTTTAGCTGGCCGACCCCGGGCAGCTTCAGCGATACCTTGGGGAATGCGAGCGCCGCCTGAGCTTGGCCTTGCGTGCCAGCGCAGGTAGCAAGGCGGCCATGGAGACGCCTTACCATCCGCCGGTTAAACGCTCGATCGCGATTGCCGGTCACAAGACCAGTATCAGCCTCGAACCGATTTTCTGGGACATGCTGCGCGAAGCAGCCGAAGACCAAGCGCTGCCGGTGAGCACACTGGTCGCTCAAATCGATGCAGAACGTATCCAGTCCGAAACACCGCCCGGCCTCGCCAGCGCTATTCGGGTGTGGTTGGTCTCTCGATCCTAATCATCCACCCGTTCGATATCCGCGCCGACCAGCTGGAGTTTTTCCTCCAGCCGCTCATAGCCGCGATCCAGGTGGTAGATGCGTCGCACCTGTGTCTCGCCTTCTGCTGCCAGTGCTGCAATGACAAGGCTCATTGATGCGCGCAGATCGGTTGCCATAACTTCGGCCCCGGTGAGCGTGTCGACGCCCTTTACCACCGCCGTGCGACCATCGGGAGTGATATCCGCCCCCATCCGCGCGAGTTCGGGCACGTGCATGAAGCGGTTCTCGAAGATCGTCTCTTTCAGCACGCTGGTGCCATCCGCCTTGCACAGTAAAGCCATCAACTGGGCCTGCATATCTGTCGCAAGGCCGGGATAGGGAGCGGTTGTCAGGTCAGCAGGCTTGAGCGCTCCATTGGTCCGAATATGAATGCCCTTGGCATCCTCGTCCACATGCACTCCAATCGTGCGAAGCGCGTGGATGGTCGCATGCATCTCATCCGCCTTGGCTCCCTCCAACCGTACGTCGCCGCCCGTGATGGCCGCGGCGCAGGCATAGGAACCCGCCTCGATACGGTCTGCCATCACTTGATAGGTGGCTCCGTGGAGGCGCTTTACGCCGTGAATGGTCAAATCGGACGTGCCGATGCCTTCAATCTCTGCTCCCATCGCTGTGAGAAGCTTGCACAGATCCACGATTTCAGGCTCACGCGCCGCGTTGAAGAGGCGGCTTGTCCCGTTAGCGAGGACCGCTGCCATCACCGCATTCTCGGTTGCGCCGACACTCACGACAGGGAAATCAAAGTCGCCCCCCGGCAGACCACCATCCGGCTGAATTGCCTTTACATAGCCTTGCGCCAGCTCGATTTCCGCACCGAAGGCTTCGAGCGCTTTCAAGTGGAGATCGATAGGCCGGCTCCCGATCGCGCATCCACCGGGCATGGAAACCGTCGCCTCCCCTGCACGCGCCAGCATTGGTCCCAGAACCAGGATCGAAGCACGCATCTTGCGCACCAGATCATAGGGCGCGACGCTGGAAGTGATGCGCGTGGCTTCAAGCCGCATCGTGCGCCCGAAATCCTCTGGCCTTGTGCCCTGGATCGCCGTGGTCACCCCGAACTGGTTCATCAGGTGCTGAAAACCATCAATATCCGCCAGTCGCGGGAGATTGCGCAAAGTCACCGGCTCGTCTGTCAAAAGCGCGCACGGAATGAGCGTCAGCGCCGCATTCTTCGCGCCAGAGATCGGAATTGTGCCTGAGAGGCGCTTGCCGCCCCGAATAAGTAATTTGTCCATGTCTATGGCCCTTAGCGCACAGAAGCTTTCACGCAACTGACACGCTGATCTGGTTCGACAAGGGCCAACGCTTTTCCGGGATTGACCTGAGTGAAAGCGCGCGGCACTCAGCACGGGTCGCGATTGACAAACCGAGCCGCGTGGGCGGCCGACACGAGGAATAGAATGACCAGCGCAGCGACCAAACCCATCAAGAAAGCCGTCTTTCCCGTTGCGGGTTTGGGCACCCGTTTCCTTCCCGCCACAAAGGCAATCCCCAAGGAATTGCTCCCTGTGGTTGATCGCCCCTTGATCCAATATGCGGTCGATGAAGCGCGCGAGGCGGGGATCGAGCAGATGATCTTCGTCACCGGGCGCGGGAAGACCGCCATCGTCGAACATTTTGACATGGCGTTTGAGCTTGAAACGACCATGGAAGAGCGCGGCAAGGACATGAGCGTCCTTGAACCGACTCGCGCAGTGCCGGGCGATATCATCACCGTGCGTCAGCAAGTGCCGATGGGTCTTGGCCACGCCATCTGGTGCGCCCGGGCTATCGTCGGCGATGAACCCTTTGCGATTTTCCTGCCTGACGAACTGATGATCGGCAAGAAAGGCGGCACGGGCTGCATGAAGCAGATGGTTGATGCCTATGAAAAGGTCGGCGGAAACCTGATCAGCGTGCTTGAAGTGCCGATGGAGAAAGTGCCGAGCTACGGCGTGATTGATCCGGGTGCAGCCGATGGAATACTCACCGAGGTGAAGGGTCTGGTTGAGAAGCCACCACTGGCCGAGGCGCCTTCCAACAAGATCATTTCAGGCCGCTATATCCTGCAACCCGAAGTCATGCGCACGCTGGAAAATCAGGAAAAGGGCGCCGGCGGCGAAATCCAGCTGACCGATGCGATGGCGAAGATGATCGGCGATCAACCCTTCCACGCCGTGACCTTTGACGGCAATCGCTATGATTGCGGCAGCAAGCTCGGTTTTGTCGAGGCCACACTGGCGCTGGCGCTGGAGCGCGAGGATATGGGCGCCGACGTGCGCGAAATGGCTCAGCGGCTGCTCGGCTGACCCAGCCCAGACCTGACAACCAAAAGCCCCCGGTCAGCATCAGGCTGGCCGGGGGCTTTGTTTTGGGTGCGAAGCTGGATTTATTCGGCGGCTTCGCCCGTCACGTCATCGCTGGGCGGATCGTTGGCAATGGGCAGATTGGCGATCGCTTCCTCCACCTTGGCCGGATCTTCTGTTGCCGCTTGGACCAGAGTGCTGAGCGATGAGCCATCAAGGCCCAGCTCTTTCATCAGCCCGTCGAGTACCGGCGCCTGCGCGCGATAGGCGAGCGCTGCGGACACCGCGTCGCTGGCAAGGTTGCCTGAGCCACCCGCGCCATTCGCCGCGCCGCCACCGGCACCGCCGCCCGAACCGCCCTGCGTCAGGCCATCGACCTGCACGATCTTGATCGAGTCGATCGCTTCCATCGGCTTGGCGCTTTCGCGCACGACTTCGGGAAGCACCTTGAGCAGCGCGAGTTTGGTCTGCAGGCTGATCTGATCCATCGACAGGATGTTCGCCGCTTCGTTGACCGCGCGTTGACCTGCGGCTTCGACTTCAAAGCGCACGCGCGCTGCGCCTCGAAGCGCAAGGTGAGGCAGAAGCCGAAAAGCTTCTCGCCGACGCAGCCCGCGTGCGCTTTGAAGTCGAAGCCGCAGGTCAACGCGCGGTCAACGAAGCGGCGAACATCCTGTCGAT
>JBCBMN010000051.1:0-18694 GCA_039822745.1 Pseudomonadota bacterium | reverse complement strand
CCTGCATTGGCAACGGCCACATCGACATGGCCCTTCCATGCAATTGCCTTGGCAGTCGCATCGGCAAGCGCCGCATCATCGCGCACATCAAAAGGCAGGAGCAGTGTTTCGCCGCAATCCTCTGCCACTTCGGCAAGGCGCGTTTCATCCCGGCCCGAGAGGATCACATGCCCCCCACGGCTAGCAAAGTCGCGCGCCAATGCGGCGCCAATTCCAGACGATCCTCCGGTGATCCATGCGACTTTTCCTGCGTAATCCATCTTTGCCCCTCTTATCCTCTCTGATTTGCTATGCCTGTGCCCATGCACGATCCGAAGCGATCAGCAAAGGGAGCACTGTGACACGATTTGTTGCAGCGATTGCGGAAAGATGTCTTCGTGCCAATCGCCAAGCTCTTGAAGAGTGAACCAGCGATGTTGTGTCATCACCTTTCGCTCAAGCTCTGTGTGATGATCCGTGCTGATCGCTTCATCCTCCGCACGGATTTGGAAATAGCGCTCATCGGCCTGCACAGGCTCGCCTTCGACCGTGACGAATTGCGGAGTGGTGCGCGCGATTTGTGCGCCCGGATCGGCAGTGATCCCGGTTTCCTCGAACAGTTCGCGGCGGGCTGCCTCTTCAAAGCTCTCGTCTGGCTCGCATTCGCCACCCGCTGTCACCCAGAAGGGAGGGCGGCCTGCGACATCAAACCGGAACAGCAGCACGCGCCCAGCAGCGCTGATAACAATAATCCGGGCCGCGCGGCGGGTGCGCAGGCCTTGCTGCGTGCTCATTCTGCAGGCGCGCTTGCCTTGATCGCGACCGCATGCACGCGCTCGCCAACAATATCGCCAAGCGCGGCGATCACCGCGCGCTGGCGGGCCAGGCGGTTCATGCTTGCAAAGGCCTGCGCTTCGATCACCAGCGTGAAGTGGGACTCGCCCGAACCATCATCGCCCGAATGGCCCGCATGATGCGCGCTATCATTGATGATCTCCAGCGAGGTCGGTGCAAATGCCTCTTCCAGCAATTCGCGCATTTCCTGTGCGACGGGTCCGCTCATTGCGTGTGTTTCCTTCTTTGCAAGCTCTTGAGGGTTGGAATTGGGGGCGCGAAACGCCATTCTCAACCCTTATGTCTTCAAGCAAGTTTCATGGGCGCTATGAAAGTGTCGATCGTCAATGCGATCGGCCCGGTTGCACCAAGCCGGGCGAGTTTCGTGCGCCGGGTTACCGCCCCAATGGCTTTGACGGCCCGGGCGAATGGCGCTGGCTCTGCCTTGAACATGTGCGCGAATTCAATGCGGGCTATGACTGGTTTGAAGGCATGAGCGCTGAAGAGATCTTCAACGCGCAATCCCCTGTGTCTGGCTGGCGCACGGAAAGCGCTGCATTCAGCCCGCGCGCAGGTTTGGACGGAATGCCGCGCTGGTCGGACTTTGACGATCCGCTAGAGGCCATTTCGGCGCGCGCAGGCGGTATTCGCAGCCGCGCCGAACGCACCGCGAAGATGGCAATGAGCGGACGCTGGAGCAAAGCCGAAGCAGAGGCTTTGGAGGTCATGGGGCTGGGTTCAGACACCGACAAACGCCGCCTGCGCCGACGGTATTCGGAACTCGTCCGGCGTTATCACCCCGATCGCAATGGTGGCGATCGCAGTTTTGAAACACGGCTCAACACTGTGGTCGAAGCCTATCAATTGCTCCGCAAGAGCGCTGCGCTCGCTTAACCCGCGCGCGCCGCTTCGATAGCGGCGATGTCGATATTGGTCATGGACAGCATAGCCGCTTGAACTCTCGCCGCTGCCGCAGGGTCGGGATCAGCCATAGCTTCCATGAGGACGCGGGGAGTAATCTGCCAGTGAAAGCCCCATTTGTCCGTGCACCATCCACACATGATCGGCGCGCCGCCATCGCCTGTCACCGCATTCCAGATGCGATCGGTTTCAGCCTGGTCTTCGGTATAGACCTGTAGCGAATAGGTCTGGTTGGGAACGAGCGGTTGGCCGGAATTGAGCAGGACGGCAGGCATTCCGCACAGCTGCATCTCCACCAGTTGAACCGCGCCAGCCGGGGTGCCCGGCACATCTGCTTCGGGTCGCATGACTTTTGTGATAGCGCTATCCGGAAAAGTCGCTGCGTAGAACTCAGCCGCCTCTTGCGCGCCGCTTTCGAACATCAGGAAAATGGCAGCGGAATTACCCATCGTTTGCCTCTTCTAGCAGCTTTCGATCAATCGCCTGTGCCTCGATGTAAGCAGGGCGCTGATTGACCCGTTCGACATAGGCCTCAAGAGCGGGGTTTGCGGGCAGAGTCCCAAATTGCAGACCAAAGCCAAGCTGGCTGCCGATATAGACATCCGCCATGGTAAAGCGCGCGCCGGTCACAAAATCGCGCACCGCGAGCCAGTCCGAAATCGCGCCCACAGCGCGTTCCACGCTGCCAAAGCCGAGCATCCCGCTGCGCTCTTCTGGTGGTTGCCAGCCCATTACACCGCAGATAATCGCCTGCTCGAGCGGTCCCGAGGCAAAGAACAGCCAACGGAAGTAGGCCGCCTTCTCGTCCGCTTCGGGCAGAAGACCAGCCTGCGGATGCGCCTCGGCGAGATAGTGCGCGACAGCGGGTGTCTCAGTGACGACATGATCACCAGCCGCGGTGTGATGAACGATTGTGGGCACCTTGTTCATCGGGTTGATCTGGGCAAGCTGAGCGGGCCTCGTCGCCCAGTCAAACACCACCGCTTCGTAATCGGCTTGGACTTCATGCAGCGCCCAGCGCGCCATCTGGCCGCGTGTCATGGGCACTGTGTAGAAAGTGAACTCAGCCATTGCCGCGCTCATTGTCTGTCAGAGCGGTGCTTCGCTTGACCATCAGCGGTTCAAACTCGCCAAAGATCAGGCGCGAGCCGTCAAAGGGCGGGTCGGAATGGTCGTAATCCTCGAAACCTTCGCCGCGGCCCATGGCTTCCTTTGCCATTTCGAGCGTTTCCTTGTCCGGCCAGATTACCCATCCTGCGACGATCTTTTCGCCTTCGGGCGCGGCGACGGCTTTGCGCATGTCGGTGGTTTTGCCTTCGGGGACATTGGCCTCCCAGGCTTCCATCACCTCAAGCGCGCCGTGATCGATTGACCATTGCGCCATGAACTCGGCGGCTTCGATGTAGGCCTCACGGTTGGCTTCAGGCACTGACAAGACAGCCATGGCAACTAGCATGCGCGTTCTCCCTCCAATTCGATCCCTAGCGAATCGTATAGCAGATTTGACGCAACTGAGTGTCAGTTTTGGCGGAAGGCCCAGCGCAAGGTTCGGCCTACACCCCAAGTTGCCGCGCGCGCCGGGATTGCGGTGAGCACCGGACGCTGGAGCCGCAGCATCGATCGCGACCAATCGGGCAGCATGGCAACGGCCTCTGCCCCTAGCATGGTCTGAACGCCGGGAGGGGTTCCGGGCGGCTTTTGGCTGAGGACCAGCTGCGCGACCTCGCGTGCTTGCGCGCTGGTTTTCAGATCATGCCGCAGTTCGCGAAAGATCGCTTCGGCTTGATTGCGGTTTTCGGGCACAGGGTCCGCGCCCAGGGCTCGCGCGATGATTGCGAACTGGCGATAGTATTCGTCCTGCTCATGACCCGGCATGTCCGGCCGCACATGGCGCAGATAGCCCGCAAGAAAGCTTTGCGCTTCGACCACATGCACCCAGGCAAGCGTGCGTGGATTGGTGGCATAGTAAGGCGTGCCATCGGGCAGCGTGCCGCCAATGCGCGCATGGATAGTGTTGACCGCCTTTATCGAGGCCATCGCCCGGTCACGGTGCCCGAACGTGGTCACAGCGATAAAGCGCGCGGTGCGTTGCAAGCGGCCATGCATGTCTTCGCGGAAATTGGAATGGTCGAGCACACCTTGAAGGGCATGCGGGTGAAGCATCTGCAACAGCAGCCCGCGAATGCCTCCGGTCATCATGCCCACCAGATCGGCATGCACCATGCGGATCGGCGAATTGGGCTCAAACAATGCCTCATCCGATGGCGGCACGGGTTGCTGCCCGCTATTGGCATCATTGAAGACACCGCGGACCTGATCAACAACGCGCAGGCGCAGATTTTCCATCGGGCTGGCCATAAGTCAGCAATGTAATCACTCAGATCGCTTTTTTCGAGTGATTTGGGGGTTTCGCGTGTTGGGCCACAATCCCATTTATGAGCAATGGAACTCAATGCAGACTTTTCGCAGGCCGTCTTTGTCCATAGCGAGGCAATCGATTGGCTCCCTTCACCCATGGCTGGCGTGGACCGGCGCATGCTGGACCGCATCGGGGACGAAGTCGCGCGTGCGACCAGCATCGTGCGCTATGCCACGGGAAGCGCCTTTCCCGAGCACACGCATGGCGGCGGTGAGGAATTCATCGTGCTCGAAGGCGTCTTTCAGGATGAGCATGGCGACTATCCGGCGGGAACCTATGTCCGCAATCCGGTCGGCACGCATCACATTCCGCGCTCTGATCCGGGCTGCACGATCTTCGTGAAGCTCTGGCAATTTGATCCGGACGATCAGGAGCAGTTGGCGATCGATCTCAACGCTCTTGAATTGGTGGCAGACCCAGACCGCCCCGGTGTCGCAACGGCATCGCTGGCGCAGCGCGATTATGAGAGCGTCTCGCTTGAGGCTTGGGAAACTGGAACCGCGAGCGATTTGGCAGGTGAGGACGGTGCCGAAGCGCTGGTCCTTGAAGGCAGCGTGTCGCATGAAGGCGACGTGTTCGGCCTGCATGACTGGATTCGTCTACCTGCGGGCAAATCGGCGCAGCTGACCGCTGGCGAGGGAGGAGCAAGGCTCTGGATCAAGCGCAATCACCTGCGCAATATCACTGCGCCGAGCAAAGTTGCTTAAAGCAACTCTTGCAGCCTTGGCGCAGGCGTTCTAACCGATCCCTCGCAATGAACTCTCCCGCTACTCCCAACACCGCCGGCGCCGAGGCGCTTCCCACCGAGCCTGATCACACAGTCGATGTGCGCGACATGTTCGGTATCGATATTGACTGGCAGGTTCCCGCCTTTGCTGCGCCCAGCGAGCATGTGCCCGAGCTTGACGCAGATTATGTGTTCGATCCCGACACTACGCTCGCGATCCTTGCCGGATTTGCGCATAATCGCCGAGTCATGGTGCAGGGCTATCACGGCACTGGTAAGTCAACGCATATCGAACAGGTCGCAGCGCGCCTGAACTGGCCGAGCGTGCGTGTGAACCTTGATGCGCATATCAGCCGGATTGATCTGGTGGGCCGCGACGCCATTGTCCTGAAAGACGGTTTGCAGGTTACCGAGTTCAAGGAAGGCATCCTTCCCTGGGCGTTGCAGCATCCAGTGGCGCTGACCTTTGACGAATATGACGCTGGGCGCCCGGACGTGATGTTCGTGATTCAGCGCGTGCTCGAATTTGATGGTCGCCTGACGCTGCTTGATCAGAACCGGGTGATTACACCCAATCCCTATTTTCGCCTGTTCGCGACGACCAATACGGTCGGCCTTGGCGATACGTCGGGTCTGTATCACGGAACGCAAGCGATCAACCAAGCACAGATGGACCGCTGGAACGTGGTTGTCGCGCTTAACTATCTGCCTGCTGAAACCGAGCAGAAGATTGTTCAGTCCAAGACACCAGAGACGGACGAGGCGACCATTGCCAACATGATCAAGGTCGCGGAACTGACCCGTCCGGGCTTTATGAACGGCGACATCTCGACCGTGATGAGCCCGCGCACTGTCATCACCTGGGCGCAGAACGCAGAGATCTTCAATTCTCTTGGCTTCTCCTTCCGTCTTTCCTTCCTCAACAAGTGTGATGAGGCAGAGCGGACGCTGGTGAGCGAATATTACCAGCGCGTCTTTGGCGAAGACCTGCCCGAGAGCGCCGCTTCGGCGGGTTGAGACCATTGCATCACGGTGTGATACACTGCTAACACACTAAGATGGCATTTCTTGATCGATTCCTTGGCCGCAAGGCTGGCTCTGTTCAGGAGCGATCGGGCAATGACTACTATGCGCTTTACGAAAGCCAGCGCCCCATAGACCCAGTGGATGATCTGCCGGCACGGACAACGGCGCGTTATGCCGGGGGCGTCCCGGACTATGCGAGTTGGGATTCCCGCCTCAGCCAGCTGGATGGTGCGATTGCGACCGAGGAACGCCGCCGCGCGCCATGGTGGACGGGTGCGCAATGGCGCGGGCGCAGGAAACGCTGGTGGGCGGTTCGCATATTCGCTGCGATGTTGCTCGCTTTCATCCTGCTGGTCGGCTGGCTTGCCTATACAGCGCCTTTGTCCAAAAGCCTTGAACCGATAGCGCCCCCGCAAATCACGCTTTTGGCGAGCAATGGCACGCCGATTGCCCGTTCAGGCGCGATGGTCGCTGAACCGGTTGAACTCGACAAACTGCCCGATCACGTCGCGCAAGCCTTTATCGCGATTGAGGACCGGCGGTTCTATTCGCATTGGGGCGTCGATCCGCGCGGGATTGCCCGTGCCGCATGGACCGGTGTGGGCGGGGGCAGCACCATCACACAGCAGCTCGCCAAGTTCACCTTCCTGACGCCTGAGCAAAGTATGAGCCGCAAGGCGCGCGAGGCTTTGATCGCTTTCTGGCTGGAGACGTGGCTGACCAAGGACGAAATTCTCGAGCGCTACCTCTCCAACGCCTATTTCGGTGACAACCAATACGGCCTGCGCGCGGCATCGCTCCATTACTTCTATCGCCAACCAGAAAACCTCCTCCCACAGCAGGCCGCGATGCTGGCGGGTCTTCTGCAAGCACCTTCGCGCTATGCTCCGACCAAGCATTATGCGCGCGCCAAGAAGCGCATGGATCTGGTCGTCGGCGCGATGGTGCAGGAAGGCTACCTGACTCAGGGGGAAGCTGACGCGCTGCCTGCACCCCGGATCGACTCGCGCACCCGCAATGATCTGCCCACCGGCACCTATTTCGCCGACTGGGCGCTGCCGATTGCCCGGGCACAGGGTGAGAGCGGCTATGCCGGGCAAGTCCTGACAACGACGTTGGATGCGCGGCTGCAATCGCTCGCCAACCGAGTGATTGGCCGGGCAAGTTTGGGCAATGCACAGGTGGGTCTGGTCGCAATGCGCCCCAGCGGCGAAGTTGTCGCGATGGTGGGGGGCAAGAGTTATGCGAAAAGCCCGTTCAACCGCGTGACGCAAGCAAGGCGACAACCCGGTTCAACCTTCAAAATGTTCGTTTATCTCGCTGCCTTGGAGGCCGGCTGGGACCCGGATGACACGATTGCCAACACGCCGATTGAGCAGGGCAGCTATCAGCCCAAGAATTACGGCGGCAAATACTCGGATGAAATCACGCTCGAAGATGCCTTGGCAAGTTCCAGCAATGTCGCTGCCGTGCGGCTGTTCAATGAGCTTGGCAGTGAGCGGGTGATCCAGACGGCACGATCCTTGGGCGTGACCTCGCCTCTGCCCGAGGGCGATCCGAGCCTTGCCCTGGGTACATCGACGACGACCTTGCTTGAACTCACCAGCGCCTATGCGGGCCTTGCTGCCAATGATTTTCCCGTTGAACCCTATGCGTTCGAACCCGAAGAGCAAGGCTTCTGGGAGTGGTTCACCACCAAGGAAGACAGCGTATCGGCAAGCGTTCATGACGAAATGGAGCAAATGCTGCGCAAGGCTATCAATCGCGGGACTGGCAAGGCGGCAACCTTGCCCATCGCGAATTACGGCAAGACCGGCACCACGCAGGATTCGCGCGATGCCCTGTTCGTTGGCTATGCAGGCGACGGTGAAGACCGGCTCGTGGTCGGCGTCTGGGTTGGCAATGATGACAATTCCTCGCTCGGAAAAGTCACCGGCGGAGGGCTGCCCGCGCGCATCTGGAAAGACTTTATGCGCGGCGCCTTGTCGTTGAAGCCTGCGCCCAAGGCAACAGCCTCACCTGATCCCGAAGGCCCGATTGAACCGTTCGACATTGATATCGGCGAAGGCGGCGTGATCGAACTGGATGACAAGGGCACGCAGCTGCGCTTTGAGGAGGGTGCCATAACGATTGTGACCGAGGCGGAGGGCATTCCGCTGGAATTGCGGCTTGATGAGGACGGCCTGACAATTGAAGAAGATGATGACCGCTAGTTGAGCGGTGCGCCTCAAGCTCAGGCCATCAGGATGTTGAGGATTGCGGTCGCTATTGGACGGTCGCGGTCATCCTGCCATGCTTCCACAGAGACATTCGCATTGCGCCGGCCAAGCCGCGTGATCCTGCCCAGCGCGTAAGTTGGCTTTTGCTTGCCTGCAGAGAGGTATTGGACGGTGATGTTGATCGGTTTCAGCATCGGCTCGCGTCCTTCTTTCAAAAGCACACTGCGCAGCGCAGCATAGCCCGCATTTTCAAGCAGCCCGGCCGTCGCCCCGCCATGGAATGCGCCGGGACGCCCTTCGACATTCGGCCCAAATTCGACCGTCAGGACCGGCAGATCGCCTTCCATCCGATCAACCGAAATGCCCAGCGAACGTGCATAAGCAGGCAGGTTCTCTTCCTGTGTTGCATCAGCCATTGGCATTGCCTTTCGAGCGCGGGTCAGTCGCAATGGCCATGAACACGCCCGCGACATGCGCAACCGGATCGTCCAGATCGCCATCATGCGCCACACCGCGAACAAAGGCAGCGGAACGGGTGGTGCGATAACACTCAACCCGGCCAAAAACGTTGAGCTTCTCACGCGCCGGACGCTGGTAATCGACCCGCAGATCCAGCGTGGCAATGGGTACGAAGGCCTGTTTGGTGTGCCAGATTGCCATGCCGCTTGCCATGTCCATCATGCTGACGATAGGGCCGGAGGCAAGGACCGAGCTGTGAGGTTCGCCCAGCAAGTCTTCACGCCACGGCAGTTCGAGCTCGACCCACTTTTCGCCATGGCCGCTATAGCGCAGGCCCAGCCAGCCCGTATGGCCATGGCGGAAGAAGAATTTGCCCGCTTCTTGCGGGTCGAATTTCGCAGGGGTTGGGGTCTCGTTCTCGCTCATGATGTCTTAGCCTTGGAACGCTCGACAAAGCATTACAATCCTTTAATTTCCCGAGGTGGCACCCTCTGGGCAGTCTCCTTACGGCGCGGGGGCATTAACCCTTGCGCTGCACCAAGGGGATCAACCATGAATATTCCGACAATCGACGTGTCGACCGTGCCCGGCCTTGCCAGCGCGCAAGGCCTGTTTGGCTCCATAACGCAAGCATCCGCCAGCTATGATGACAGTGTCGTGCTGGTCATGGTCTATGTCTATGATGTGCTGCCGCCAGAGGCTGTAGGGTAGAGCTGCGACTGAAGGCGCATCGGCGATGAAGGTGCATCCGGCCATCGCGGCGCTGAGAAGGTCACCCGCTTCTGTGCGCAGCGACCACGCCGACAGCCAAATCAACCTTGAGCATGTTCGCCTTGAATGGTTGGCCACCGACGCAGTGCGATCGGTGGCCGATGACCTTGCGCTCTATGCGCGAGGGCACAGTATTGGACAGTGCCCCGCGCTTCGGGAACTGATGGATAGTCACGCCACTGCGAGCGTCTTTGTCGATTCGCTTTGCCAGGATGTGATCCGTGCGCTGAGCGAGCAAATGCTGGGGGAGGCCCCATTTCGTTTCAGAGTGTCGCATGGGCTGGCAACGCTGCAATTGCTGACCTTCCAAGGGGCGACCCTCAGCCTTGCCGCTTATGAGCCCTTGGGCGTAGGCTCCAATCCATCCGAGACGGCCCTCTTCTGCGACAGAGCCGTTGATGAGATCGTCATCGCTGGACAGGCGAAGGCTCGCCACCATGCGATCATGGCTGAGGGCATGGTCAAATCGGACACTATCGAATTGCGTCCCGGTGACACGCTAGGCCTGCGACCCTTGATCGAGATGCGCGAGATTGTCGACGTCGAGAGGTCTCTTGTGATCCTGCAACTCACGCGCGAACCGGATCGCCCCCGGCCCACGCGCGAGGTTGATCTGCAGACGGGCGCTATCCTTCGCATAGCGAGCGGCGACAAGTCGGCAAGCCAGAGCGTGATGGCCTTAAGCGTGTTGGGTGCTTTGAAGTCCTATGGCGCGCTTGATGTGATGGAGCGGACCGCGCTGAACGCCGAGGAGAATCTGGAGGTGCGCTGGGAGGCGGTTCGGCAGACACTGGGCCTTGGCGCAGTGCGCGGTGTGGCCGTGTTGCAAAGCCTTGCAAAGCGCGCTGACGATCCATTGCGACAGCCGGCGGCAAACCTCCTGAATCAAGTTCTCACCGCACAGCCGGACCTATCGCGGCTCTTCAAGGAACCGATGTAATGCCAGTCGTGTTCGAGAACCCTTCGAGTGAGAGTTGTTCGCTGCCCGAAGCGATAGAGAGCCTTGCCAAGCTCGGCTTTGACCCGCGCGACGAGGCCAATTGCCGGGAGGCTGCGGATTGGCTGCGCAAACTCAACAACAATCGGACCTTTCTGGCCGACTGGCTGGTGGACCGTCTCACAGGTCGGCTAACCGCCAAGGGTACGACATCGATTGATAGCGGGTATGGTCCGCAGGCTATTGTGCTGTCAGGTCTGAAGGGCGGCATGTTCCTGCGTGCCAATATCTGGCCAGCGCCTCAAGACCTGTGCTTCAAGACGAGCGGCGCGGCCACTTTCGTCTATGGCATGCCGCACGATCACAATTTCAGCTTTCTGACCAGCGGCTATACCGGGCCGGGCTATCGCAGCGACTATTACGAATACGAATATCAGGAAGTGGTTGGCTATCCGGGAGAGGGTGCGGAGCTGCATTTTGTTGAACGAAGCGCGCTTAATGAAGGCAAGGTCATGCTTTATCGCGCCCACCGGGACATCCACTCGCAATTGCCGCCTGAGGCATTGTCCGTCTCGCTCAACGTGATGCATGTTGATCCGGCGCAAAGTTGGTTCGATCAATATGGCTTTGATCTGGAGCGCTTTGAGGTGACCCGTGTGCTCAGCCCCAATGCGACGGAGGCATTTCTGAGGGTCGCGGTGGCCACCGGCAGCGAAGAGGCTTTGGACTATGCGCAATGGGTGGGCAAAGCGCATCCGAGCGAACGGTTGCGGCTGGCAAGTTTTGAAGCTCGTGCAGGGCATGCACCGGCTGACGAGGGCGACGCACTATGGCGAGAGGCGGAACTGAGCGGGAGCCGGATGGTGGCGGCTACGGCTGCTCAGAAGCGTCGTCAGGAGCATTGAGAGCAGCCTAAGAACTGCTCTTCAAATGACTCCCCCTGCAAGTCGATCAATCGCGCCTTGCAAAATGATTGCAGCCGCATGGCTGTCAATCGCCTCAGCGCGTTTGGCGCGGCTCATGTCCTGGGCGATCATCGCCCCTTCGGCGCTGGCGGTGGACCAGCGCTCATCCCAGAGCAGTACGGGTAGGGCGAAGGCTTCATCGAGATTGCGGGCAAAAGCGCGGCTCGCCTGTGCGCGCGGGCCTTCGCTGCCATCCATATTGCGCGGCAGGCCCAGTACCAAGCCTGCAACCGTCCGCTCCTGAATCAGCGCCGCAAGCCGCTCGCGATCGCGGCCCCACTTGCCCCGGCCCAGCGTTTTGTGCGCGCTCGCAAAGCGCCAGCCTGCATCGCATAGAGCGGTGCCAATCGTCTTGGTCCCAAGGTCAAGCCCCAGCAGCACGCCCCCGTCGGGCAGCGCCTCGCCAAAGTCGATTGCGTTATCGGTGATCAGGATGCGGGTTCCGTTTGAGCAGTGGGCGTCTGACCGGCCTTGGCCTTCACCCGGCGCACCACGTCGGCCTGTGTGTTCGCCCAAAATAGGGGATAGTCATAGACGTGGTAATTGTTGCCCGGCAGGACATACGCGCCCAGCTCCGGCGGATCGCCGATCAGCAAAATACCTTGATCATCGCAACGTGCGGGAACTTCTCCCGGTACCAGCTCGCCGTTTGACATGGAATCATCGGGCACCAGCGTCCCCAGATTGCTAGTCGCCGGGGCTGCCCCACCAAACGCACCTGTGAGCGGGTTGGAGCACAGGATGGTGCTTCCACCGCGCGGGCTGCCGTCAAAGCCTTCGGAGGTGGAATAGGCTTTCATCAAGGATGACGTGTCCGCAGGTTCGGCAAAGCTAGACCATGAGATGACGCAACCTGTCTGCGCCGGAGTTGCGCAGGCTGGGAGCCCCATTTCCGGCAGGTCGTGCTCAACCGAAATGGGCCAGCCCACTGTGTAGGCGGCCACCAGACGCTCACTCTCGGCGCCCGGCATAACCTCTTCGCGCAAGAGCCGGATCAGATGCAGCGATCCCTGGCTGTGCCCGGCAAGGACAATGGGCGTATCGGCATCGAGCGATTCCACAAAAAAGCGATAGGCCTCCAGCACATCGGCATAGGCGGCATCGATGGCGGCCTGAGCTTCGGGCTTGTCCGTCAGAAACGCGCCCATCGTCGCCTGACGATAGCGCGGCGCCCAGATTTGTGAGGCCGAGTTAAAGGTGCTCGCCATGCCACGAAGATAGATCTTTGCGACCCGCAAGGCCTCCGCATCGGCATCCTCGCCAAGTGAATCGTTCCAGGTGCTGCGGCTGACATAGCTGGTGGGGTGCACAAAGAAGACCGCGAAGTCGGGCGCTTTGGGAGCCTCGCCACGTTTGGTCAAAGGTGCATCGGGATTGGCCGGATCGGGTTTGACTGCATAGGCGGGTTGCCAACGGGCCGGATCGCTCACGCCAATGCCGGGGCGTGAGAGCCACAGGGCGGGGTCCTCATAGGCGTTTTGTGCCAGCGGCTCCTGTTCGACAAATTCGGTGCTAGGGACGAAAGCAGCTTCGAAAATCTCGTCCCGGAACATCTGGTAGGCAATGCCAGCGAGCAAGACTGCAACGATGCAGAACGCGACGAAATAGAGAAACTTCTTGGCCATCAGTTTATCGGTCCGTGCTGTGTTTCAGGAGCTTTACCTGAGGGGTTCAGTCTTGCTCGGCTAGTGCGGTCTGTTCGGGTTCATAGCCTTCCGAAAGCGCCGGGCGAAGGGTCGTCCACGCACGATCACCGCGTAGGCTGGTGAACCAGGTGATCGGGTTCCAACAGGTTGATCCGTCGAGGCTGAAAGTGATGAATTCCGCGCGGCCGCCCAGATTTGCGAGTGGGATCGCCCCGCCAAGACCGCTCCGCCCAATCAAAGCGCGGCTGTCAGCGGAATGGTCGCGATTGTCTCCCATCACAAATACGTGACCGTCAGGCACGGGGTAAGGGCCGAAATTGTCGAGATCATGCAGCGGATTCATCGTCGTGTTCTTTTGATCGAAATAGTCGATCACCGGATAGGTCGCGCCATTAGGCAGCGTTTCGCGATAAGCCGGAATGTCGAACACATCGCCTTGAGGGGTGGACCTGCGAAAGCGCTCAAACGAACCGAGGCAGGGCGATGAATAGCCGCGATCATCATAGCACAGCAGATCAGGCTCAAACGGAATGCGAATGTCAGCGATCTGTTCGCGTTTGATTGCCGTGCCATTGAGGTGGATGAGGCCGTCAATAACCTCAATCGTGTCACCGGGCAGCGCAACGACGCGCTTGATGTAATCGACATTTTTCACAGGGTGCACCGGGATGACGATATCGCCATATTCGGGCGTGCTGCCCCATATGCGCCACTCACCGCGCGGTAGCATGTGGAAGCTCGCCGAGGCCCAGGACCAGCCATAAGCATATTTGCTGACCACCAGCCGGTCACCGACATGCAGGCTGGGTATCATCGAGGTCGAGGGAATGTAAAACGGCTTGGCGACCAGGCTGTGAAACGCCAGCACCGCCAGCAACATCAGCGCAAGACCGCGGATTTCCGCGATCCAGTTGATCTTTTCCTCTTCCTTGGCCTCCTCGGCAGGATCGGCAGCCGCATCGCTTGCCACAGCGTCTGGCGCGACAGGTGCAGCGGGATCGTCTGGAACTGCGTCGGACGAAGGGGGCGTATCGGTGGTGCTCAAGATGCTCGTTTCGTTGCTGCCGGGATCATGTCAGGGCTTGGGGAAGGCTTCAATAATGACAAAGGCCTGCGCCCATGGATGATCATCGGTTAGGGTGAGATGAATGTGCGCCTCATGCCCCTGTGGGATCATTTCTTCAAGCCGCTTGGCTGCACCGCCTGCGAGTGCAAGCGTGGGCGCGCCCGACGGTTTGTTCACAACGCCGATATCTTTCATGAAAACACCGCGCTTGAATCCGGTGCCGACGGCCTTGCTGAAGGCTTCCTTTGCGGCAAAGCGTTTCGCGTAGGTTCCGGCGATGGTATAGGGGCGGCGCCGAGCCTTGGTGCGCTCGATTTCGGTGAAGACACGATTTTCAAAGCGTTCGCCATAGCGTTCGAGCGAATTGGCAATGCGATCAATATTGCACAGGTCCGATCCAAGGCCGATGATCATGTGTTGTATTCTCCCATCAGCCGCGCACGATCACTCCGACCAAGAGCACAAGGGCGATGCCGTGCAGCATCACTTGGCTCTTGAAGAGCGGGTGTGCAAGGTCGCCATGCGCAAACCGCAGCGCGCCGACATAGCCAAACATCTGCAACACCACCCAGCCAATCGCAAAGGGCAGGACTGTCGCGCTGGCAAAGGCATAGCCCAGCAAGCCAATAGCAATCAGGAACAGGATCGCAGCAGCAAGTCCCCACCGGGTCTGTTCGGGTGTGAGTTCGGACTGGGAGTTTGGAGAGGTCATCGTGCCGCGTCCATCAGATCACGCATTTTGCGGATCGCGCCTTCAAGGCCGATGAACACCGCTTCGCCGATCAGATAGTGCCCGATATTGAGCTCCGCAATTTGCGGGATGGCGGCGATGGGCTGGACATTCTCAAAGGTCAGACCGTGGCCAGCATGCGGCTCGATCCCGTTCTTTGCGGCCAAAGCGGCCATGTCGGAAATGCGCTTTAGCTCGCTGGCCACCTTGTCACTGTCACCGTCGAGGATCGCATGGGCATATTCACCTGTGTGAAATTCCACCACCGGCGCGCCGAGGCGCAGGGCTGCGTCCAGTTGCCGCTCATCCGCTTCGATGAAAAGCGAGACGCGGATATCAGCCTCGCGCAAGTGTTCGACAATCGGGACCAGCGTGTTGTGCAGCCCCGCAGCATCGAGACCGCCCTCGGTCGTGCGCTCCTCGCGCTTTTCCGGGACGATGCAGGCAGCATGCGGTTTGTGGCGCAGCGCGATGTCGAGCATCTCGCTGGTCGCGGCCATTTCCAGATTGAGCGGGAGGTCGGTCGCGTCCTGAATGCGCGCTAGGTCTTCATCTCGGATATGGCGGCGATCTTCGCGCAGGTGCGCGGTGATGCCATCCCCGCCGACGCTGGCAACAATCTCTGCCGCGCGCACAGGATCGGGGTGATCGCCACCGCGCGCATTGCGGATCGTCGCCACGTGATCGATATTGACGCCCAGACGTAAGGGGGCGCGTAAAGGAGCGCTCATGACTTGTCTCCGCAAGCGAGCTGACCAACAGCATCATAGAGGAAGCCCTGCTTTGCCCAGATCTCGCCAAACTCGAAACCCGGTTCGAAGGTGGCAAACACCATCGAGCGCTTGAGTTCGGGCAGCATGATGTTCTCCAAACGGAACTTGCCGATTTCGCCCTTGCGCTGAGAGACCTTGATCGGCGCGTCGCAGGAGGGGTGCTCTACATCGAAGACCCAATGACCCAACGCCATATAGCCAAGATTGGGATCACCCTTCCAGAAGGCGGCCTTTGCCTTGCCTTTCTCAAGGGCATTTTCATAACCCTGCATCAGGCTCCAATTGGAAAAGACGATATCGATCAGAGTACCGCCCAAAGCAGCGGATGCCCCATAAGCGGGGATCACGTCTTGTTCAGGGGCGCCCATTCTGAAAAAGTCCGAGGCGTTGTCGTCATTGATGAACGTCTGGCCAGTCGGAGAATTGCTTTGATCGTCGGATGCAAGGGCACCCGCGCCGAGCATATATTCGACGCTCTCAAAGCTAAGCTCATCAAAGGCTGCGCCCAGAACGATGTAATCACAATTGTTGTAGCTCCACCCTTTTGCAGGCGGGGCCGCGCGCCCGTTTAGACACCATTCAAGGCCATACTCGGCTGGTTTGTTGTAGAACTCTGGCCAGCCATTGGGGCCGATCGGGGTATCGTCCGGATTACGCAGGCCTGAGCGGTGCTGGAGCAGTTGGCGAATGGTGGGCACAGGCACACCCTTGCCGCCTATACCAGGCACGAATTCCGATATCCGCGTGTCCAGTGACACGTCATAGGCATCAAGCTCATCAGTCAAACGCGCTGCGAGTTTCTGCTTTGTGACCGAAGCGAAGGGCCACAGCGGCGGTTCACCATTTATCGAGCCATACCCTTCGCGGGCCAGATCAGGGCTGACGGCGTTGATCAGCATCAACTCGCCCATATCGATGACGATTTCCCCTTGGAAACCGCCGTCAATCGCCTTTGCCGATAGAGCATTGGCGACTTTTACGCGGATCGAAATGCGTTTTGCACCTTCTGGTGTACTGATCGTCCCATCAAAGTCGTCTGCCTCGACAACCGAAATATCCATCGGGGGGGACAGGGCAGCAGGCCTTTCATCGGGCCCTGCTTGAGCGGAGAGCGGCGCGGCTAATGGCGCAAGCGAAAAGGCAACACTAACCGCGAGCGCGCAGGCAGACGCCCTGATCAAACTCGCATGGACTGCCTTTTGCATCGCCTGTTACTCCTTTCGACTTCCCGGCTTGGTCACAGGTACGGCTGCGAGCTGCTCGGGGATGTCGGCTTCATCATAGGTCGGGAAATTGAAGGCCGCGAGCGGATAGAACGGTACACCCAGATCAGCGCTGCCCTCTGAACGGTCAATCAGCGAGCATTCTGCGATAACTTCACCGCCTTCGCGCCCAACCGCTGCAATCGCCTCGCGGCTGGACAGGCCTGTGGTGACCACATCTTCAACCATCAGAACCTTTGCCCCCGGCTCAAGCCCAAAGCCGCGGCGCAGGTGGAAGACGCCATCGGGACGTTCAAGAAAGACCGCGTCCTTGCCCAATGCGCGCCCAACTTCGTGGCCGACGATAAGGCCGCCCATCGCCGGGCTGACGACGACATCGACCTGCTCGACTATCGCTTGCGGGATGCCTGCTACAATCGCTTCCGCCATTCGCGCGGCGCGCGCCGGGTTCATCATCACCCGCGCGCATTGCAGGTAATGTCCGCTATGACGCCCGGAAGAAAGCTTGAAATGCCCCTCCAGTAGAGCCCCACAGGCGCGGAATTCCGCCAAAACGTCGTCCAGGGTCATTGCGGTGGATGAGGAGAGGGTCATGCAGAAAAATCGTCCGTTTGTGTGCTGGGGAAAAGTCCTTAGCTTGCGCGGGTATCATGGCGCCTTGCATATTTTTCTCCCTAGAAGCGCTTGAGGGTATCGGCAAGCGCGGCTAATGGGACGACAACATTGGCCTTAGTGTCGATGCAAAGCCTCGGTCTGGAATCGGCTGTGAGTCAGGATGGCTGGGGCGACATGGGATTTAAACTGGATAAAATTGGGCACATGGACATGGGTCAACAATTCGGCCGAATGAAGGTCACCCTGCTTGCGCTGGCAGCCGCACTCGCAGCGTTCTTTTCGCCGGTGGCTATGGCGCAGGACGAAGCGCCAGCGGCTGATGCCGTAGTGGAAGCAACTGAAGCCGCACCGGCAACCGGCTATGTTCCGATGGCTCCGACCGAAGGAAAGGGCATGCCCACCGCGTTCGAAGACGGCGCGCTGGCAAGCATGACCTTCCAGGATCAGTACACCGAGAACGGTGCCTATGCCTTGTGGATGCATGACTACATCCTACTGCCGGTCATCACGCTGATCAGCCTGTTTGTTCTTGGCCTGCTGCTGTATGTGATCGTGCGCTACCGCAGCGCGGCTAATCCGGTCCCGTCAAAGACAACGCACAACACCATGATCGAAGTGGTGTGGACCATCCTCCCGGTTCTTATTCTGGTGGTGATTGCAGTTCCGTCGATCACACTTCTTGCGCGTCAGTATGAGACCCCGCCAGAGGATGCCATCACGATCAAGGCAATCGGCGTGTCGTGGCACTGGGAATACGAATATCCCGATCATGGCGGTTTCCAGATCGTCTCGCGCATGAAAGACAAAGCGACGGCGCTTGCTGACGGAGAGCCGTTTCAGCTTGCCGTTGATAACCGCATGGTCGTTCCTGCTGATACCCCGCTGCGTATCCAGACGACGGGCGCCGACGTGATTCACGCTTTTGCTGTTCCATCGCTATGGTTCAAGCAGGATGCTGTGCCCGGTCGTCTGAATGAAAAGCTCATCGATGGTATCCCGGTTGGCGTTTACTACGGCCAGTGTTCAGAGCTTTGCGGCACGCTGCATGGCTTCATGCCGATCACGGTTGAAGCGCTGCCTATGGAAGAGTTTGAGGCATGGGTGCTTGAGCAAGGCGGGGAAATCCCCGGCGCTGAGCTGGCAGAGGGTGAAGGCGAGGAAGAAGCGCCTGCCGAAATCGCTCTTGCGAACTGAAGCGCCCAAATTTCGAGTTTTTGAGTTTAATTGCGAAGCTGAGAGTATCTGAACCATGGCCACCACTGCTGAAGGTTTTGAGGCACACCACGATGATCACGCGCATGCGGATCACAAGCCGGGCTTTTTCGCCCGCTGGTTTATGTCGACCAATCACAAGGATATTGGCACGCTTTACCTGATCTTCGCG
>JBCBMN010000050.1:0-18703 GCA_039822745.1 Pseudomonadota bacterium | reverse complement strand
CCCGCCATCATCGCGACAAACAAACGCAGCGCGAGGCTGAAAGGGCGCACCATGAATGAGATGAACTCAATCGGCGCGATAAAGATTGCCATGATCAGCGGTGTACCTTCAGGCACAAACAGGCTGAAAAAGTGCAGTCCGTGCTTCCAGAAGCCGACGATCAGCACAATTGAAAAACTCATGATCGCCAGAACGCCAGTCACAGTAAAGTGGCTGGTGAAGGTGAACGGGTGCAGGCCGAACAGACCAATGGGCAGCAGGCCCAGCAGGTTGCCGAACAGGATAAACATGAACAGGCTGAAGATGTAGGGCACGTATTTGCGCCCCGCTTCGCCGATATTGGCGCTCAGCATGTCATCAATGAAACCGGTCATCGTCTCGACCGCCATCTGCCAGCGACCAGGGACAAGTTCGCGCTTCATCCCGCCTGCGACAAACACCCAGACGAGAATAACGGTCAGCGCCATCCAAAGCGCGGAATTGGTGAATGCGATGTTGATGCCTGCAATGTCCAAGTCCTGCGAGCCAAACAGGGGCTCGATCTGGAACTGCTTCATCGGATCGACTTTGCCTTCTTCGGCTGCCACGTCGTGTCGGTCCTTAAACCTTGGTTGAAACCCCACCCCGCCTGGCAGAATCACCGCGCTTTCTTCCGGCTTTAGTCCGGTGCCTCGCCTGACCCTTGGGAGCTGGTGTTTGCCGCTCGAATAATGTTCCTGAAGGCCGCGCAAATTCCGAGGAACAAGCCGATCAACAGACCCCAGGGAGCGCTACCAGCCAGAGCATCGATAGCCCAACCGATAACCGCACCTCCAAAGAGCCCACCCAGAAGATCAGCCAGTACCCGGTTGCCGCTGCGATAATTCGCATCAACCCCGTGACCCTGACTTTGATTGCGCTTTTCTTCGCGCTCGGTCGCGGCTTTGAGCCGTTCGTCGAGCGCATCGAGACGCGCATCCTCAGCGATGGGTTCCCGTGCGGGTTTTTCCTCGTTCATACCAGCCATCCCATAAAGAGCGTCAGGCACGCGCAAAGAGCTGCCCGCCAAGGGCAGGCGCGCCTTAGAAGGGGGTAATTGGCAAGTCAACCATCCGAGGCACGCCGAAAGTGCGACTTTCGTTGCAGGCAATGCAAGCAGGCTTGGCCCGACGCTTGATCATGGGCAGCGAGGGTCACGCTGCGGCGGTGCCGCAGTCCGGGTTTTCCAGCTGCGATCGGGCGCCTGATACTTCTCTCCCGGCACCGTTCGAGCGATCGCCTGACAGCCAGCCGTCATCGCATATTGCTCAATCGTCGCGTTGTTTTCACGCGCTTTTCTGGCGTAAACGGATTTGCGCTTGATGTTGATATCATCGACAATACGCTGAAGTTCAGGCGTATTTGCGCCCACCACTCCAAGATAGCCATTGACCTGTTCGCCCACCTGCCCGGCCGCGCGCGCAGCGGCATAGGCCGGGTTACGCTCAGCATGAACGGGTGCGCTTGCTGCCAGGACAGCAGCTGCGAAGAGCATGGAGTTACGCACAAGCTTCATTTTTTTCTTCCTCTCTCGCCAGTTCAGCGAGCCTCCCTTTCAGCGCATCAAAAGATGTCTGAGTTTTCTTCAATTGTATCGGCGGCATCCTCTGCCAGACGATAGATCACTTCCTGCCGGATGTTGATGTTCAGCTCGATCACAATCGGCTCTTCGGGTGCTGCGACATTGATGCACCCGGAAAGCGCGGTGGCGCTGACCATCAGGGCTCCGGCCATAAACGGCCCCTTCGACAGCCTTGTCGACCTTGGCATGAACTCACCCTTCTCTGCTTGGGCAGAGTGAATGACAGCAGCCTTGGCCCTGGTCAATTTCAGCACGTTCATGGCAGGTACTCGCTTTCTGGAGGTTGAACGCCGGGTTCATCGGGCCGAGTGGCGGCGTTGGGGTTTTCGTTGGTGTCGGGTGCGGGATCAGGCATGACCGGGGGGCTGCCCCCTGCCTGCTGCCCCCGCATGGTTCCGTCAGAGCGCATCACGCCCTGGTCGATCGGATCAGGCAGCGCGTCCGGGTCCCAGAATGTCCTCACCATGGAGGCCAGTTCGTAGAAATTCTCGGAACGCACATTGATGTCAAACCGGATAGGAAGTTTTGCGAGGCGGCGGGTGATGAAGTTCTTGCTCGCTTCTTCGCCCTGCCGAACGCCTTCAATCTCGAACCGGGTTATAATCTCGCCCGCAAGATCGCCATCCAGCCCGACACTCATCTGCGTGTAGTCCAGGCTGCGAAGCGCTTCGAAAGCGTAGTTGCTGATTGTGCCGAGGTCTTCGTAAGTCAGCTCGCCGATGTAAGAGACATTACCACCCGGAGGGCGGCTGTCGAGCGTCCCGCCGACGATTCGCCCATCGCCGAATGCATCAAACACAATCGGGACCGTCCCGTCGAACGTGCCAGTTGCGCCGATATTGGTAAGTTCCATTTCGGCGACAAACGTGGCCGCATCCAGACCTTTGACATTGAAGGTGTAGCTTTGCTCGTCATCGGTGCCGTAGCGCAGGATCGTGGGCTCCATCACCAAGGTGCCCTTCATAAAGGGCCAGCGTGCATCCTCGATTTCGATATTCTGCCCATTGGTCATCGCGAAGCGGACCTTGCCTGCGAACGCCTCTATTCCCGGATTGATCGAACCGATGGTGATCTCTTGCGACGGATAGGTGGTGAGGTTCAAAAGGTCACTGAACCGAATTTCGCCGCGCAGTCCCTTTACCGGACCGAAAGCCGCCGCCAGATCAAACCCGTCTGAACGAAACTCGCCGGTGCTGGTGAGGTTATCAGTCGTCCAGTTGATCCGCCCTTCCCCGCTGATCGAGCCATTGGTGTAAGCGATCACCCCTTTGGCAAGGCCGGTAAGGTCCTCGACCCCGAAGCTTGGCCCGAAGGTCAATTCATCGACATTGAGCACAGCAGAGCCTTCGCCGCTGGTCAGATCATGTGTGATGGCAACTCTGGTTATTTCCGTTCCTACCTGCCGATGCCGCAGCAAAGCATTCGCAAAGACTGTCCCTCCATCAAGCATGAGGCTGGCCCCTTGTGCCGCAAGCGGTTCAAACCGCGCATAGCCATCGGTCCGCTCGGTTACCGTCAAGAGCGCGTCGGACACCTCCAGAACACCATCGCGATAAACCCAGTTTCCCGCCAGTTCGGTGAGGTCCAGCGGCACGGCATTGATCATCGCACTCGCGCCGGAGAAACTGCCTGAGATATCCTCACCGAACTCTCCCCAAAGCTCGGCGCTGGTCAGTTGAACAGCGTTATCCTGTGAACCGAAACTCGCCTCCACGCCTGCGAGATCAAAGCCACCGGGATAGCGAAAACTCGCTTGCTCAGCGGCGACCCGGCTGGGTGCGTCGGAGATTGTTCCCTCCAACGCGAGTCCTTCGGACACAATCGCGATATCGAGCGAATCGCTGTAACTCAGCATGGCCGCATTCTCCGCGGGGCAAAGGCGCAGATCCTGTCGCTGGAGAGCGAGATTGTAATAGGTCAGGCCCTCAAAGCTCGCCGTGGCGCAGTTTCTGCCGAGCACCAGCCCGGATCGAGGATCAAATCGCCCCTCCAATGGCAGGGTCAACGCATTGACCGCGCCGCCGGGAATCACTCCGCTAATCTCGGCAACGCCGGCCAACAGGAAAGCACCGCTGCTGGTCTGGCGTAGCGAGAGGCGCGGCATCGCAAGTGAGTTTTCACCTTCGCGGTACGGTGCCATTGCCATGCGCAGGACCAGTGCGCCGCCCGCTTCCCGCTCCATACGGCCAGTGACTTGTGGAATGCCGCTGCCGCCCGTCAGGAAGTTTGCAGCCAGTCGCGCGCCCTTGCGCTCTGCGATCTGGCTCCAGTTGAAGCGCGAGAGTGCAAGCAGTGTTTCGCCCCTGGCGCTGCGCAAGCGTGCCTCTGGGACAGTGAAGCTCTGCGAATCGGCATCCATGCGCGCCGCGACGCTTCCCGAAAGCTGTGCCGATTGCATGGCGCCAGAAAGGCTGCGCTCAAGCTTGGTCAGCAAAGGAGCAAACAATGTGCCTTCAGCCGAATTGCCAGCTCCATCTAGTGTCGCCAGCGCAGACTTGGACAGGGTGAATTGCTCTCCCACCAATTGCGCTTCCCACGAGGATTGGGAAAATCCGCCACCGCTGCGCAATGTCCCGTTAGCGTTCAGGCGCGCCACCGACGCATATTCGGTGATCAGAGCGCCAAGACCAACATCATGATCAAGCACCAGCGACTGTGCATTGAGCGAAAAGCGCGCATTGCCATCCAGAGTGGACGCCGCGATCTGCCCCAGCTTGAGAGCGCCCGCTGACAGAGCCAATTCGCCCCTGATGCTGTCCAATTCCTCATTGGTTGAAAGGTCAGCGCCGATGTCGATCTGCGAAATCTGTGCCCCGCCACACTCCGCGTCGCGCAAGCGCACAGGACCGGTAAATTGAGGGGTGCCATTGGAGGTGGTGAGGTCACCATATGCGCTTGCTTGCGCGGCTGAGCAGCTCTCAACGCCGATGCCGGGCGCAACAATTGCGAGTTTACCCAAAAAGCCATCATCAAGCGGGCCTTCTCCGTTCAGGGTGGCTCCAAAATCGCCAAAACCGGTTTCGAACAGCGCGCCTGCATCCTTCACAGTGAGGTCGATCTGCGGCAGTCCGCCCGCATCACTGCCGGTGTCAAACAGGATCGGGTCCAGCGCCCCCAAGCTCAGTTCGCCGTCGCGATAGCTGCCGTGGAGGCGCGGCTTTTCCAGCACGACCGATCCGATACCGGCGCTTCCCAAGCCATAGGAGATGCCCACGCTCACCCGCTCAATCGTGAGGTCAGGCGCAGCGGGATCACCGACAACGACATTCTCGATCACCTGCGTCTTGGCGCCAATCTGAGCGATTTCATAGGTCGCTTGCAGTCCGGCTTCGGCGAGATAATCATCGATCAGATTGCCGGCAATTTGCTCTCTGGTACCCCAGACAAACGCCAAAGCGCCCGCAGCGAGAATTGCTATCGCAATCGCCGCACGACCAAGCCAGCGCTTCCACGCACTGCCGATTTGAACCGGATTGTCCGTCTCTCCAGACCCCATATCGTTCGCACACTTGCGCGCTTCACCTCGCAAAGGCAATGAAGCATAAGGCAAAATCACCCCGCAAAGCGATGGGAGGTGGTGTGGCCCAAGGTAACGGCGCACACGACGAAGATGGCTTCGATTTTCTTGGGGAATCCCCTCAACCATCCTCTGCGCCTGCCAAACAGGCGTCGGATGCAGGCAAGATCGCAGGCAAAGGTCACCGCGCACGGCTGCGCGAAAGGCTGCTGAAAGGCGGTGCAGAGGCGCTCGCTGATTACGAAGTGCTCGAATATCTGCTGTTCGCAGGCATGCGGCAGGGCGATACCAAGCCAGTGGCAAAGGCCCTGATTGCGCGCTTTGGCTCACTGGCAGGCGTACTCAATGCTGACCCATCGGCCTTGCAACAGGTGAAAGGCGTGGGCGAAACCAGCGCGGCTGCTCTCAAAAGCGTATCCATCGCGGCGCGGCGCATGGCCCGCAGCGAGCTGACAGCAAAGCCTGTGCTTTCAAGCTGGCAGACGCTGCTCGATTATCTCGCGATCGACATGGCGCATTTGACCAAAGAGCGCGTGCGCGTGCTCTATCTGGATTCCAAGAATCGCTTGATTGACGATTACCACCACACCGATGGCTCGATTGATGAAGCGGCGATCCACCCGCGCGAAGTGATTGGCCGGGCGATGGATGTGGGCGCGAGCGCGCTGATCCTCGTCCACAATCACCCGAGCGGCAATCCCGAGCCGAGCCGCGCTGACATTCAGATTACCAAGAAAATCGCTGAGGCCGGTCACCATATGGGCGTGCAGGTGCATGACCATGTGATTATCGGCCGCGAAGGCCATGTCAGCCTGCGGGCCAAGGGCCTGATCTAGGTCTGCGCTCTTATTCCTAGCCGCGCTCCGTAATCAGGCGAATGCCGGAGTGTTTGGCAAAGAAGCTCCAGCCCCAATTGACGACAACAGTCACCCGGTTGCGCGCACCGGTCAGAAAGCCGACATGGACGAGGCCCCAGAGCCACCATGCCAGCGCGCCGGACAGTTTGAGTGAACCGAAATCCGCCACGGCTGATTTGCGCCCAATCGTCGCGAGGCTGCCTTGGTGCTTGTATTGAAAGGGGCCAGGACATTCGCGGCCCAGCAATTCGGCCTCGACAACACGGCTGACATAGGCCCCTGCCTGCTTGGCCGCGGGAGCGAGGCCGGGAACCGGATTGCCGTCCCATGCCTTGCTGCCCGCCGTATCACCAATGGCAAAGATGCTGTCGATAGGTTCTCCATCAGCGCCGATCACGTGCATGACGCCATTTACCTCAACTCTGCCTGAGCGGTCAGCCTTTGCCCGCAGCCATTGAGCCGCAGGAGAAGCCTCCACGCCCGCTGCCCACAGGACGGTTTCGGTCTCGATGTAAACGTCCTCGCCAATGCAGACCTGCGTTTCATTGATCTGCGTCACCCGCCCGCCAGTGCGGATTTCAACGCCGAGCGCTTCAAGCGATTCGTGCGCCTTTTGCGACAGTTCTTCTGGGAAAGCCGGCAGAATCCGCGGACCTGACTGCACCAGGATCACCTGCGCGCTCGCCGGATCGACGGTGCGGAACTCGCGCTCGACATTCAGCTTGGCCAGTTCCGCAATCGCGCCCGCCAGTTCAACGCCAGTGGGGCCGGCTCCGACGATCACAAAGGTCAAAAGGCGGCGAATACGCTCGGGATCATCGCTTACCTCGGCTTTTTCGAAGGCGTTGAGGATAGTGCCGCGAACCGCAACGCCATCTTCGATTGTCTTGAGGCCGGGCGCATAATCACCGAACTCATCCTTGCCGAAATAGCTGTGCGTCGCCCCGGTCGCTAGGACGAGCTTGTCATAGGCAACCTCCTGTCCTGCGGCGAGCGAGAGGGTCTTGGCATCGGCATTGATCCCAGTCACCTCGCCTTTGAGCACGCGCACATTGCCATCACCGCGGAACAGCGAGCGGATGGGCGTGGCAATATCCGCCGGATTCAAAGTGGCGGTCGCGATTTGATAGAGCAGCGGCTGGAACAGGTGGTAATTGCGCTTGTCGATCAAGGTGATGCGCACGGGCAGGCGCTTCAATCGCGTCACGGCGGCAAGCCCGCCAAATCCTGCACCCACGACCACGACATGCGGCCAGCGCTCCGGGATGTCGGCATAGTCGCGATCAAACAGGATGTTTTTCTCAAGCCACGCGAGGATTGCCCGGTCCGCCGAAAGCACCCCTGCCCCGCGCGCTTCATACATGGCGAGGAACAGGAACGGGAAGAACGTCACATTGGGATGCGCGTCCGCGATCATGAAGAAAGCGATCAGGAAAAACAGCGCATAGGAGACGATCACCGCTCCAAACCCGGTGAAGAAGAAGACCGCGCTCACCACCGCCAGCCAGGCTGGAAAGCCGTGAAAGATCATGGTGGGCAACCACGTCTGGACCCAGACGGGAGGCTCAATCACGCCTGCATAATTGAGCAAGGCCACACCCAGCCAGATGCGGGTCAATGCCATCACAACAGGGGCAATCCACTCGCGCGACCATTCCGCCAGACGACTCGCAGTGCCAGCAAACGGCAAGGCGCTCGCCTTCAAACCCGATGCAATGGCGCGATCAATCGACAGCGCAGCAGGCCCTGCAAAGACATACCAGACCAGCATCGCAATCACGATCAGATTGGTGGTTGTGGGCAGATAGACGGCTTGGGAAACGATGGTCAGCGCAGCCATGGCAGCCGCCGCAGGCCGGGTCATAAAGCCAGCGATCAACAGGATCGGGCCGATAATCTCGATGCTGACCCCTAAAAGCGCCGCATCGGCCGGAGACATCCAGCTGACGGGATAATCATAGGTCGCCAGCGTCAGCGCCGTGTCCCAATCCGCCGCCTTCACCAGACCCGAGCGCAGAAACCACATCCCGATGAAGAACCGCGCGGCAAGATCAGTGAACGGCCAGAACGTCTCGGTTCCGTCGAGATACCATTTGACCCACCGCCGCAGCGTCACGCGCACAAAGGGCGAATAGCGTTCTTCGGCCAGACGGCCTTGCACAGGGCCGCGTGGCGCCTTCTCAGCGCGTTCCATCACAGTGTCCTCCTGCACCGCTGTTCGGCGCTTGCCCCCCGGAAAGTTACACTGTGAAGTTGCGTGCTGCTCTTGCCAAGAGGCCGTGGGGGGCATAGCCGCCCCAGCAATAGTCCAATCGCTCGCAGGAAAGCCCAGCCATGGTTCCCCGTTATGCCCGCCCCGAAATGTCCGCCCTGTGGGAGCCGGAGGCCAAGTTCCGCATCTGGTTCGAGATCGAAGCGCATGCGACGCAGAAGCTCGCTGATCTGGGTGTCGTTCCGCAAAGCGCGGCCAAGGCGCTGTGGGATTGGTGGGCGACCGATCCCGTGATCGACGTCGAAGCCATTGACGCCATCGAAGCGGTGACCAAGCATGACGTGATTGCCTTCCTCACATGGGTTGCCGAAAATGTTGGCGAGGAAGCGCGCTTCATGCACCAGGGCATGACCTCTTCCGATGTGCTCGATACGACGCTGTCGGTGCAGCTGGCGCGCGCCTCTGACATTCTTCTCGCGGACCTCGATGCGCTGCTGGCAGCGATCAAGACCCGCGCTGAAGAGCACAAATACACACCGACAATCGGCCGCAGCCATGGCATCCATGCAGAGCCGGTGACCTTCGGGCTGAAACTGGCGCAGGCCTATGCCGAGTTTGACCGCTGCCGGGATCGGCTGGTGGCCGCGCGCGCGGAGATCGCCACATGCGCTGTGTCCGGCGCGGTCGGCACTTTTGCCAATATCGATCCTGCGGTTGAGGAATATGTCGCTGAGCAGCTGGGTCTGACGCCTGAGCCGATCAGCACGCAGGTTATCCCGCGCGACCGGCATGCCATGTATTTCGCGACCCTTGCAGTGATTGCCGGTTCGATTGAGCGGCTCGCGGTCGAAGTGCGCCACTTGCAGCGCACCGAGGTGCTTGAAGCGGAGGAATATTTTTCGCCGGGCCAAAAAGGCTCCAGCGCCATGCCGCACAAGCGCAACCCGGTGCTGACAGAGAACCTAACAGGGCAGGCGCGCATGATCCGCGCCTACGCCTTGCCCGCGCTGGAAAACGTGGCGCTTTGGCACGAGCGCGATATCTCGCACTCTTCGGTGGAACGCTTTATCGGACCTGATGCGACCATCACGCTCGATTTCAGCCTCGCCCGGCTAACCGGAGTGATCGAGAAACTGCTCATTTATCCAGAGCGCATGCAGGCCAATATGGACAGTATGGGCGGTCTGGTTCACTCACAACGAGTGCTTTTAGCGCTGACGCAAGCAGGCGTGAGCCGCGAGGATGCCTACCGGCTGGTGCAGCGCAATGCGATGAAGGTCTGGGAAAGCTCAGGCACGCTGCAATTGCTCGATCTGCTGAAAGGCGATGAGGAAGTCACCGCCGCACTGAGCGAGGCTGAGCTCGAAGAGAAGTTCGACCTCGCCTACCACTTCAAGCATGTCGATACGATTTTTGCGCGCGTCTTTGGCTGATCGGGTTCATGTTTGAGGAAGCTGTGCAATTGGCCTTCCCTGTGAAATCGCTTAGGGTCAGCAAACGGGACGCCAGACCAGAGGGGTGATGCAAGCTCATGCAGATCGTGCGGACAATCATTTGGGTACTGCTGTTTGTGGCGTTGCTCGCCTTTTCCTTCTTCAATTGGGAGGCGGTCGAGGTCACCTTGTGGGAGAACCTCGTCCTTGAAACCAAGGTGCCTGCCTTGGTGATCATTTCCTTCCTGCTGGGCCTGCTGCCGATGTGGGTCTATCACCGCAGCGTCAAATGGAGCCTCAATCGCCGAATTCGCAGTCTGGAGAACGCTGCGCGCTCCAACGCTCTGCAAAAGCGGCATGATCCGGCGGCGATCGAGACAAGCTCCAAGCCCGTGGATAAACCTGCGGATAAACCGGCAGAGAGCGGGGATAGCCTGTCTCCTTTGGAGCCTGACGCATCATGAGCAATCCGGTCTATCTCGCTCTCGACGTGCCTCAGATTGAGCCTGCCAAGGCGCTGCTGTCCAAAGTCAAAGCGCATATTGGCGGGGTGAAGTTGGGGTTGGAGTTTTTCTGCGCGCATGGCGGTCACGGGGTTCATGAGATCGCTCACATGGGCCTGCCGATCTTCCTTGATCTCAAGCTGCACGACATTCCCAACACAGTCGCAGGCGCGATGCAGGCGATCCATGTCTACGAACCCAAGATCGTCACCATCCACGCAAGTGGCGGTCGGGCGATGATGGAAGATGCCAAGGCAGCCGCAGCCGAGGGGTGCAAGGTCGTCGGTGTAACCACGCTTACCAGCATGGATGAAAACGACCTCGCTTCGACGGGTGTGTCAGGCGATGCCGAGACGCAGGTGATGCGGCTGGCAGAGCTTGCGCATAAGGCTGGGCTCGACGGGATTGTGTGTTCAGGTCAGGAAGTGGGCAAGGTTCACAAGCAGTGGAAAGACGGCTTCTTCGTCGTCCCCGGCCTGCGCCCGGCAGGCGCTGGGGCAGGTGATCAAAAGCGTGTCGTCACCCCCCGCTCCGCCCGCGACAACGGGGCGAGCGTTCTGGTGATAGGCCGCCCGATCAGCCGCGCCGAAGACCCCGAAGCCGCTGCAAGGGCGATTGAGGCGACGCTGTAAGAGCGCGGACCCTTGGCCGACTATTCCACCCCCAATCTGCCCTCGCGCGATTTCGACGCGACTGAGACATTTTACGCCAAGCTGGGGTTTGAGCGAACGTATCGCGGGCCCGGATGGATGATCCTTAAACGCGGCGCGTTGATGCTCGAGTTTTTCCCCTATCCCGATCTCGATCCGCTCACCAGTTCGTTCAGCTGTTGCCTGCGTCTGGATGATCTTGATTGCTTTATCGAAGCGGTCAAGGCGGCGGACATTCCGGTCGCCCATATCGGCTATCCCCGCGTGCATCTGCCGTCAGTGGATGCGAGCGGCCTTACCATCGGATATCTCAATGACCTCGACGGCAGCCTCGTCCGCTTGATCCAGAACGATTGATGCTCAATTGCCTGTGTCATGACACTTCAGCTTAAAATCTGCGGCCTTTCGACGCCTGAGACCATCGCCGCTGCCGCCGATGCCGGGGCGACGCATATCGGGCTGGTTCACTTTCCCAAGAGCCCACGGCATCTCGACCTAGAAGCCGCCGCAAGGCTTCGGCGGCAGGTTCCTGAAGGCGTCAAGACCGTGGTGCTGGTGGTCAATCCCGATGGGTTGACGCTCGCCAATATCGCGCAGTCTGTGCTGCCGGACGTGATCCAGTTCCATGGCGAGGAGCCACCAGAGGCTCTCGCGGCGGTCAAACATGAATTCAAGCTCGACGTCTGGAAAGCACTGCCCGTGCGCTCGCGCGCCTCGCTCGATGACAGCGCGATATATGATGGGATTGCGGACCGCCTGCTGTTCGACGCGCCTGCTCCCGAAGGATCGGCGCTGCCCGGCGGCAATGGAGATGCCTTCGATTGGAGCGTGCTTAAGGGCTACCCCCATCGCTCCCCATGGGCGCTAGCTGGCGGTCTCACCCCCGCCAATGTTGCGCAGGCCATTCGCGAGACGGGCGCAGACTTTGTCGACGTCTCCAGCGGGGTCGAAAGCGCGCTCCCTGGCGAACGGGGTATCAAGGACGTGGACAAGATCGCCGCCTTCTGCAAAGCGGCACTCGCTTATGACTGAAAACACCCCCAATTCCTTCCGCACCCAGCCTGATGATCGCGGACATTTTGGCGCATATGGCGGGCGCTATGTCGCCGAAACGCTGATGCCGCTGATCCTCGATCTGGAGCGTGAATATCGCGCCGCGCAGGAAGACCCGGAATTCCAGCGCGAATTTGACGATCTGCTCGAACATTATGTCGGGCGTCCCTCGCCGCTCTATTACGCCGAACGTCTGACTGACCATGTTCGCGAGAGCGCGGCTGAGGGAAAGGGTGCGCAAATCTGGTTCAAGCGCGATGAATTGAACCACACTGGCGCGCACAAGATCAACAATTGCATCGGCCAGATCCTGCTTGCCAAGCGTATGGGCAAGACCCGCATCATTGCCGAGACCGGCGCGGGCCAGCACGGCGTTGCCACGGCGACCGTGTGCGCGCGTTTTGGCCTGCCTTGCGTGATCTATATGGGCGCAGAGGACGTTGCCCGCCAATCGCCCAACGTGTTCCGCATGAAGCTGCTCGGCGCCGAAGTCGTTCCCGTCACCAGCGGCGGCGCGACATTGAAAGACGCGATGAACGAAGGGCTGCGCGATTGGGTCGCGAATGTGCATGACACGTTCTACATCATCGGCACTGCGGCGGGGCCGCATCCCTATCCTGAACTCGTGCGCAATTTCCAAAGCGTGATCGGCACCGAAGCGCGCGCTCAGATGCTCAGCCGCACCGGCAAGCTGCCCGATCTGCTGGTCGCCTGCATCGGCGGCGGATCGAACGCGCTGGGCCTGTTCCACCCGTTCCTCGACGACACCGATGTTGCAATGCTGGGCGTTGAAGCGGGCGGCCACGGCCTTGATGGTGACGAACACGCCGCTTCGCTTTTGGGCGGCGCGCCGGGCGTGCTCCACGGCAACAAGACCTACCTGCTGCAAGACGAAGACGGCCAGATCACCGAAGGCCACTCGATCAGCGCCGGCCTCGATTACCCCGGCATCGGCCCCGAACACGCCTGGCTGAAAGAAAGCGGCCGCGTCGAATACACCGCCGTCACCGACGATCAGGCACTCGAAGGCTTTCAGCTTTTGTGCAGCACCGAAGGGATCATCCCCGCGCTCGAACCCAGCCACGCGCTCCACGCCGTCGTCGAACGCGCGAAGGCGATGCGCGAGGATCAGATCGTGCTGATGAACCTGTGCGGCCGCGGCGATAAGGACATTTTCACTGTGGCCGAAAATCTTGGGGTGGAGATGTGAGCGAAGAGGGATCACCTAACACTAGCAAGTCTAGCTTGGCGCTATTGAGCCTTGGATGTGCTGTGTTTGCATTTTTGGGGCTTTTGATTAGCGGTGACTTGTCCGGCGAACGAAATTTCTCTTTAGAGCCTTCAATCAACACATTTGTCGCTGTAGGAATCGTAGCAATTCCTCTTCTTATCTGGCACTTGTGCGATCTCATCGATAGCTCACATAATTCTTCAAACGCCGTAAGAGCGCTAGCTTCTTATCCAGTGATGGTGGTGTTGAACCTCGGTGCGCTGGCCCTGTATGTCGCGTTGATGCTTGGGGTTGGGGTTTACGAAACCTGCCGTTCTTCCGCTCAATTGTTCGGACCGCCGTGTAGCATCAAAACTTCGCTTTGGATCTTGCTACCGCTCGCGGCAATTATTTGTGTTGCTTGGTTACTCGCTGCGGTCAAAGCCATCCTTTCAATCTGGTCGAGCTTTCAATTACCCAAATGACCCGCCTCCAATCCGCCTTCTCCAAACCCCACGCCGCCTTCGTCGCCTTCATCACGGCTGGCGATGGCGACACCGCGGCCAATCTCGACGCTCTCGTTGAAGGCGGCGCGGATGTGATCGAACTGGGCATGCCGTTCACCGATCCGATGGCCGATGGCCCCGCGATCCAGAGCGCCAATCTACGCTCCCTTGCCAAGGGCACGACCACCGCCGACGTGCTCCAGATCGCTTACGAATTCCGCGACCGTCACCCGGACGTGCCACTGGTCCTGATGGGCTACGCCAACCCTATGATCCGGCGCGGTCCCGAGTGGTTCGCCAAAGCCGCCAAAGGCGCAGGCGTGGACGGCGTGATTTGCGTCGACATCCCGCCAGAGGAAGACGGCGAGCTTGGCCCCGCCCTGCGCGCAGAGGGTATTGCTCCCATTCGCCTTGCCACACCCACCACAGATGCAAAGCGCCTGCCGCAAGTGCTCGAAGGGTCAGACGGGTTTCTCTATTACGTCTCGGTCGCAGGCATCACCGGGCTGCAACAGGCCGCGCAAAGCTCTATCGAGGATGCGGTGAACGCGCTCAAGGCCGCAACCGATCTGCCGGTTGCGGTGGGCTTTGGAGTGCGCACGCCTGAGCAGGCAGGCGCTATCGCCGAGGTTGCCGATGGGGTCGTTGTCGGCTCAGCATTGGTGGATCTTGTCGGCGAGTATGGCGCCGACGCCCCTGCGAAGCTAAAAGAACTGACGGCGAGCCTGGTAGCCGCCATCAAAGGGTCAAAAGAATGAGCTGGTTTAACCGCGTCCGCAACTCGCTGGGTTTTGGCGAGGAGAAGAAGAGCACAGAGAAGGATCTGTGGATCAAGTGCTCGAACTGCCACGAAATGCTGTTCGTCGCCGAATATGAAGAGAATGGCAAAGTGTGCCCGCGCTGTGATCATCATGGGCGGATCAATGCGGATACACGGCTGGCAATGCTGCTCGATCCGGGGTTCGAGCTGCTGCCGCAGCCAGAGGTCACCGAAGACCCGCTGAAGTTCAAGGATTCCAAGAAATATACCGACCGGCTCAAGGCTGCACGCACTGCCAACCCGCATGAGGATGCTTTCGTGGTCGGCTCAGGCGCGATTGACGGGCGTCCGGCGGTGGTCGGCGTGCAGGACTTTGCCTTCATGGGCGGATCGATGGGGATGGCTGTGGGCATGGCCTTTTGCGCCGCGGCAGAGCGCGCGCTGACCCGTCAATGCGCGCTAGTGGTTGTCACCGCTGCGGGCGGCGCGCGCATGCAGGAAGGTATCCTCAGCCTCATGCAAATGCCGCGCGCCACAGTGATGACGCGGCGGCTCAAGAATGCAGGCCTTCCTTACATCGTTGTCCTAGCCGACCCGACCACCGGCGGTGTTACGGCAAGTTATGCGATGCTGGGCGATGTGCAAATTGCTGAACCGGGCGCGCTTATCGGCTTTGCCGGGCAGCGCGTTATTCAGGACACGATCCGCGAGCAGCTGCCCGAAGGCTTCCAGCGCGCGGAATATCTGCACAAGCACGGCATGGTCGACATGGTGGTCCACCGGCATGAGCTCAAAGCGACGCTCGCCAATGTGCTCGATTACCTGCAACCGGTCGCTGCGGCCTAAGCCCGATGGTCGATTTCGGTCGCTCTGACGACCCTCGCGTGCAGGCACAGCTTGATCGGCTGAGCCAATTGAGCGTGCCGCAAGGGCGCTTTGGGCTGGAGACGATCGCCGCACTGATGGAGCGGCTGGGCAATCCGCACCGCAAGCTGCCGCCGGTTTTCCACGTCGCCGGGACGAACGGCAAGGGCTCCACCTGCGCCTTTCTGCGCGCCATGCTGGAGGCGGATGGCAAGCGCGTCCATGTCACCACCAGCCCGCATCTGGTGCGCTATAATGAGCGGTTCCGGGTGGCCGGTGAGCTGATCTCAGACGCGGCTCTGGCGGATCTGCTGCAAGAGGTATTGGACGCCAGCGAACAGGGGGGCGAGGACCTCGGCCCGAGTTTCTTTGAGGTCACCATAGCCGCCGCCTTCCTCGCCTTCTCGCGCGAGCCAGCGGATGCCTGCGTGGTTGAGGTCGGCCTTGGCGGGCGTCTGGATGCGACCAACGTGCTGGAGCCAGAGGCACTGGCAGCATGCGGGATCGCAGCCTTGGGGCTGGACCATGAAGCCTTCCTCCTGCGCCCCGAAGACGGCACACCGGACGAGCCGATGGCGCGGATCGCGTTTGAGAAAGCGGGCATTGCGAAACGCGGTGTGCCTTTGGCGATTTTGGAGTACGCATACCCGCCAGAAGCCCAATCCGCGATACTCGCCGTTGCGAAGCGCGAAGGCGCTGATCTGCAAGACCAATTCCTGAACTTCTTCATCTCCTCTGGCGAACCGTACTACCAAACGGATTACTACGACGAGACGCTCTTGCTCCCCGCGCTGACCGGTGAGCATCAGGCGTTCAATCTTGGGCTGGCAATCACCATGCTGCTGTCGCAAGACAAGATCGCAATTGGTGATGAAGCGATAAAGCAAGGCGCACGCACCGCCCGCTGGCCCGCTCGCATGCAGCGACTTGAAGAAGGGCCATTGACCGTTCTCACGTCAAACCGACCCGTCTGGCTAGATGGTGGACACAATCCCAGCGCTGGCAAGGCGATTGCCGAGGCCATAGACAGCCCTGTGCATCTCATCATTGGCATGCTGGCGAACAAGAACCCCAACGCCTTAACCGGACCCTTTGCAGGACGAATTGCGAGCTTGAGCATTGTCCCCGTGCCCGGCCATGACAGCCACCCAGCACAGGCCTTTGGCGATCAGGCGGTGGCGCGGGCTGACCTCGAAGACGCGCTTCTCAACTTGGCCAATGACGAGCTTCCCGTTCTGATAGCAGGCTCGCTCTACCTCGCAGGCGAAGCGCTGCGGCTGAACGATGAAGTGCCGGATTAGCGGGCCTATTCGGCAGGTGCAGCTTGCGGAGTGACCACGCCTGAGGATCGGCCAGCACGGCTTTGCCGATACCATTCGGCCACGCACAGCACCACCGCGAACAATCCGATGAATGTCGTCAGCACGAAGACATCGAAATAGCCCTGATCCTCGATCATCTCGCCCAGCGCCCCGCGCCCAAGCGTACCCACCAGCAAGGTGAGCGAGGACAGCAGCGCATATTGCACCGCGCTGAATTCCTTGGACACGATGGACGACAGCCACGCAATATAGGCGGCTCCAGCAATCCCGATCGCAAGGTTCTCAAACATGATCGTGAAGGTCAGTTTGGCGAGGCTGGCCGAGCCAATCACCGGCACCTGCATAATCAGCCAAGTGAAGCCGACAGCATCGCTCACCGCCTGCATATTCGCTCCGCCCACGGCCAAGTCAGCGTAAAGCAGGTTCGTCAAAGCCGCCATCAAAGCGCCCAGCGTCAATGTCAGCATCCGGCCCATCACCGTCAGCATGAAGCCACCAATCGCAAGGCCAGCGATGATCGCGCCCACGCCAAAGAACTTGGAGGCAAAGGCGACCTCATCCTTGGTGTATTCAAGTTCGCCCAGATAGAACGGATAGGCAAAGGTGCCCCAGATCGCGTCACAAATGCGATATGTCAGCACCAGCGCGAGGATCAGGACGAGGCTCCAGCCCATGCGCCCGACAAACTCCACCAGCGGCAGAACCAGCGCACGGTAGAGGTGATCCATCACATAGCCACCCGCCGCGCCGGGAGCAGCTTCCTCGGTCAGCAAGTTCACGCCATTGCGCTTTTGCCCCGCAAGCCAGCCAGCAATCAGCGCGGGCACAACCACGGTCGCGACAATGATCCAAGGGCCGAATGTTGCGGTAAACAGGGTCGGGTTCGGGCGATCCTCTGGCGCATATGTCATCGACATCACCATGAAGGCGAGGATGACGCCAATCGAGACGGTCCACAAAAGGCCGACGACCGCCAGAACCTTGGCGCGCAGTTCTGGACGCAGTTCCCCGGCCATGCGCAAGGCTGCGATTTCAGGCTCCACCGTGTCGCTCGCATTTGCCTTGGAAGCCGGGTTGTCCGGCGCGAACAGGCCCACCGTTCCGATTGTCAGCAGGATCGCGCCCATTGCCATATAGGTCTCCGGCCAGCCGATCCGCTCCGCGATAATCAAGCCGAAAGCTCCGCCTACCAAAGCGGCCAGCCGGTAGCCCATCTGATAAACGGTGGAGAGGATATCGAGCGTGGCTTTCTCATCCGCATTGTCGATCCGCCAGGCATTGATCGCAATGTCCTGAGACGCGCTGGCAAAGGCACCGATGCCTGCAAGGAGCGAAAACCATCCAAGCTGCGTCTTGGGATCGAGCACACTCATCATCAGCAGGATCGCGCCGAGCAGCAATTGGGCCGGAACCATCCATTGCTTGCGCTTTCCCAGCCGCTTGAAACCGGGAATGTTGAGCTTGTCGATCAGCGGTGACCAGATGAACTGGAACGCATAGGCGAGCCCAATAAGGGAGAAGACGCCCATCGTCTCCAGATCCACCTCAGCCTCGGTCAGCCATGCATAGAGCGTGCCCAGAAACAGCGCAAAGGGCAGCCCGCTCGAAAAGCCGAAAATCCCCATGTAGAAGGTTTTGACCTGCCCCATCGCGCGCAGCACTTGCATGATGCCAGGCTTCATCGCTGTTTGGCTTTCAGCAGCTTCGCTCATTCAAATCCCTTTGCGCGCTTGAGGCTCTATGCCACACTAGAGGTGGTTGAGAGGAATAGGCCAGAGGATAAAGGCACCGCGATGAATGCGTCCACAACACAATTGAAGTCCGCCCCGCCCGCGCGCCGCGCGACGCCGGGGCAAGTGGCTCTCGCTCAGAAAGTGCGTGTGGGGGAGGACCGACGTCGCAACGCCACAACCTCGCGCGTGCCCGCCAGTCACTATACCGACCCTGCCCATTTCGCAGCGGAGAAGGCGGCTCTGTTTGATCGCCTGCCGCAAGTGCTTGCGCCCAGCGCATTGCTGCCCGAGCCGGGGATGGCGGTGCCGCATGATGATACGGGCAGGCCACTTCTCATCACCCGTGACAAGGCAGGCACAGCGCATGTCTTCCTGAACGTATGCCGCCATCGGGGTACACGGCTAGTCGAGGGTAATGGCACAGAATGCGCCGCGCGGTTGGTATGCCCCTATCATGCCTGGACCTATGGCCCATAGGTCCAG
>JBCBMN010000049.1:0-18737 GCA_039822745.1 Pseudomonadota bacterium | reverse complement strand
ACCCCACGAAGCCTAACCTAAAGCAGACCTAATTCTTCACCCGCCCCTCAATCGCGTCCCAGATCATCCCCGCCAGATCGGTCCCATCAAACTCCGAAATCGCCACGATGCCCGTCGGTGAAGTCACATTAATTTCGGTCAGCCATTTGCCGCCGATCACATCGATCCCGACAAAGGTCAGGCCAAGGCGCTTCAACTCTGGTCCCATCGCCTCGCATATTTCGACCTCGCGCTCGGTCAGCCCGGTTGCCTCGGCGCTGCCGCCCATCGCCAAATTCGAGCGGAACTCGCCCTCGCCCGGAATGCGGTTGATTGCGCCCGCCACCTCGCCGTCGATCAGGACAATGCGCTTATCGCCTGTTGCCACCTCGGGAAGGAAAGGCTGGACCATGTGCGGTTCGGGCCAGGTCTGGTTGAACACCTCGAACAAAGCGGTGAGGTTGTCGCCATCGGCGGGCACGCGGAAGATCGCCTTGCCGCCATTTCCGTGGATCGGCTTGACCACCACAGCGCCATGCTCGGCCATGAAGCGGCGCACTTCGTCTACCGAGCGTGTGACTAGCGTCGGCGGCATAAAGCGGCGATAGTCGAGCACCATCACCTTTTCCGGCGCATTACGCACGCTGACAGGATCGTTGACCACCAAAGTCTCGCCGCTGATCCGCTCCAGCAGGTGTGTCGCGGTTATATAACCCATGTGGAAGGGGGGGTCTTGCCGCATCAGGACCACGTCAATGTCCTTGCCCAGATCAAGCCGGACCGGATCGCCTTTCTCGAAGTGATCGCCCTGAACCTTGCGCACCTTCACCGGATACCCTTGGGCATAGAGGCGATCATCGGCGTCCAGCGTCAGGCTTTCGACATGGTATTCGAACACTTCATGCCCGCGCTCCTGCGCTGCAAGCATCAGCGCGAACGAGCTGTCGCCCTTGACATTGACGCTTTCAATGGGGTCCATCTGGACAGCGATTTTCAGGGTCATGTCGAGTTCCTATGGCATCCAAGCGTTGGCGATGTGGCGCGGGCCGGCGCCCGGCGCAAGGAGGATAACGTCGATAGAAATATCTTCCCCTGCACAAGCATATTCATGCGCAACCACTTCGACCGCGGCCGCGACCCGAGCAAGCCGCCTTTCATCAATGGCTGTGGCAAGGTCTGCGGCGCGGCGACGCCATTTCACTTCGATGAAGGCGACATGGTTTTCACGCTTGGCGATGAGGTCAATCTCACCCAACTTGGTTTTGACCCGCTCGGCGAGGATTTCCCAACCCTTGTCCCTGAGCCAGCGCGCAGCCTCGGCTTCCCCTTCGCGGCCACGGCGATCGGCAATGACGCGCTTCTCGCTCATTCGCTTTTGAATTCCACCTTCAACTCCATCGCCCGGGCGTAGAGAACCTTGCGGTCAAGCCCGGTAGATTTGGCAACCTGCCCTGCAGCCTTGCTGGGCGGGAGATCGGCCAACGCCTCGCGCAAAAGATCATCGGGGTCTTGGAGCAATGGTTGTTCCGCAGGCGGGCCGACCATAAGCACAATCTCGCCTTTGGGAGGATTGTCGGTGTAATGACTGGCGAGGCTGCTTGCCGAGCCCGAGCGGCATTCCTCGTGCATCTTCGTCAGTTCGCGCGCCACTGACACTTCGCGTTCGGGCCAAAGCTCAGCGAGCGCCTCAAGGCTGCGGACTAGCCGGGGGCCGGTTTCGTAAAAGACCAGCGTAGCGGTGATATCGCCCAGCTCATCGAGTATATCGCGGCGCGCCTTGTCCTTTACGGGCAGGAAGCCTGCGAACAGAAAGCGGTCATTGGGCAAACCTGACAGGGTCAGACCCGCAATTGCCGCGCAGGCACCCGGAATGGTGGTAATCTCAATCCCGGCCTCGCGTGCCTCGCGCACCAGCCTGTAGCCCGGATCAGAAACCAGGGGCGTGCCTGCATCGCTCACCAAGGCCACCGGTTCGCTTGAGGCAAGTTCGATCAGCCTATGGCGCACGTTCTCTGAGGCGTGATCGTCATAGCGCTGCATCCTTGTGACAATCCCCAAATGGGCAAGCAGTCTCCCTGTGATGCGCGTATCTTCGCAGGCAATAAGGTTGCACCCGCGCAGAGTATCGATAGCCCGCAACGTTATGTCGCCAAGATTGCCAATTGGCGTGGCGACAATGTAGAGGCCGGGGGCATACAGTTTGGTAAGGTCTGATTCAGGCGGCGACGTGTTCACAGCGTGGTCTTTGAAGCAGGCAAGAGGGGTCGGCAAGAATGATCGGGATTTTCGCTTCGGTTTCGCAAGGGGCACGGGCTGTCTTTTCGAAACGGAATTTGGCTTTGGCTGGCTCGGCAGCCCTGCTTGCAGGGTGTCAGATCATTCCCAAAACAGAGACAGTTTCCACAGCGCCTCCGCCCGCTCCCACGCCTCGCCCGACACCCACAGCCTTGCCGACCGATGCGGCGCGCCACCGGGTAGCGCTGCTCGTCCCGATGACAGGAAACACATCGGCAGTCGGCCAGGCGCTTGCCAATGCAACCACGATGGCCTTGCTTGATAGCGAGGCGACGAACCTGCGCATCACCACCTATGATACCGGGCGCGGTGCAGCCGAGGCCGCGCGTCAGGCAATTGTTGATGGCAACAAGCTGATTTTGGGGCCGCTTCTCTCCAGCAACGTGCCTTCCGTTCGCGAACAGGCTCGGCCCGCGTCGATCCCGGTCGTCTCCTTCTCCAATGATATCGAAGTCGCCAGCGATGGTGTGTTCCTGATGGGATATATGCCGGAGCAGTCGATCGATCGGACGGTGAAGCATGTGCGCGCCAACGGGTCCAACGCCTTTGCGGCTCTGGTGCCTGAAGGGGATTACGGCGACCGCTCCTATTCCGCGCTGCAAAATGCCTTGGGCACTTATGGCGGCAACCTGATCGCGCGTGAAACCTATGCGCGCGGCAACACGTCCATCATCAGCGCAGCCCAGCGCCTGCGGACCAAGGGCGGTTATGACACTGTGCTGATCGCTGATGGAGCGCGCCTCGCGACCACTGCGGCCCCCGAGCTAAAGCGCGATGGCGCGGAGGGAACCCGCATTCTGGGCACCGAACTGTGGAGCGGCGAGGCAAGCGTCACACGCTCGACTGCTGTGAACGGAGCCTATTTCTCGGCCGTGTCAGACAACTTCTTCAAAGGCTTTGCCACGTCATACGAAGCGCGATTTGGCGCCAAGCCCTATCGCATCTCCACTTTGGGCTATGATTCGGTTCTGCTGACGCTGCGGATCGCGCGGGAATGGCAAGTCGGAGACCCCTTCCCCATGGAGCGCCTTTACAGTCAGGGCGGCTTTCTTGGTGTCGATGGCGCGTTCCGTTTTGGACAGGACGGCGTTGCCGAACGCACGCTTGGAGTGCGCCAGGTCAATGGCCAGAGCGTGAGTGAAGTTGACCCGGCACCCAGCGGGTTTGGTCAATAAAAGCGCAAAACGCTCTCTGATCGGCTTGTGATCGCTCTGTCAGCGCGCCTATATCTAGGTGTATGTCAGACGATCTTTTCGAGAACACCCCGACCTCCAGCGGCAATTATGACAGCTCCTCAATCGAGGTGCTGGAGGGTCTGGAGCCGGTGCGTCGCCGACCCGGCATGTATATCGGTGGCACCGATGATCGCGCGCTGCATCATCTTGCCGCCGAGGTTCTTGACAACTCGATGGACGAGGCGGTTGCTGGCCATGCGAGCCGGATCGAAGTTCGACTGGAAGAAGGCAATCGCCTCAGCATTGCCGACAATGGGCGCGGCATCCCGGTTGACGAGCATCCCAAATACCCGGGCAAATCCACGCTCGAAGTGATCCTTTCAACGCTCCACTCGGGCGGCAAGTTCTCCGGCAAGGCCTATGCCACCAGCGGGGGCCTGCACGGTGTCGGGGTCAGCGTTGTCAATGCGCTTTCGTCAAACACGCGCGTCGAAGTGGCGCGCGATAAGCAACTCTACGCTCAGGAATTCTCCAAGGGCCAAACGCTCGGCCCGATCGAGGTTATAGGCGCAGCACCAAATCGCCGCGGTACTACAGTCACCTTTACCCCCGACACAGAGATTTTTGGCGAGCGCAATTTCAAGCCTGCTCGTTTGTTCAAGCTCGCACGGTCCAAGGCGTATCTGTTCGCTGGAGTCGAAATCCGCTGGAAATGCGTAGAGAGCCTCGCCAGCGAAGACGTGCCTGAAGAGGCGGTGTTCAAATTCCCCGGCGGCCTCGCGGATCATCTGGCCGAGCAAGTGGGCGCGCGCGAGTGTGTCACCGCCCTGCCCTTCACGGGGTCTCAAGACTTTGCCGAGGATGATGCAGGCGTCTCACAAGGCCGCGTCGAATGGGCGATTGCCTGGCCACTCTATTCCGACGGCTCGACAAGCTGGTATTGTAACACCGTCCCCACCCCTGATGGCGGGACGCATGAGCAAGGCCTGCGAGCAGCCCTGACCAAGGGTTTGCGAGCCTTTGGCGAATTGACCAGCACCAAGAAGGCCAAGGATATCACCGCAGACGACGTGATGACCGGATCGGAAGTCATGCTCAGCGTCTTTATCCGAGATCCGCAATTCCAGTCGCAAACCAAGGATCGCCTGACCTCGCCCGAAGCCACGCGGCTGGTCGAGAACGCTGTGCGCGATCATTTCGACCATTTCCTCACCGATGACATGGAGCGCGGCAAGGCGCTGCTGGGCGAAGTCATGGAGCGGATGGAAGAGCGCCTCAAACGCAAGCAAGAGCGCGACGTCAAACGCAAGACCGCAACCAATGCCAAGAAACTGCGCCTACCCGGCAAGCTCACCGATTGCTCTGGCGAAGGCGACCGCGAAACGGAGCTGTTCATCGTCGAAGGCGACTCCGCTGGCGGCAGCGCCAAGCAAGCGCGTGACCGCAAGACACAGGCGATTCTGCCGATCCGCGGTAAAATCCTCAATGTCGCCAGCGCCACCGCTGATAAGATCCGCGCCAACACCGAAATCGCCGATCTCGGCCTCGCTCTGGGATGCGGGACGCGCAAGGACTGCGATGCGGAGAACCTGCGCTATGATCGCATCATCATCATGACCGATGCCGATGTTGACGGAGCGCATATCGCGACTTTGCTGATGACGTTCTTCTTCCAGGAAATGCCTGACGTGGTGCGCAAGGGACATCTGTTCCTCGCCAAACCTCCGCTCTATCGCCTCACTGCAGGCAAAGAGAGCCGCTACGCCAATGATGATGCGCATCGTGCCGAGCTCGAAGCGACGGTGTTCAAAGGCAAAAAGGTCGAGGTTGGCCGGTTCAAGGGGCTAGGCGAGATGAACCCTGCGCAGCTGCGCGAAACGACAATGAACCCTGAAACTCGCCAACTGATCCGTATCACTCTGCCGCAGGAATTTCAGGAGCGCGCGGGCGTCAAGGAATTGGTCGACCAACTGATGGGCAAGAACCCGGAACACCGCTTCAACTTCATCCAGAACCGCGCGGGCGAAATGGACCGCGACATGATCGATGCCTGAGCCAGAGGACGAACCCACCTACCCCGACCCGCGAGAGGAAGACATCATGGCGGGTGATCGGCGTCTTTCGCGGCCTGACAGTTCGCTGCCAGATTGGGAGATGCCCGATACCGCCTACCGCCCCGTGCCAATCGTTTGGTTTACCGGTGCCTTCTTCATGCACTTGATCGCGATCATGGCGGTCTTTGTAACTTTCGCTGTGATCGGGATCATGCTGCCTTGGTTGATCCTTGGAGGATGCGCGTTGGCCGCGCTTCAAATCGGCAAATGGACATGGGATCGCGGGATGCATAGCGCGGGGTTTGGCTGGAAAATCGCGACGATCGCGATGTTGGTGTTCAATCTGCTGTTTGTGTTCGCTGCATTCTACGCAGCCTGATTGTTGGCAGGACGCTTTGGGAGAAAACTAGCTCCACCATCTCGCGCCGAAAGTCTGCGCACCAGACCCTTGCACTTGATTGCGCTGCGCCCTAGGACCGCCGGCGAGTATCAGTTTCAAGGGAAAACCCATGAGTGAGAGCACCCGTTTCGAAGGCACCAGCAATTATGTCGCAACCGATGATCTGAAGGTTGCAGTAAACGCCGCGGTGACTTTGCGCCGGCCGCTTCTCGTCAAGGGTGAGCCGGGTACGGGTAAAACCGTGCTCGCGCATGAGATTTCTAAGGCCATCGGCGCTCCCCTGATTGAGTGGAACATCAAGTCCTCTACCAAGGCACAACAAGGCCTGTACGAATATGACGCCGTGGCACGTTTGCGCGATGGTCAGCTGGGTGACGAGCGCGTTCACGACATCAGCAATTACATCAAGAAGGGCAAATTGTGGGAAGCCTTCACTGCTGAAAAGCTGCCCGTGCTGTTGATCGACGAAATCGACAAAGCCGATATCGAGTTCCCGAACGACCTGCTGCAGGAACTCGACCGCATGAGCTTCGACGTTTACGAAACGCAAGAGCGGGTCGAAGCCAAAGAGCGTCCCATCGTCGTCATCACCTCGAACAATGAAAAGGAGCTGCCAGACGCATTCCTGCGTCGCTGCTTCTTCCACTACATCAAGTTCCCGGACCGTGAGACGATGCAGTCGATCATCGACGTGCACTTCCCCGACATCCAGAAAATCCTGGTCAAGAAGGCGATGGATATCTTCTATGAGCTGCGCGAAGTGCCGGGCCTGAAGAAAAAGCCTTCAACCAGCGAATTGCTCGACTGGCTCAAGCTGCTGATGCACGAGGACATGCCGCTCGACGTGCTTCAGGATGCAAACCCGAACAGCGCGATCCCGCCGCTTCATGGCGCTCTGCTTAAGAACGAGCAGGACGTGATGATGTTTGAGCGTCTGGCCTTTATGGCACGCCGCAACCCGAGTTGATCGTCACCTGCAACGACTTAGTCGAAGCTGTAGGCAAACTTCATATCACCCCACCGCTCGCCCTTGAAGCGTAGCGGGACATAGACGCTGCGCACGACGTGGTAGCCCTCGCCTTCAATAGGCTGGCGGAATACCGAGAGGCGATAGGGCGCTTCACTGCGGATCGCAGCGCGGTCTGATTCATCCATCATTATCCGACCATTGCGACAGAAGCGCGTATCGTGCTGCAAATCGCCGGTGGGCGCCTGTGTGAACTTGTCGATATGAGTGGGCATGAAGCCGTTTACGTCAGCACAGACGGTGGCGAAGGCCTCGGTAAAGCAATGGGTCGACCGGTTAAGAATGGGCTTCCACTGTCTCTCTGCAAAATCTGTAACTCCCGCAGTGAACCGCTCAGGAGCAGAGCCGGGGATTAACTTGTAGTTGCGATCAAACACGGCAGCATGCGTTATCTCGCCATTCTTGATGGCGGCCTCTGTCACCGCAACGATCTCACGCGCAACTTCCATGGCGTGATCCGCCATCGCCTGATCGCGCGGGCTCAGACCTGCGTGGACGAGCCCGTCAAACATATCATTGGCGATGCTTTCCAGTCCCACCGCTTCGCTTTGTGCGGCAGCGAGCTCCTGTTCGTTCTCGCGCGTCACCTTGTCATAACGCAGCAGAACGTCTTGCACTGAATGGACATGACCGCTGATCGTGCCAGTGGATCGAGCGATGACATCGTTCTGCTTGTCCACTTCTTCGACCAGCGAACTGACATTCGCCATCGCGTCTTCGATCTGCGCGACGGAGGCTTTCGCACTCCCGCTGGCTTCGCTGCCCGCTTCGATCCGTCCGATCACGACGCCGGCCTCATCACCCAGAGCATCAATCGTCTGAGCGATCTCTTCGGTCGCCTTGCGGGTATCATTGGCAAGGCTCTTCACCTCGCTCGCGACCACCGCGAATGTTCTGCCTGCATCACCTGCGCGCATTGCTTCGATCGTCGCATTCAACGCCAGGATGTTGGTTGTTTCTGCAATGTCATCAATGTCCTGCGCGCTGCGCTTCACTTGCTCCATGGCCGCGGAAAAGCCCGTCACATGCTGCCCCAGCGCGTCGACCATATCGAGCAGTTCGTTAATCTGGCCAAGCGAGGAATGGATCAGCGCCGCCCCCTCTTCCAGCCTGCCAATGGCCTTTTCGGACAACAGCCTTGCTTCATCGCTCGCTTCGGAGACCTTGGCTTGATCCGCTTCCAGCGCAGCGACGGTGCCCTGAAGCGCATCATGCTCCGCTCTGAGCAGTTCCGACGAACGGATAACCGCCTCGACGACACCGGCCACTTCGGCGCAGCCGACGGTCACCGCCCCGCAGCTTTCGGGTATCTTTTCTAACGCCACGGCATTGTCGGTATCGATCGCGATCGGTTTCATGAATTTGCTACCCTGAATAGTGTCCAATTGCCCGTTTGGACGCTCTTTGAGGTATCGGGTAACCAAGGATGGTTAGCGAAGCTTTAAGACGCCGAACAAAGGAGCGGATAAGGCTAGCGCGAGCGACTGTGTGCAGCTAAACCACCACAATGTTCTTCAATTTCACAGATGAGCTACGCAGCGCCGGCATCGGCGCGAGCTTCAAGGAACACCTCACGCTGCTGGAAGCGCTCGAAAAGGATGTAATCGAGCAGACGCCCGAGGCGTTCTACTACCTCTCGCGCGCGACTTTCGTGAAGGATGAAGGCCTGCTCGATAAGTTTGATCAGGTTTTTCACAAGGTCTTTAAGGGCGTGATGAGCGATTATGGCCAGAACCCCGTGGAAATCCCGGAGGATTGGCTAAAGGCAATCGCCGAAAAGATGCTCACGCCCGAAGAGATGGCCGAGATCGAAGCTCTGGGCGATTGGGATGAGATCATGGAGACGCTCAAGAAGCGGCTTGAGGAACAGGAAAAACGCCACGAAGGCGGTAACAAATGGATCGGCACTGGGGGCACCAGCCCCTTTGGCCATTCCGGCTACAACCCCGAAGGTGTGCGGATCGGCGGCGAAAGCAAGCACAAGAAGGCCGTCAAAGTCTGGGAAAAGCGAGAGTTCAAGAACCTCGACAACACCAAAGAACTGGGCACCCGCAACATCAAGATGGCGCTGCGCCGCCTGCGCCGCTTTGCGCGTGAGGGGAACCCGGACCAGCTTGACCTCGACAAGACAATCGAAGGCACTGCGAAGCAAGGTTGGCTCGACATTCATATGCGAGCGGAACGCCGTAATGCGGTAAAACTGCTGCTATTCCTCGATGTGGGTGGGTCGATGGACCCCTTCATCAAGCTCGTCGAAGAGCTGTTCAGCGCGGCGACCGCGGAGTTCAAGAACCTTGAATTCTTCTACTTCCACAATTGCCTTTACGAAGGCGTGTGGAAAGACAACAAACGCCGCTGGCAGGAACGCACCAAGACGTGGGACGTACTTCACAAATACGGCCATGATTACAAGGTCGTCTTCGTCGGCGATGCGGCGATGAGTCCCTATGAAATCACCCATCCGGGCGGCAGCGTCGAACACATGAATGACGAAGCAGGCACAGTCTGGCTGCAACGCGTCACCAACACCTACCCCGCAACCGTGTGGCTGAACCCGGTGCCCGAAAAGCAATGGGGCTATTCGCAATCGACCAAGATGCTCAAGCAGCTGGTCGACGATCGGATGTATCCATTGACCCTCGACGGGTTGGATGAAGCGATGCGTGAGCTGAGCCGCAAGCAGGGGCATTGATACCGAACTCGCACTGATGTCTCTGATATGATATGTAAAACCAGATCAAGGGAGTATTCTATGCGTATCCTGCTCACCCCTATCGCTGCCTTTTTGTTTATCGCCGCCGCGGACGAAGCCGAGGTCCCTGCACCTGAGGCACACAATAAAGACGCACTTGTCAAAGAGCTTCGCGATCGCGTCGCCAAGGAACAAGAGCGCGTAAAATCTGAAAGAGCCCTCGGACTATTGCCAGAAACTTCATTGGCCAAACTCCTCAAAGAGCCGCGAGCAGGCCTGCGCACCGGCTGCAGCGATCGGCTTGAACGCACCGATGAAGGCAGTGATGGGCCTGTGATCCTCGGCCCCGCCCCGCTTTTGCGCCGTGGGCCAAACACACCCGAAACGCCGCCGCTGGCGATCTACGCCGTCGACCGCCGCGAAAATGGCTGCGGGATGATGGTGATGATGGGTAATCCTAACGACGTCCGGCTACTGCCCGATTTCAGCGCAGAGGATCACCGGCTGATGCCTGCAGATCAAGACGCTGAGGATTGATCAGTAAAGCAAATGCTCACGCACTGTTTGCGCCCATAGCGCCTCGTCCTGCGCCGCCGCTTGGTCCAAGTCACCCGGAGCCGCGCCCGCATCATCGACCCACTCGCGCAAGCCCGGACCGCCATTGATCACGTCAATCGCCAACCGGTCTAGCTCGTACTCATAGGGAAAATCGCGCCACAATTCGTAATCGGGATAGAGCGTGCGGATGGCCTTGAACGCGAGCGCCTGCATCCGCCACGGGCGGAACAGCGCGTGCCCGTAGTCCGGACCTTCCGCGTGCATCATCAGGCCGTTGCACAGTTGTCCCGCATGTTTGTGAAAGGTCGGCTCAAACCAGCATTCGCGTACCAGAACACCGCCGCACCACTCAGGCGCCATCTGCCGCATCAGCTTCCAAACGCCCTTGGCATCGACATCAGGCGCGCCAAACAGCACCTCCAGGGGCCGCGTGGTGCCCCGCCCCTCGCTCAGGGTTGCGCCTTCGATCATCACCGTGCCCGCATAGCAGCGCGCCATATTGACGCTTGCGGCATTGGGCGAAGGGTTCACCCAGATACGATCCGCCGGCCATCCATAGCCGCTTGCGACCGCGCCTGAAGGCTCATCGGGCTGCCAGCCCTCCATGGCGACGACCTTGTAATCGACGTCCAACCCAAAGTGCGCGATGAAGAAATGCCCCATCTCTCCCAGCGTCAGGCCATGGCGCATCGGCATCGGAGCCGCGCCAACAAAGCTCTCTTGGCCGGGGATCAACATCGTGCCCTCAATCGGACGCCCAGCGGGATTGGGACGGTCCAGAACCCAGACCGACTTGCCACCCTTGGCTGCCTCTTCGAGCAAATAGAGCAGGGTCGTCACAAAGGTGTAGATGCGGCAGCCCAGATCCTGCAGGTCGAACAGGAAGACGTCCGCGGTCGCCGTCATCTGCCCGGTTGGACGGCGCACCTCGCCATAGAGCGAGAAGATCGGAATGCCGTATTGGGCATCGGTCTCGTCATGCGTCTCGACCATATTGTCCTGCTTGTCGCCCTTGAGACCATGCTGCGGGCCAAAGGCGCTGGTGACATTCACCCCGGCATCCATCAGTGCATCGAGGCTGTGGGTGAGGTCTTCAGTCACACTCGCAGGGTGCGCGACAAGAGCAACGCGCTTGCCCTTAAGCTGGTCGAGAAGCGAGGGGCCTGCAAGCAGGCGATCTATGCCAAATTTCACTTTTGCGGTCATATGCTGCGGGTTGGAACACAAGGAACGCAAAGGCAAGTTGGAACCGACGCCGTTTCCTGTCAGTATGCTGAGAATGGACTACACCGCGCTCACATTCGCCCTGCTCTATGCAATCGGCCTCAATCTGGCTGGCGGTCTGCTAACCGATGTGGGCGAATGGTATCACTCGCTCAAGAAACCGTGGTTTCAGCCGCCGGGATGGGCCTTTGCCCCGGCATGGACAGCTATTCTTGGTCTGGCAGGCTGGGCGCTCTACATCGGCTGGACCGAAGCCAAAACGCCCGAGCAATTCACACCCATGGCGGCAGCCTTTGGCGTTAACGCCGTGCTGCATTTCCTGTGGTCACCGCTCTTCTTCACATTCAAGCGGCCTGACTGGTCGTTTTATGAAAACTTTGCGCTCATTGCGTCCTGCGCGGTGCTGATCGCGGCGCTGGCACCGATCTCTTCCTTCGCCGCGTGGCTGATCGTGCCCTATCTTGTCTGGACCTGCTTTGCGCAGGCGATCAATTACCGCGTCATGAGGCTAAACGGCCCGTTTGGCCCACAGTCTGAGAGCGCCTAGCGCTCGACGATCATCTGGCGGCAGGCTTCTGAGTGAAACTCCGGATCGCCCGGAGGAAAGGCCACGGCCCAGAACTGGATCGACCCGTCGAGATGCTCAACGATGGCATTCAGCGCGACCTGCGCCGGGCTGGGAAGACTGGCGGCAATACTCGCTTTCAGCACAAGTTCGCCTGCTCCCTCGCTTTCGGAGTGCGAGCAGGAAATGGCAATCGCATCCACCGGAGCATCACGCATGCCTTCTCGAAACGAGTCAAAGTCATACGAAGCCCAGCGGCTTGAAGGCGAGAGGTTAAACTCGACATATCCAGGCTGGCCGATCGGTTGCCAGAATATCTCGAAACAGGTCGTCTTCCACAGATTGTCCATCCGCACCGAAGGTTGAGCCTCGGGGACCTTGATCCCCGATATACGCCCATCAAGCCGAAACTCCGCTTCGCAACCGGCCGATGTTGGCGTGATTGAGGCGGTGACTGCGCGAATGGGGCCGAGGTCGCATGTGCGGTGGAGCATCAAAGGTGTCATAGCTCTCGCTATTGCTCAGCCCTGCATGGGTAGCAAGGCACTTCCCGCACCGCTCCCACACTGTTAAGCGCGCGTCCCATGACTGACACGGCTTTCGATTCCGACCTGCTGCGCTTGCTTTCAGAGCGCGGCCACCTGCACCAGATCACTGATGCCGAGGCGCTTGATGCGCTTGCGAGCAAGCAGGTGGTGACAGGCTATGTCGGCTTCGATCCAACCGCGCCCTCGCTTCATATCGGTAATCTGGCCTCGATCATGCTGCTGCGGCGGCTGCAACAGGCGGGTCATCGCCCGATTGTGATTATGGGCGGCGGCACAGCCAAGGTCGGCGATCCGTCGGGCAAGGATGAAACGCGCCAGATGCTCACCGAAGAGCGCCTTGCGGCCAACATTGCCGGGATCAAGGGTTCGTTCGAGCGCATCCTGCGCTTCGATGACAGCGCAACAGGCGCGGTCCTGATCGATAATGACGATTGGCTGAGCAAGCTTGGCTATGTTGAGCTGCTGCGCGCTGTGGGGCCGCACTTCACGCTCAACCGGATGCTGACCTTCGATTCCGTAAAGCTGCGCCTTGAGCGCGAGCAGCCGCTGAGCTTCCTCGAATTCAATTACATGATCATGCAGGCCTACGACTTCCTCGTTCTGGCGCGCGATTATGATTGCCGCTTGCAGCTGGGTGGGAGCGATCAGTGGGGCAATATCGTCAACGGGATTGAGCTCAATCGCCGGATTGATGGGCGCGAAGTCTATGGCTTTACAGCGCCGCTGATCACGCGCGCGGATGGCGCCAAGATGGGCAAATCGGTCGATGGTGCGATCTGGCTCAATGAAGACCAGCTGCCCGCGTATGATTTCTGGCAGTATTGGCGCAACACGGATGACCGTGACGTGGGCAAGTTCCTGCGCCTCTTCACTGATCTGCCGCTTGACGAAATCGCCCGCCTTGAAGCGCTCGAAGGCTCTGAGATCAACGATGCGAAAGTTATCCTCGCCAACGAGGTAACCGCGCTGGTGCGTGGTGAAGATGCAGCCAAGGCCGCCGAAGCCACTGCACGCGACACCTTTGCCGGCGGCGGCGCAGGGGAAGATCTGCCAACGCTCTGCGTCGGTTCAGAAGGCATGCGCGTCGGCGCTGTGCTGACCGAACTCGGATTCACGGCATCGAACGGAGAGGCCAAGCGAAAGCTGGCCGAGGGCGCAGTCAAACTCGATGGCGCAACGATCAATGACCCCGGTTTTGTTATCACGGCAAGCGAAGGCGCATCGCTAAAGCTCAGTCTGGGTAAGAAAAAGCATGCAATCATCACACTATAATTGTGCGTGAGTTCTCCACTTTTTCACAGCAAATCCAGTAACTTCGCGCCGGACAAAGGCAGCGTCTTAAACTTCGTCAACCTTCGGGCTTTACCAAATGTCAGCCTTTATCCCGCATTAGGGATGGCAGAGTGCTGAAACTGGAGGGCGTTAGGTAGTGTCGGCTGGAGCAAATTTAAGTGTCACCGATATGCGCCGTGCCGCGCGGCACCCGGTGGATTTCCCGGTTATCGTAGAGCACTACACTCGCGGCGATGTGAACCTGCATGTCTGCAACCTGTCCGCTCACGGCTTTATGGTCGACGATGCTGACAAACTCTCGCGCGGTGACCGTGTCATTATCCGCCTGCCTGTCGTTGGCCGGATCGAAGCCTATGTCATCTGGACCCGTGACGAGCGCGCCGGTTTTCAGTTTGAGCGCATTATCCGCCTCGATGACTTCGTTGCCATTATCGACACGCTGCAACCCAATCCGCGCCTGCGCCGCAAGCGCTAAGCCCCGGCAATATCCACCGACACGCTTGGCAGCGCCGAATACGCCTGCCATGGCGCGCGCGTGAGTACGACTACCCCCTCCCCATCCCAGCAAAGCAAGCGCGAACCCACCCACCCGGTGCAGGTCCACAATTTCAGGGCCTATTGGCTGGCGCGTCTGACGATGACGCTGGCACAAAATGCGATGATCCTGATCATAGGCTGGCAGGTCTATAACATCGCACGCGATGCCGGGATGAGCATTCCTGAAGCCTCAGGGCAGCTGGCGCTGATTGGCCTCTTGCAGTTTCTGCCACTTTTCGTGCTGGCTCCCGTCACTGGACTAGCGGCAGACCGCTTTGACCGCCGCTTGATCGCTCGCACCACCGTGCTGCTGCAATTGGGCTGCGCTTGCGTGCTGGCGTGGCTGACCTATGAAGAGGCTGTCACCGCGCCCGCTCTGTTTGGAGTTGCCGTGGTCTTGGGCATTGCGCGTGGGTTTGCAGGCCCAGCCTTTTCGGCTCTCGCCCCCAATCTGGTGCCGAAGGCGTTGCTGCCAACCGCCATCGCAATTTCGACAATTGCCTGGCAGGTCGGCTCTATTCTGGGCGCAGCCCTGGGTGGATACCTCTACTCGATCGTCCCCAGCCTGACCTACATCGTTTCAGCGATCCTCTTCGCTGTCGCCATCGCCTCTCTGCTCACCATCGGGAAGGTCCCACAGCCTCTGATGCGCAAGGAGCAGCGACCCTTTCGCCAGATCATTGATGGCGTCGTCTATGTCGGGCGCAACAAGATGGTGCTGGGCGCGATAACGCTCGATCTGTTTGCGGTGTTTCTGTCGGGTGCCAATGCGCTGTTGCCGGTCTTTGCACGCGATATTCTACAAGTGGGAGAGCAAGGCCTCGCGCAGCTTGCCATGGCCCCCGGGATCGGCGCGCTGCTGACGGCATCATGGTTCTCCTATCGTCCGCTCAAGCATAATGTCGGTCCCAAGATGTTATTCTCAGTCCTGATTTTCGGCCTTGCGACGATTGTGTTCGCGCTTTCGACCTCCATGGCGCTCAGCCTGCTCATGCTTTTCGCCATGGGTGTTGCGGACATGTTCAGCGTGTATGTCCGCCAGTCTCTTGTTCAACTGCACACCCCCAATGACAAGCGCGGGCGGGTCTCTTCAGTCAGTATGCTGGCGATCAGCGCATCGAATGAAGGCGGCGATGCCTTTTCCGGAATGCTTGCCTTCTACATCGGTCCGATTGCAGCACTTATTGCTGGCGGGATCGGCGCGGTGATGACAGTTGCGATATGGAGCCAGATTTTTCCGGTCCTGCGGACAACGAAGACCTTCGATCCGCCCGAAGACCTGCTACATGATGATCACAAGACACATGCCTGAGGAGAGGGATTATGAGAGCTGGCAATATTCTCGAGACGATTGGCAACACACCACATATCCGGCTGTCGCGGCTGTTCCCCGAGCATGAAGTGTGGCTCAAGTCAGAGCGCGCCAATCCCGGCGGATCGATCAAGGATCGCATTGCGCTGGCCATGGTCGAAGACGCGGAAGCTAGTGGCAAGCTGAAACCGGGCGGCACTATCGTCGAACCGACCAGCGGCAATACCGGTATCGGGCTTGCCATGGTGGCTGCTGTGAAAGGCTACACCCTGGTTCTTGTCATGCCCGAAAGCATGTCGGTCGAGCGGCGACGCCTGATGCTGGCCTATGGCGCGACCTTCGACCTCACGCCCAAGGAAAAGGGCATGAAGGGTGCGATTGAGCGCGCAACTGAGATTGTCGAAAGCACGGACGGCGCATGGATGCCTTCACAGTTCGAGAACCCGGCCAATGTCGCCGTCCATGTCCGGACGACAGCGCAGGAAATTCTGCAAGACTTTGCCGATGATCCGATTGATGTGATGATCACAGGCGTTGGAACCGGTGGGCACCTGACTGGCAGCGCCGAAGAGCTGAAACGTCACTGGCCGAGCCTGAAGGCCTATGGCGTCGAACCGGCAGCCTCCCCCGTAATCAATGGCGGTCAGCCCGGACCTCACCCGATCCAGGGCATCGGCGCAGGGTTCATTCCCGGCAACCTCCACACCGATGCGATTGACGGCGCGATCACGGTTGAGGCCGAGGATGCCAAGGAGATGGCGCGCCGCGCCGCTCGTGAGGAAGGCATGCTGATCGGGATCTCTTCCGGCGCTACACTCGCTGCCATTGCCAAGAAACTGCCGGACCTTGATCCCGGCACGCGCCTGCTCGGTTTTAACTATGACACGGGCGAGCGTTATCTCTCAGTGCCGGAATTTCTACCCGTCGAATAAGGCATTTCGCCGATTGCAGTGCGCCGGTCACCGAATGAGTGATCGGCGCATCTCTACAATGCGCTATCTCGAGAGGAGCTAAACTATCCCCGCATTATGGGGGAAATCAAAGACCGGGGCTGGCCAGCGATGGCAAAGAAGACAACCTTTTTTGGACTGTTATCAAGCGACAAAGACCGCCCGCTTCACTACCGCTTCCTGAAGCGCCAACGGCACCGCGTGAATGACATCATTGGCCGCAGCTCGCTCATCTCGAACGCGCCCGTCCTTGAATCCGATGGTTTTGCCTGGGCAAAGCAGCTTGAGGCCAATTGGGAAGCCATTCGGGACGAGGCCTTGGCGGTGTATCGCAACCGCGAGGCGATCCCTCCCCTGCGCGAAATCTCACCGGATCACAAAGGGATTGTCAAAGACAATGCCTGGCGCAGCTTCTTCCTGATTGGCTATGGGCACAGGGTCGAGCCAAACATGGCGCGCGCACCGAAAACCGCTGAGTTGGTCTCGCGTATTCCGGGATTGAACTCTGCGTTCTTCTCCATCCTTGCGCCGGGAACCGTGATTACGCCCCATCGCGGTGTCACCAAAGCTTTTGTGACCGCGCATCTGGGCTTGTCGGTGCCAACTGAACGCGAGCAGTGCTGGATGCGTGTCGATGACCAACGTCTCTCATGGGAGGAAGGCAAGCTTCTCATCTTTGATGACACCTATGAGCACGAAGTCCGCAATGACACCGATGAAACGCGGATAATTCTGCTCTGCCAAATCGCTCGTCCCTTGCGTGCTCCGGGAACGTGGTTTGCCAAAGCGCTCATGACTTATGTCCAGCACAGTCACTTCGTGCGCGAAGCCAAGCAGAACCTTGATGCATGGGAGGATACCATGACGCAGATCGAGCGTGACAGCGGGTAAGCACCGATAGCAAAAGGGCCCGAAAGCGCGCGCTTTCAGACCCTCTTTCTCAGTTGCTAGCAACTGAAATCAGGCAGCCGTCGCGAATGCGTCTTCCGGCAGCTTCATCATGTTGTCGCTGCCCGCCTCAAGCTTGATACGAAGCGCCGTAGCATCCGGCAAGAAACGCTCTGCATAGTAAGCGGCCGAGGTCAGCTTGGCTTCGTAGAAGGCTGCATCTTCTGGCGAGCGCTCAAGCGCGGCTTTGGAAACCTTCGCCTGCTTGAGCCACATGAAGCCCAAGGTCACAATGCCCATGATGTGCATGTAGTGATGCGCGCCAGCGCCCAGGTGATTAAGGTTCGACAAAGCGTTGGCCATGAACCAATTGGTTGCTGTCTTTTGCTCTTCGAGAGCAGCTTCCATCTTGCTGGCGACGCCTTCGAGACCTTCAATCTGCTTGGTCGAAGCGATTTCTTCCTCAACCGCGGCGAAGAAGGCACCGATTGCGCGGCCACCTTTTGAAGCAAGCTTGCGTCCGCAAAGGTCCATGGCCTGAACGCCATTGGTGCCTTCGTAGATCATGGCGATGCGGCTATCGCGCACGAACTGCTCCATGCCCCATTCTTTGACATAGCCGTGGCCGCCATAGACCTGCTGCATATTGTTGGCGATGTCATAGCCCTTGTCCGTGCCGTAGCCTTTGATGACCGGGGTCATCAGACCGATGAGATCGTCGGCAAGCTGGCGCTCTTCCTCCGTCTGGGCCTGGTGCGTCAGGTCAACCTGAAGCGCGCCCCACAGACACAGTGCGCGCATGCCTTCGTTGAACACCTTGGCGTCCATCAGCATGCGGCGCACATCGGGGTGGACAAAGATTGGATCGGCCTTTTCCTCAGGCTCAGCGGGGCCGGCAAGCGCGCGGCCCTGACGGCGATCAAGTGCATAGGTGACGGCGTTCTGATAGGCGACTTCAGCCTGCGCGAGGCCCTGAAGCCCCACACCCAGACGCGCGGCATTCATCATCACGAACATGGCGGCGAGACCCTTGTGCTCCTCGCCTACCATCCAACCCTTGGCGCCGTCATAGTTCAGCACGCAGGTCGCATTGCCGTGAATGCCCATCTTCTTCTCGATCGAGCCGCAGGTCACGCCATTGCGCTCACCCGGATCGCCGTTTTCCTTGAGGATGAATTTGGGAACCACGAACAGCGAAATGCCCTTGGAACTGTCCGGCGCACCCGGCGTCTTGGCGAGG
>JBCBMN010000048.1:0-18766 GCA_039822745.1 Pseudomonadota bacterium | reverse complement strand
GTAGCTGTGTCCCGTGACCCAGCCGATATCGGCGGTGCACCAGAACACTTCGGCCCCATTTTCGACGTGCTGATAATCGAAGATGTAGTTGAACGTGGTCGCGGTCCAGACGCCATAGCCGCCCGTCGTGTGCAACACGCCCTTGGGCTTCCCGGTCGAACCGGAGGTGTAGAGGATGAACAGCGGATCTTCTGCGGCCATCTCTTCGCATGGGCAGTCGGCGTCACTGGCAACATCGTGGTACCAGTGATCACGGCCTTCGACCATATCGAACTCGCCCCCACCCGTGTGGCGGACAACCAGAATGCCATCGATCGGCGTCTCGTGATCAGGCTCTGCAAGAGCGGCATCGACATTGGCTTTGAGCGGCACGCGCTTGGTCCCGCGCAAGCCTTCATCTGCGGTGATAACGAAGCGGTTGTCGCAATCCTCGATACGGCTGGCGAGCGCCTCAGGTGAGAAACCACCAAACACCACTGAATGGATCGCGCCAATGCGGGCACAGGCCAGCATCGCCAGCACGCCTTCGACGATCATGGGCATATAGATCGTGACGCGGTCGCCCTTTTCGACGCCCATGGCTTTGAGCGCATTGGCCATGCGGATCACGTCCCTGTGAAGCTCCCCATAGGTCAGCGAACGGCCCGGAGTTTCGGGGTCGTCTGGCTCAAAGATCAAGGCGGTCTGATTGGCGCGATCGGTCAGATGGCGGTCCACCGCATTGTAGCAAAGGTTCAGCGTGCCATCGGCGAACCACTTGATATCGACCGGATCGTACGACCATTCGTCGCCCTTGGTGGGAGCTTTGAACCAACTGAGCCGCTCGGCCTGCTCCAGCCAGAATGCATCGGGCGTCTCGATCGATCGGCGATACATTTCCGCATATTCTTCAGCGGTGCAATGCGTAGCCCGCGACGTCTGCAAACGCCTGACAAAATTGCTCATAGAATCTCTCCCTTGGCCGAGAGGATTACGCCGCTGGAAACGGCCCTGTCCATGGCTTTGCCGCTAAATCAGGGATTTTCGAAGCGAGCGAGCGCTTCGGGTGTATCGATGTCGATCAGCCATTCGGGCGGGCAGGCCAGCGCTTTGCCCTCTTGCAGGATCGCACGGGCACCCTTGTCTCCGGTCAATTGCGCGAGGCGTTCGAAATGCGCTGCGCCAAAGGCTGCAGGCGGCATAAGAGTATCGTGCGAGCGGGAGACGATGATCCCGCCATCGCCCAGCTTCGCCACCTTTGCAGCGAGCGTGGCAAAATGCTCTGCGGGCACCAAAGGGGTATCCGCCAGAGAAATCAGCAGCGCTTTGCAACGGGCCTGCCGGGCTAGGTTTGCTGCAAGCGCGACCGATGTTCCCATCCCCTCACTCGAACGGGCATTGAGTGCAGTGATGAAGCCCGACCTACCCCATGCGGCATGGCAGGGATGGTCCGCCCGCGAAGCGATAACCCATCGGTGCGCGAATGGGCCTTTGGCAAGGGCGGCACAGACATGCTCGCCCAGTCGTTTGCCCCTGAACCTTGCCGCAAGCTTGTCCGCATCGCCAAACCTGCGTGACGATCCGGCGGCCAGCACCGCGACGGCAATGCCGCCCTTAGCCAAGGGCCGTACCAAAGTCGGTGTCCTGATAGGCGCGGATTACTTCGGCGAGGGTCGACAAAGCCAGCGTATGCGGATCGCGCGAGGAGTGGAACACGCCGATGGGCGCGTGGATTGCGTCCAGCGCCTCCTGCTCCACTCCGCGCGCCAGCAGCGCCTCGCAGCGCATGGCATGCGCCTTTCGACCGCCCATCGCGCCAAGGTAGAAGTGCGGGAGAGCCAAGGCCCGTTCTATCAGCTCGATTTCCCAATCGTGATCGTGGAACAGGAACACAAAGGCGCTCCAGGGATCGCCCTCCATCACATCGGTCTGAGTGCGACGTTTGAGTATCTCAGTACCGATTAAGTCTTTTTCGAGCGAGGCCTTGATCCGCTCGTCAGGGGTAAGGACCCGTGTCGAGCAGCCCATAAGTCGCCCAAAGCGCGCCAGCGCCTCCACACCCGCTCCGTGGCCAATGATCTGCAATTGCGGCGCTGGCCAGTGGCCGAACACGCCCGCTCCCTCGCTCACGTCAAACTGCGGTGCGTGCCAGCCCTCGACGAACTCCTCCCCGTACGGCCCAAGCCGGATCGAAAAGGGAGCGCGCCCTCGTATGCGGCCCAAGGCAAGTCCAGGCAGGTCCTTGTCGTGATCCAACGGGCAGAAATGCAGGTCCAGACCGCCTCCACAGGGCAGTTTGATATCGAGATAGGGCGAGCCCGCACCGAACCGCACCACTCTGGGCTGGCCAGCCTTCAGAGTGTCAAGCGCCTCCGCCACAACCGCGTTTTCGATGCAGCCGCCAGAGAGCGATCCTTCAAAGCTCCCATCCGCCGCCACACCCATGATCGTGCCGGGATTGCGCATTGAGGAGCCTTCGACCGCGCACACAGTGACCAACACCGCGGGCTCCAGCCGGATGCGGCATTCGTTCAGAAACAAAAGGACTTTGTGCAGGTCCAAGGGCGCGAGGCGTCCTTACTCGCTGGTCGAGGCGAGATAGGCGACAATCGCTGCGCGGCTCTCACCATCGCGAACAGCGCCAGCAACCATGCTGGTACCCGGCACATACTCACCCGGATTGGCGAGGAAACGATCCAGCGTCGCATAATCCCAGGTGAGGTCCGATCCCGCCAAAGCGTCGCTATAGGCAAAGTCATCGAGCGAACCTGCCTTGCGACCGACCACACCGTAAAGGTTGGGGCCAGCCATGCTTGCCGCACCTTCATCAGCGACGTGGCAGCCAGTGCACATCTGGAATGCGTCTTTGCCCAGCGCGACAAGGTCCACTTCACCCGTGTCCGTTTCGGTGGCTGCTGCCACAGCTTCGCCCGGCTCACGGATCACGATCTGCTCAACCACAGGCTCCGGCTCGCTAGATCCGCAGGCTGCCAGCAGCACGGTGAGCAATCCCGCCGCCAAAAAGGCGCTCTTCTTCATGTCTTGATCCTCTCTCGGATGGCTCAGGCGAACTGCTTGGCAATCGGCAGTTCGCGCAGGCGCTTACCCGTCGCGGCAAAGATTGCATTGGTCAAAGCAGGCGCTGCCGGGGGCAGACCCGGTTCACCCGCACCGCCCGTTGGCACATCGCCGCTATTGATGATTTCGACCGTGATGTCCGGTGTCTCATTCATACGGAGCATTTTGTAATCGTGGAAATTGCTCTGCTTGATGCCGCCATCAACCAGATCAAGTTCCCCGTACATCGCTGCCGTTAGGCCAAAGACTATGCCGCCTTCGATCTGGTTGCGGAAGCCATCGGGGTTCACGACGAATCCGGCATCGCAGACTGCCCAGACGTTCAGCATCTTGGGCTTGCCCGATGACATGTCGACTTCGATCACCTGCGCGACGATAGTGCCAAAGCTTTCAACAATGGCAATGCCCTTGGCCGTGCCTTCCGCGCGCGGGGCAGACCAATCGGAAATCTCTGCCACCTTCTTCAGAACAGCGGCATGACGCGGCGCGTCCTTGAGCATGGCAAGGCGATATTCGTAAGGGTCTTGCCCTGCGGCATGCGCGGCCTCGTCAATGAAGCTCTCGATGAACCAGCCGTGCTGCGAGTGATCGACCGAACGCCATGCAGCGAAGGGAAGATAGCGCTCTGCCTCGGCCACGCGGACGCTGGTGTTCGGGATCGAGTAGATACCCGGAACGCTCGCTTCCTTGGGATCGTCGCGGTGAGTGAAGATGTTGTCATACGCCACCAGCGATCCGCTTTCGTCGAGCCCAGCCTTGAACCGGCTCAGTTCAGCAGGACGATAGAGCGCCTTTTGGGTATCCTCCTCGCGGCTCCAAATCGACTTGACCGGATAGCCGGTGGCTTGCGCAATACGCGCTGCCATCACGGCATAGACCGCTTCCAGACGCCGCCCGAACGATCCGCCCAGATAAGGGTGGTGAACGGTGATATCGTCCTTTGCGATGCCGGTCGCCTCCGACAAAGCAGAGCGCACCGTTAGCGGAACCTGCGTGCTGGTCCAGACATCGCATTTACCGTCCATAACATGAGCGGTGCAGTTGATCGGCTCCATCGGCGCATGCGCCAGATAAGGTGCCTTGTACTCAGCCTCCAGTGTGGTCACAGCGCTGGAGAGAGCCGCCTGCGTATCGCCTTTCGACGCGGCGACATCGCCGCCGGTCGCACCCGCTTCGTCAAGCGCCTTGGCATAAGCGTTAAACTGATCAGCTGTGCTCTTGATCGCGCTCTCGCTTTGGGTCCACTGCACATCAACCGTGTTCAACGCTTGCTGCGCCTGCCAGTAACTGTCCGCCACCACAGCAACGAAATCGCCCATATTCAGGATCTGGAGGACACCACTCATCTCCTTGGCCTGGGTCGTGTCCATGCTGGCGACGCGCGTGCCCGGAGCAGGCGGGCGGATGGTAGCGGCGTAGGACACAGACAGACCCTCAGGCGCTGCATCCATGCCAAATTCCGCCGTACCGTTGACCTTGCTCGGGATATCGGTGCGAGCCTTGCTTTTGCCGATCAGGCGATATTGCGAAGGATCTTTCAGCGTCGGCGTCTGATCCATTGTCTGCTCAGCAGCCGCGCTCGCAAATTCGCCATAGGTTGCCGATTTGCCCGATGCCTTGTGATACAGCATGCTATCGCGGGTTTCGATTTCGCTCGCAGGCACACCCCAGGCGTCAGCAGCAGCCCCAACCAGCATTTTGCGAGCCGCAGCGCCAGCCACGCGCATCTGCCCTTGGCCAGTGGTGCGGATCGAAGACGAACCGCCCGTGATCATCACATCCAGCGCTTTGGAAATCTGCGTGAACAGGCCGTTCCATGTCGGCTCGATCCAGTCGGCCGCGTTGAGCGTGAACGGTGCGACAAACATGCGCGCTGTATCAGTCATGACATAGGTGCCATCCGTCGGCGCCTGCATAACCTCAACTTTGCTCCAGTCGGCATCGAGTTCATCAGCGAGCATCTGCGCAAGCACCGAGTGCGCGCCCTGCCCCATCTCACAGTGCGGGACGATTGCGGTCACGACATTGTCGACACCGATCTTGACCCAGCTGTTGACCAGTTGTTCGCCTTCGGCTCCGACAAGCTTGGGAGCAAGCTCTCCAATCGGGTTGCCGGGGCGCACACCGATGCCGATCAGCAGACCGCCCCCTGCGAGGACGCCAGCACCAATAAACCCACGGCGGCTCCACTTGGTAAGCGCGCCGGTTTTCTTTTCAGGAGTCATATCGTTCATCGATCAAGCCTCCTCTGTGCGCGGTTCAAGCTGACCCGAGGCGACTTTGATCGCCCGGCGAATGCGGGTGTACGTACCGCAGCGGCAGACATTGCCCGACATGGCGGCATCAATGTCCGCATCCGATGGCGTCGGATTGTCGCGCAGCAGTGCGCTAGCGCTCATCAACTGGCCCGACTGGCAATAGCCGCATTGCGGAACTTGCTCGGAAATCCAGGCCTTTTGGAGCGCGGAAAGCTCACCTTCGGGACCAGCGATGCCCTCGATAGTGGTCACTTCGCTCCCTTCGGCAGCGGAGACTGGAGTTGAGCAGGACCGCACTGGCTGGCCATCCAGGTGCACCGTGCAAGCACCGCACTGCGCAATCCCACAGCCAAACTTGGTACCATTGAACCCAAGCTTTTCGCGCACGACCCAAAGGATCGGCATTGCCGGGTCAGCATCGACCTCCACCGGCTGTCCGTTGAGGATGAATTTTGCCATTTTCTGCTCTCTCTCGCTTGAGAAGCCCCTCCCCGCCTTGCGACGTGCCTCTCGGTTTCAAAGTGCAATTTATCTCACACATGGACAGATGCAAAGCGCAATTATAGATTGTCAAAAATGGACCGGACTTCGATCGAGACTTTCCTTGCTTTGGACATCCGCGCTGGCACGGTCACCAGGGCAGAGCCCTTTCCCGAAGCGCGGCGGCCAGCGATCAAGCTCTGGATCGATTTCGGGGCTGAACTTGGCATCAGGAAAAGCTCTGCGCAGATCACCGGGAATTACACGCCGGACGCTTTGGTGGGGCAGAACGTGATGGCAGTGGTGAACTTTGAACCACGGCAAATCGGCCCGTTCATGTCCGAAGTTTTGGTCCTTGGCTTTCCTGACGAGGACGGTGCCATCGTCCTGGCGCGTCCCGAAGATCGGGTGCCTAATGGTGCGAAGCTGGCTTAGCCCTTCTTGAGTTCGCTAGCGCTCACCGACCACCCGCCCCTAGCAGAGACTCCCCAAGGCCGACTTCAAGTCCCCCAAGAAAGGCTCAAACGGTTTCCACGCATCCTGCCCCTTGCGGTTGATCGGTTGACGCACCTGCTCGCTTGAGGCGGTGCGCACGGCGCGGTCGGTCTTGTGGAATTGCAGCGTTGCTTCTTCAAACGGCAGCCCAAGGAAATCGAGCATGCGCCGCGTCTGGCCTTCCTGATCGTCGAGGACATCCTCGTGGCTTACCCGCAGAACCTTGCCGGGCAGCACGGTGTCCCAATGATCCATCAGCTCGACATAGTCGGAATAATATCGGCCGATTTCCGTGAGGCCGTAAGTGAACTCCTGTCCCTCCGCGAAGAGCTGTTTGAAGCCGGAAAAGCAGCAATCCATCGGACTGCGCCGAGCATCAATGATCTTCGCGTTGGGCAAAATCAGATGGATGAGGCCAATATGCCTGAAATTGTTCGGCATCTTGTCGATGAAGAACGGAGCACCCTGCCGATGAATGCGGGTGTTTTCGATGAAGTCTGCACCAAACTTGGCGAGTTGCTCTGCGCTCAGATCGTGCAGAATTTCGGGGTAACGAGAGACCCCGGCTTTGCGCCCTCGCAAGCGATGGGCGAGCGCAAGAATGTTGGGTAGCTCCAGCGTCCCATCAATCTGCGAATGGCTGGCAAGAATCTGTTCAAGCAGCGTAGAACCCGCGCGGGGCAGACCGAGAATGAAGATCGGATCAGGCGCGCCATGGCCTGATCCGGCCTGTTTCTCAAACAGGTCCGGCGTGCAGATTTCGCGCTGCTTGGCGAGTTCCTCGCTCATTTTTTCTGCGCTGTAGCGGGTCTGCGCGCGCTTGAGATCATTGCCCTGTTCGTAAAAGGCAAAGCTCTTTTCATACTCGCCTGCATCCTCCAGCGCTTTGCCCAGTGCAAAACTCAGATGCACGCGGTCCATAAAGGCAAGGTCTGGACGCGCGGCCTGCTGGCGCATCGCCTCCACCTGCTCTGCGTCAAACCGATAAGTCTTGAGATTGGCGAGCGCGTAATAGGCATCGCCATGATCGGGCTTCGCCGCAATCGCTGCGCGGTAGCTTTGCTCAGCTTCGACCCGCGCGCCCTTAGTCTTAAGAGCATGGCCGCGACTGGTGAGGCTGGCCGGGTCATTAGGCAGTTTTGCGAGCACCTGATCAAACAGGGCAAGGCCGCGATCATATTCGCCCATCTGAATGCATTCGATGGCAAGGCGCGATTGGAAGAGGGGATTTTCGGGATCGCGCTGGTGCAAGGCCTCCGCCTCTGCGAGCGCCTTGGCCGAGTTCTGCCGCCGTCGCAGCGCGTCGATATAGTCGAGCCTCAATTGCAGATCATTGGGCTCAAAAACGACTGCGCTCTCAAGCAGGAACTCCGCTTCCTCCAACACGCCAAACTCGATCCCGATCTTGGCGAGCAGGCGCATGCCTTCGACATTCTCCGGGTTCTGACGCAGGAAGTGCCGGCAAATCTCTTCAGCGCGCAGCAGGCGACCTTCCGCCAGATGGTGCTGCACCGCGACCAGTTCACGCGGCAATTGCGCCAGCCTCTTGCGCTGAGCAGCAGCAGCCTGCGCTTCGGTTTGCCGACCCGCCTCCAGCTGCAATCGCGCCTGTTCGCGCCAACTGGCTTCCAGCGCCGGGTTGAAGCGGGTGGCGCGGATGAAGGCCGATAAAGCGGCATCCTTGTCACCACGCGCGAGCGCCAGATGCCCGTGCTCCTGCCATGCTCTGCCATATTCGGGCATGGCTGCGTGCAGTGCCTGCAAGTGCTCAGCGGCCTCGCCAAAGCGGCCAAGATAGCGCGTGGCAATCGCGGCGATGTAATGCGCATCGCCGTCGTTCGCATCATCCCCCAACACCTCGCCCGCCAGCGCCAGACCGGCATCGAACCGGCCCGCTTGCAGCGCCTCCTGCGCGCGTTTGAGAGTGTCTTCGCGAGTGCCCATACACTGCCTCTAAAGAAAAGCGGCGGGAAGAGCCAAGCCCTCCCCGCCGTTCATTCTGTCCAACGCCGTGCGTTTAGTAGTCGAAGCCGACGCGTATGCCCACGGTGAGCGGACGGTTGACCACGATACGTTCACGGTCGTTGCCGTAGACGCCTGAGATCTGCGCGCGCTCATCGGTGAGGTTCTCACCGAAGAGTTCCGCGCGCCATTGCTCGCCCTTCACACCAACGGACAGGTCCGCGAGGAAGTAGTCAGCCAGCTCAATGTTGTTGATCTGGACGATGTCGGTGAACTTCTCGGCCGAGTAGGTGAATTGCGGCTGCACATAAGCCTCGAGCGTAGAGTTCAGATCCCACTCATAACGCGCGCGGATGTTGCCTTGGAAGGCCGGCGCGTAAGCAAGGTCCGATCCGACAACCACGTCGTCGGTGGGCGTGAGCACCTCTGTGATCTCGGTGTCGAGGATTGAGAAAGCGCCGGCCAAGGTGAAGCCCGGAACCGAATAGGGCGCGATAACGAAGTCGGCTTCAATCCCGTAAATCTCTGCATTCGCCGCGTTATCGGCAAAGAACAGGTTGGTGATCGAGGGATCGAAGATCGAGGTTTGCAGATTGCTGATGTCGACGAAGAAGGCCGACCCGTTGAGGCGCACCTGCCCGTCAAGGAAATCAGTCTTCCATCCGAACTCGTAATTCTTCACCTCATCGGTTTCGAGCTCGAAGGGCACGACAAAGCCCGTCGGACCAACCGCGCCGCCGGGGCGGTTCAAGAGCCCCGGGCGGAAGCCTTCCGAATAGGTGACGTAGAACAGAAGGTCCTCAGTCGGGGTCAGCGTCGCGGTGCCCTTGAAGATCGTTCCGCTCGTTGACGCTGTATCCGGGTTGCCGTCGGGGTTGTCCTCGGCGTAGAGCGAGCTGATGTTCGTACCACCAAGCTGCGTGTCCTGACGATCCTCTGGCGGGAGGCCAAAGTTGGGGCCGAACACAGGCGAGGTGCGGTTGAAGAACGAGCCATTGGCGCTGCCTTCAAGGTCCACAGTCACGTCGTAATAACGCAGACCCGCCGTCACGGTGAGCAGCTCAGGCACCACGTCAAAGCTGGCTTCGCCAAACAGGCCGAACTGTTCATCGGTGCGGCGCACATCATTGCGGAAGATCGTGTCCGCCGGGAATGGGCCGGGCTGGCTGAAGAAGCCATCGCTGGCATTGCCGGCCGCGCCTACTGGCGAGTTGATGTCGGTCAGCGGGAAGTTGGGAACAAAGCCAAGCGAGGTACCATCCGCGCCGCGCGTGAAGACATTGCCCGGATAGGCAAAGTCGACCCGCTCGTCGAGCTGGAGGTCAGAGTAGAAACCGCCACCCTGAAAGCGGAAGCGCCAGTCATCAGGCGTCGAGAAGCGCAGTTCCTGCGTGAACACGGACGTGTCTGAATCGGAGTTCACATAAAGGTTGGGTGCCTGGCAGGTGCCGCTCGGATCTGCGGCGCCGGGATAGGTCACCGAGGTGTCGCAGATATAGTACGGCAGGTATTGCCCAGCGAACAGGTAATCGGTGTAGTCCGCGCGCTGCACAGTCTCGCGATTGGTATAGGCGCCGGTGTAAACCACGTCGAGCATCGCGATACGGCCCTCGACGGTCCAGCTGGTGTTGGAGAAGTCGTCTTCGAGGCGGTCTTCTTCAAAGCGGGTGATTTCCAGATCGTCGAGCCCGTCAATGTTGGGGTCTGCGAAGAACGAGCCGTCGCTTTCCAAGCTCTGACGCTGGTGGGCAACAGTGATCGTCCAGTTTGGCGCAACCTCCCACAAGGCGGTGGCGCGGAAGCCGGAATAGGTCGTGTCGTTGAAATTGTCCTGCGCAATGCCAGCGTTGTCAGCGGCGATGAAGTTTACATCCGACAGATCAGCGGTCGACTGGAAGCCACCGCGCACGGCCGAGACCGGAACCCCGTTCGAACGCACCGTGCCTGCCGGGCGGAAGCGCGCACTTTCAGTGAGGTCCTGCGTACCGGGCACGTTGTCGATGAAGCCGCCCTGATCGTCGAGATAGACAACGCCGCGCAGCGCGAAGCTGTCGGTCACCGGCAGGTTGAGCATGACTTCGCCCTGATAGCTGCTCTCACCGCCTTTGGTGAATGAGACGCCACCCGAGAAGCTGGCTTCGATGCCTGACAGGCTCGGCTTATTGGTGATGAGGCGCACAACACCTGCCTGCGAGCTTGCACCGAACAGCGTTCCCTGCGGGCCTGAAAGCACCTCAATACGCTCAAGGTCAGCGGCGTAGACGTCAAGGTTACGCCCTGGCTGTGCGAGCGGCTGATCGTTAAGGTAAAGCGCCACGTTGGGAGCGAGCCCTGCCACACCAGCAACCGTGATGTTGGGCGTAGTCGAGGCAAGACCGCGAATGTAGATCGTGCTCTGACCCGGGCCGTTGCCGCCTGCGGTTACACTCGGGATTTGGTCGAGATAGTCCTCGAAGGTGTCAATGTTGAGGTCGTTGAGCTGCTGCTCACCGATGGCAGACACCGAAATCGGAACATCCTGCAGATCTTCGGAACGCTTTTGCGCGGTCACGACAATGGTCGGAACCCCGCCTCTTGCCTGCGCTGCACCGCCTTCTTCAGTTGCTGGCGCGTCCTGCGCGGCCGCTGGCGATACAAGTGCAATTGCGAGCGCGCCAATAGACGCGCCGCCGTAAATGGTCTTCATGTTTGTGCCCCTTTTGAGCCTACCTGAAATGGGTCGCGATGCCGAGATGCATCAGCGCTGCCCCCGAAACGCAGCGAAAATTAAGAAAATGCGCGCCTCTGAGGTCCCGGTAACAAGCAGGCTTACGGCTGGCCACAGTGACTCTTGAGAATTCCCCGAACTGCGGAGAAATTGTTGCACAACAACCACACTGAATTGATGCGCATATTCAATTTAAGTATTTCTGAAGTCCCATTTTCAAATTGCCCTTACAGATTTTTCTGTATTTATAGTGGTGACGGATTTTCTTTTCCACATTTCAAGTACAGGTAAGTACAATTTGATTAATGCGTGATTGTAACGAAACTGCAGGAAGTCAATCGACGCTCTTCACTACGCCATCCCAGTTCTCGCATTCATCTGCCGTGGTCGGAACGCCATGCTTCTCGCGGATAAGATCAAAGGTGACCGCTTTGATGATCGCAACCGCCATCGCGATCACCACAATCGAGAAGGGCAAAGCACCAATGATCATGGTTATGCGGATGGGCTCGACCCCGTTTTCGCCTCCAAGGATCAGCATCGAGCCAACCACGAATGCCAGCGCGACACCCCAGAATAGGATATGATAGCGCCGCGAACCCTCGTCTTCGCCTGCACCGTTGATGGTGTTGACGATCAGAATGGCACTGTCCGCGCTTGTGATCAGATAGGTCATAAGCAGCACGACAATCAGGCCTGAAACCATCAGCGCAAACCCCGGTGTCAGCAGGACGGCAAGTGTTTCATACAGCTGGTCGGATATGGCAGCGTTCAGGATGCGACCCTGAGCTGCGCCGCTCAGTTCCAGATCAATTGCCGTCCCGCCTGCAAGCGCCATCCATAAAAAGCACATCAGCGACGGCACCAGAGCTACGCCAAACAGATATTCGCGGATCGTGCGACCGCGCGAAATGCGCGCAATGAACATGCCGACAAAAGGCGCAAAGGCGATCCACCAGGCCCAATAGAAAACCGACCAACCCAACTGCCATTGCTTCAATGCTTCCCCGGTCTCGCTGCCATCGCCGCCAAACAGGGCCAGCGAGTTCGCGGGAAGATTGACCAGGTAATCCCAGATCCCAACGCCCAGCAATTGCAGGCTATAAAGACCTGATCCCACAAATGCGAACAGCGCCAGCAGCGCGAACGAAAGCCCCATATTGATATTGGAAAGCCATTTGATGCCGCGCCCTACTCCTGAAAGCGCGCTGAGTGTTGAAGCCCCGACCAGCGCTACCAGCGCCACGACAATCGCCGCCGGAGACGCAATCCCGTCACCGGTCAACAACCAATCGCCAAGGCCAATCCGATGCAGCCCCGCTACGAATTGCTGGACACCCAGCCCCATCGTCACCGCTACGCCAAGAACGGTCGCAACCACCGCAACGACATCGACGGCATGACCAGACAGGCCCGACATGCGCTCCCCGAACAGGGGCACAAGACTGGAACGGATGGTCAACGGCAAGCCTCGGCGATGCGATACGTAGCCGATCGCCAGACCCACCAGCGCATAGGTGCACCATGCTCCAAAGCCCCAATGCAGAAAGGTCCACATATAGGCCGACCGCACTGCTTCGAGAGAGCGCGCCTCAACAGTGCCTCGAATGATCTCTGGGCTGTTGGTGAAGTGCGCCAGTGGCTCACCTGTCGAATAGGTCAGCATGCCGATACCGATCCCGGCTCCAAACAGCATTGAGACCCAGGAGAAGGTCGAAAACTCGGGCTTTTCGCCATCGCAGCCGATTCTCAGCCGTCCGGTCTTGGGATAAACCGCCAAGCCAAGGCACACCACGATCAGCGATGCCACGAGGTAGATATACCAAGCCGCAAAAGTCGCGATGATCGTCGAATTGGCAACCTTCAGCGTCTCCATCGCGTTCACAGGGAAGAAGATCGCCCACATAATGATGAGCGAAACGATCATCTTGGCGGGAATCGCGACCTCACGGGCAAAGCCATCGTAAAACCCGCTATCATGCGTATCGATAGGAAGATCGACCATTGGCGGATCAATCGGCCAATCGTCGGATGAATCTGTTTGCGGCGTCTGACCGCCGCTAATGCTAGCCATGCTATCCCTGTCCAGCCACGTCTCGCTGCGCACCGGCAGCGAGGACCGGGTCATTCGCGAAGCTGTCGCGCGGCACCCAATCTTTGGCCATTATATACAATGCTCCGCCCCAAGGCTGCGCCATACGAAATTCGCGCAAAAAGGTGGGGCGGGTTGTGAAGGCCCCCTCGTAAGGGTCTTGAGCACTATTGCAAACCCATGGCGCGCGACTGAGTTCGACTGCATAAAGGTCGCACCATCTTGGGGCATAGGGGAGAGATGAGACAATGGCTGTTTCCGATCACGTAAATCTTGAGCAATTCATGGCCGGCGTGACCAAGCGCAATCCGGGCCAGACCGAGTTCATCCAGGCGGTTCAGGAAGTCGCTCAGGACATCTTTGAGTTCATGGCTGACAAGGTCGAATACCACGAAGCTCAGATCCTGCGCCGGATTGCCGAGCCGGACCGTGTTGTCTCGTTCCGTGTGTGCTGGGAGGATGACAATCACAATATCCGCGTCCAACGCGGCTATCGGGTCCAGAACAACAACGCGATTGGCCCATACAAGGGCGGCATCCGATTCCACCCCAGCGTGAATGAGAGCGTTCTGAAGTTCCTCGCCTTCGAGCAGACTTTCAAGAACTCGCTCACCGGCCTGCCCATGGGTGGCGGCAAAGGCGGCGCGAACTTCAACCCCAAGGGCAAGAGCGATGCCGAAGTCATGCGCTTCTGCCAGAGCTTCATGACCGAGCTCTACCGCCATATCGGCCCCGACACTGATGTGCCGGCCGGCGATATCGGCGTTGGCGGGCGCGAGATTGGCTATATGTTCGGCCAGTACAAGCGGATCACCAATCGCTGGGAAGGCGTACTGACGGGCAAGGGTCAGGAATATGGCGGCTCGCAAATGCGCCCGGAGGCGACCGGCTATGGAGCGGTGTACTTCCTGCAGAACATGCTCAAGCACAAAGGCGATGACGTCGAAGGCAAGAGCGCCGTCATCTCCGGTTCGGGCAATGTTGCGACGCACGCTGCTGAGAAGATCACGCAGTTGGGCGGCAAGGTCCTGACCCTATCGGATAGCGGCGGCTTCATTCACGATCCCGATGGCATGGACCAGGAGAAGATCGACTGGGTGAAACAGCTCAAGACGGTGCGGCGCGGCCGGATCAGCGAATATGCCGACCACTTCACCAACGCCTCCTACCACGAAGGCGCACGTCCCTGGGGGGTCCCCTGTGACCTCGCATTGCCTTGCGCCACGCAGAACGAACTCAACGAGGAAGAGGCTACTGCTCTGGTCAAGAACGGCTGCATCGGCGTCTCCGAAGGGGCCAACATGCCGACCACTCTGCAAGGCGTGAAGGTCTTCCACGATGCCAAGATCATGTACGGCCCCGGCAAGGCAGCCAATGCCGGCGGCGTCGCGGTCTCTGGCCTTGAAATGAGCCAGAACTCCGAGCGCATCAGCTGGAACCACGAGCGGCTTGGAGAAATGCTCACCGATCTGATGGCGGGCATTCACGAGAAGTGCACCGAATATGGCGATCAGGGCGGTGGCTATGTCAACTATGTGAAGGGTGCCAATATCGCAGGCTTTAAGAAGGTTGCCGACGCGATGCTGGCTTTTGGCGTCGTCTAGGCGACACGGCCTGCCCTGGGCATTGTGTAACATGGAAGGGGGCCAAGCGCCCCTTTCCAACTCTCTTTTCCAAACAGAGGGGAGCGCCGGAACCGGCCTCTCCCCGCCACAAAGCCTCGCCGCCCCCCTCAGAGCAGACGAGCGGTCACAGTAAGCCCTAACTTACTGCACCCCCAGCGTCTGCGCCTGACGTCTTAGCTCGGCCTCGTTTTCCGGGTTCGCCACCACCGCCGCTTCCAGCGTCGCCTTTGCCTTGGCCGCGTTGCCGAGCATGGCGTGGCTGCGCATCACCATCACCCAGCGATCGAGGTTGGAGGGGTCTTCCTCCAATTTCGCCTCCGCCATGGCAACCATGCTTTCGATCTGGGCCTGTTGCTCTTCGGCTGACAGGCTCTGCGCGGCTGCTATTTGCTGTGTGCTTGGGCCGCCAACGCTGCCCGATGCCGCTTTGCCCGCAACCGCGCCAGACCCTGCCACAGCGATGGGAGGCAAGCGGCCCTGCTGCGCTTTGGCTAGGCGCTGCGTCACGTCGATATTGTTGACCGCCCCCACCTGCTGAATGGTCAAGATCAGGTCCTGCTCCCACGGAGCGCCAATCGGGCTCTCGCTCAACAGGTCAAGCCAGCCAGCAATCGCGCCCTCATGGTCACCCGCCAGATCCTTTTGCACCAGAAGGAAATAGCGCGCGCGAGGATCGCTGGGATCGAGTGCGAATGCTTTTTCAAACGCGGCCACAGCCGAAGATGGCAGCGGATCGGCATCGGCCACGCGCGCATCCTCGGCATAGACAAGCGATTCCCCCATGGCAGACCACAACACAGCGGCTTCCGGATCAATCGCCAAGGCTTTTTCATAAGCCTGCGCGGCATCGGCGAACTCGCCACGCTGGAAATGCGCATAGGCCAGATCAGCCCAGGCCTCGGCATCGCCTGATCCGCTTTGAGCCGCCTCGCGCAATTCCGCAATCGTGGGCGGTGCATCGGGCGCTTGCTCGGCCACTTTGGGCGCGTCAGGCGCAGACATGACACTGTAGCCGATTGAGGCTGCTGCAAGACAGGCCGCTCCGCCCAACAACACCCATGCAGCTTTTGCACCGGGCCGCTTTTCTGTCGTGTTTTCACTATCCGAATTCATGCACCAGCCCTAGCATTGCTGCGAAAAACGGGCAATTGCGTCTGGTAAATCAAGCCTGTTTGCGTATGGTCCTGCGCAGTGCATTTATCCGGCAAAGGGGGGATTGTTGTCGGACTTGTATAAAGTCGCCATTATTGGCTCTGGCCCAGCGGGATTAAGCGCGGCTGCGCATGCTGCGGCGCTTGGCATGAGCCATGTCCTGATCGAGAAGACCGATCACCTGTCCGATACGATCTTCAAATACCAAAAGGGCAAGCATGTCATGGCGACGCCCTCGAACCTCGTCCTGCGCTCGGGCGGCAGCAAGGATGCGAGCGGCGGGGTGGAATTCGAAGCGGGTAAGCGCGAGACCATTCTGGGCATCTGGAACAAGCAGTGCAGGATCGAGGATGCGCGCATTCCCTCCCATGGCGGCGATGTCGAGAGCTACCCGGTCAATGTGAAGCTCAACGCCGAAGTGACCAAGGTGGAAGGCGAAAAAGGCGCGTTTGAAATCCACACCAAATCGGGTGAGCTGATCAAGGCCGAGACCATCGTTCTCGGCATCGGCACGCAGGGCAATCCCAACATGTTGCGCTGCCCCGGCGGGGACAGTCCGATGATCCAGTACCAGCTGGATGATCCGGGCGAATATTATGACGAGCACATCACCGTGGTTGGCTCGGGCGATGCGGGGATTGAGAACGCCCTTGGCCTCGCTACCGATGATGCCCAGCGCAATGTGGTGACGATCCTCAACCGTCGTGACAGCTTTGCCCGCGCCAAGGCCGCCAATGTGACGCTGCTAGAAGAGGCTGAAGCCGACGGACGTGTCAGCGTGCGGCGCGAAACCTCTCCGGCGGAAGTCAAAGATGGCGAACTGGTGCTCGAAACCCGCGACGGGACCGAGACGATCCCCTGCAACCGTATCATCGCGCGCACCGGCAGCCAGCCTCCGCGAGGCTTTGTCGAGGCGATGGGGATAGAGTTCACCAGCGAGGAGCGCAGCGCCTTTCCCAAGCTCACGCCGGCGTTTGAGACGACCAAGCCCGGCATCCATGTGATCGGTGCTTTGGCAGGCTATCCCCTGATCAAGCACTGCATGAATCAGGGCTATGACGTGATCGAGTTCCTGAACGGGAATGCTGATCTCAAACCCGCCGACGAACCGATCCTGCAAGAGAAGTTCGCAGGGCTTCCCGGCAACCATTCGGTCGATCACTGGCTGGACGTATTCGACGCGCAGGTGCGCATCTTCGGCGATCTGTCCTCGCTGCAATTGCGCGAATTGCTGCTGGAGAGCACTTGCCATTTCTTCGCGCCCGGCGAGGTTGTGTTCCGCAAGAATGAGCCGGGTTCCTCCATGTTCGCGATTGCCGAAGGTTCGGTCGCAGTAGAGATCAATCCCGACGATCCCTCGATCACCGTGCCAATTGAGCAGGGCTCTATCTTTGGCGAGGTTGGCCTGATTTCGGGACGCCGGCGCGGATCGACCATTCGCGCAGCCGAGCCTCTGGTCACGATTGAACTGTCGCGCAACGCTGCGCTCAAACTGATTGCCAGCTCGCCTGAGGCCAATCGCGTGGTCAATGAAATCGCGATTGAGCGGCAGATGCTGCAAATGTTCGGCTCTGGCCTGACACGCGAGGATGTTGACCCACTGGTCAAAGCCGCTGAAGTCCAAGAAGTGCGCGCAGGCAAGGTGCTGATCGAAGAAGGCGCGGACGATAAGGACGTCTATATCATCCGCCGCGGATCAATGATCGTTGAGAAGAAACTGGGCGATAAGCCGGTCTTTCTCTCCTACCTTCCGAGCGGAGCCTATGTCGGCGAGATGGCGGCGATTGATGGCAGCCTGCGCACCGCCACGGTGAAGGCCGCTATCAAGTCTGAAGTGATCAAACTGCCGGGTGACGAATTCGTCGCGCTGCTTGATCGCAACCCCGCTTTGCGCACCAAGGCGCTTGCCGAGATGGACGGACGGCGCAAGACCAACGCCTTTATCGAGGCGCGCAAAGATGATTTTGACGGCGCAGTCGATCTCTATTCGGAGACGGCGAAGTTCCTCGTCGATGAGGGTCTGGGCGAAGCGACCGATGTCCTGCTGATCGACGAGACTCTGTGCATTGGCTGCGATAATTGCGAAAAGGCTTGTGCTGACAGCCATGAAGGTCTCTCCCGGCTCGACCGTGAGGCGGGGCGGACCTACGCGCACCTGCACGTCCCCACCTCCTGCCGCCACTGCGAGCATCCGCATTGCATGGCCGACTGCCCACCCAATGCGATCAAGCGTGGCCCTGACGGCGAGGTCTTTATTGATGAGACCTGCATCGGCTGCGGCAATTGCCAGCGCAACTGCCCCTATGGCGTGATCCGGATGGATCCCAAACCGCCCAAGAAGCCCTCGCTCCTGCAATGGCTGCTGTTCGGCAGCGGGCCGGGACCGGGCGAAGCGTCCTCCAAATGGCGCAAGGAACATGGCGATCCCGAACAGCCCAAACAGGCGATCAAGTGCGATATGTGCGCAGGCGTCGAAGGTGGTCCGGCCTGCGTGCGCTCTTGCCCCACGGGCGCGGCTATCCGCGTCTCGCCTGACAAGTTCCTGACCTTCACCAAAATCACAGAGGACGTGCAGTGATGGCGTCCCGAGCTCAAAATGGAGCTGAAGCGCGAGCCGCAACAGGCGCAGGATCAGATGCGACATTCCAGCGCCGCGAAGCTGCGCGCGATGCGGATCATGTCGGCTTTCTGAAGCACAAACGCTTCCGCTATCTCTGGGTTGCGCTGATCCTCTCTGGGCTGCTGAGTGTTGGCTACCTTACGATTGAGCAAGCGCCGCGTCCCAATGGCGGCAGCTGGTATGGTTATACTCTAGGCACGATTGGGCTGGTACTGATCGTCTGGCTCTCGCTGCTCGGCATTCGTAAACGCCGCCCGACGCCCGGCTATTGGAACCTCAAGGGCTGGACCAGCGCGCATGTCTATCTGGGCCTCTCGC
>JBCBMN010000047.1:0-18916 GCA_039822745.1 Pseudomonadota bacterium | reverse complement strand
CCGACCCCTGCACCGACCCCGACCCCGGCCCCTTCTCCAGCCCCAGCCCCTGCTCCAGCCCCTGCTCCAGCCCCTGCTCCAGCCCCTGCACCGGCCGACATGGACCCGGAGAAAATGGCTGAAATGCTGGAAAAGGTCACCAAGATACTGACCGATGCAGACGAGAATGAAGACGGCAAGACGACCAAGGAAGAATTCGCCCAGCACCGCGGCGAGATGTTCTCGAAGCTTGATCGCAACGATGACGGCGTCATCAATCGCAAAGACAAGCCGAAAGGGCCGATCCGCAAGAAGAAGTACAGCGAAGCGCTCAATGCCGTTCTACCGCAATTTGACAAGGATCTGGACGGCACAATCACGCGCGTCGAATGGAACACGATGGAGCGCGATCCCTTCGCGTTGCTCGATGCCAATGGCGATGGCGCGATTGAGAAATCCGAAATTCCCTCGCCGGAAATGCTGGAAGGAGCTGGATTGTGATCAGACAGGTTATCCTTGGAATTGCCGCCAGCCTTGCGCTTGCCGCATGCTCGACAACCGGCTCGTTCACTTCGGACTATGATGATCAGCAGGATTTTTCGACCTACAAGACATTCACCTGGGCAGGCGCTAACCCGATGACCGTCTATGGCGGCGCGACTATCCCTCCGGGTGCTGACGCTGTAATCTTAGACGCGATCCGATCCGAACTCGAAGCGAAGGGTTTCACCTATGTCGCGGATGAGGCCAAGGCCGACATGGCAATTGGCTTTACCGTCGGGACGCGCATTGAGCAGGATGTGAACACCACACGGGTTCCCAATTACTATTACACCACGACGCGCGGCGGATGGCGCTGGGGCCGTCGGTATTATCCGGTGAACACGGTGGCAGTTTCCGGAAGCCGCGAATTGACCGAGGTTTCGACCTACACCGAAGGGACATTGGCGATTGATATCTTCGATGTCTCGCGCAAGGCGCCAGTGTTTCACGGTGCGGGCAAGAAGACGCTGAGCCAGTCCTCTTGGCGCGGCACCTCGGCCCGGCCAAATCCGCTGGAACTGCAACAGGAAGTCCGGGACGCCATCACCAAGATTCTGGAAGATTTCCCGCCGGAATAGGTCGCAAGCGTCTCCGGCTTATCCCATCAATTCGCGCACAAACGGGATAAGGCCGGTCTGGCGGCGGCGCAGCATGCGTTCGGCTTCTAGGATCTCTTTGATCTTGCCAAAGCATTCATCCATGTCGTCATTGATCACGACATATTTGTATTCCGCCCAATGGCTGATTTCGGCGCGGGCGCGCTGCATGCGATCATCGATCACCTCGGCGCTGTCCTGCGCGCGGGTTTCCAGCCGGCGGCGCAATTCAGGCAGGCTGGGCGGCAGGACAAAGACGGTGACCACGTCCTGATCGTCCTTCTGCTTCAATTGCTGCGTGCCTTGCCAATCAATGTCGAACAGATAGTCCTGCCCGTTCTTCAGCCCTTCGCGAATGGCGCCTTTGGGCGTGCCATAGCGGTGCTTGAATACGTGCGCCCATTCGTAAAAGTCGTCTTCTTCGACCATGCGATCAAATTGCGCATCGGAGACGAAGTGGTAATGCTCGCCGTCCACTTCACCCGGGCGCGGAGGGCGGGTGGTGGCTGAGATCGACAGGCGGATTTCGCCGTCATCCTCAAGCAGCTTGTGCGAAAGGCTCGTCTTGCCTGCACCCGAGGGTGAGGACAGGATGAATAGCAGCCCGCGCCGCTTTAGCGTGTTCGTATCGTCGTCCATCGCAGACGCCTGCGATAGCTGGGCTTTATAATCAAGGTGGCAATCGCGAAGTTTATGCGTCTTCCTGCGTGTCTTCGCGAAGGGACCCTTTCTGGACCTTGCGTTTCTGGCGCGCTTTTCCGCGATCATAGAGCGTTTTGAGGGCAAGGCTTCCCGCCACCACGCCCAGCCCGGCTTTGGATCGCGTCGCCAGCTTGCTCGCACCATAAAGGGCCAGCGATTTGATCAGCGTCTTGCCACCGATCAGCTTTTCGGCCTCTTCCTCATCCTCAATGCTGGCATGGGCGATTTTGCGTTCAACGCTCTGGCGAAACAGCCGAGAGGCTCCGCGAAGCACAATGTCCGCGATCAGCAGATTGGTCGCGGTATCAGGGCTGGGCGGTAGAAAGGGGCTTTCCGCCTTGTAAGCCTCGCTGTCTTGATCCAGCGCGCGCGTGACGCGATCGGGGCGTGTGTCAGCCATTTGGGCAGCATAGCGAGGCCAGGCGCAGCAATCCAGCCATGGGTGGTCTGCTACCGGAAACCGAGGGTTTGAGCGGAATTACTTCTTGCGACCGAAATCGACGGTCACGACGTTCGAACCCGATCCGCCATCGCCGCCATCATCATCGGGAGAGGTGCCGTCCGACCCGTCATTTTCCGCAAGATCATGCGCTTCAGGCTCAATATCATCGACCGCTGCCTGGAATTGCAGGCCAAAATCGACCGCCGGATCGACAAAGGCGGTGATCGCCGCAAAGGGAACGTCCAGCTTGGCCGGGATCTGATTGAATGACAGGCCAACCGCAAACCCGTCCTCGCGCACTTCAAGTTCCCAGAATTTGTTCTGGAGCACGATGGTCATTTCATCGGGGAAGCGTTCGCGCAGGTGATCGGGGATGTCGACACCCACCGCACCGGTTTTGAACGTGATGTAGAAATGGTGGTTGCCCGGAAGCTCTCCGCCGCCCTGCTCAATTGAGCCCAGCACACGGCCAACAACGGCGCGCAGCGCCTCTTGCACAATCTCATCATAGGGGATGAGGCTGTCTGGGGTTTCGTCCGTCATAACAAGCGCACTGGTGGAGCGGCGCGCGGGCAGGGTCAAGCGTTTCGTGCGAGTAATTGTCAGTTAGATTGGACAGGGCTGTTTTGCGTATGCGCCCAGCCACCCGCGCCCTCCACCTCTTGCGCGCCGCAGCAACCCGCCTATAGCGCGAGCCATGGCTGACATTACTGCCCCCAACGCTTCCCATCGCACCGGATCGGTCTCGCGCGACACGGCTGAGACCAAGATCGCCATCCACGTCAACCTTGACGGAACAGGCGCTTACGACATCTCGACCGGAATTGGCTTTCTTGATCATATGGTGGAGCAGTTCTCCAAACATTCGCTGATCGATGTGTCGATGAAGGTCGAAGGCGATCTGCATGTGGATCAGCACCACACGACCGAGGATTCGGCGATTGCGCTGGGGCAGGCTCTGTCTCAGGCGCTGGGCGATAAGGCGGGGATTGGCCGCTATGGCAGCGCCTATTCGCCAATGGATGAGACGCTGAGCCGGGTGGCGCTCGATATTTCAGGGCGACCGTTCTTTGTGTGGAAGGCGGGCTTTACGCAAGAGCGGCTGGGCGAATGGGACACCGAGTTGATCGAGCACTGGTTCCACTCGGTCGCTCAGACAGCGGGCCTGACGCTGCACATGGAATTGCTCTATGGCGCCAACAATCACCACATTTGCGAGAGCCTTTACAAAGGCTTTGCCCGCGCGATGCGCATCGCGGTGGAGCGCGACCCGCGCAAAGGCGAGGCGGTGCCAAGCACTAAGGGGCAGCTTGGTGGGTGAGGTTGTCGCCCTCGTCGATTACGGCGCGGGCAATCTGCATTCGGTGCACAATGCGCTCAAAGCGGTCGGTGCAAACGTGCAGGTCACCGCTGATGCCAATGTCGTGCGCGCGGCGGACCGTATTGTCTTACCCGGTGTCGGCGCGTTCAAGGCGTGCCGCGATGGCCTGAAAGCCGTGCCGGGCATGATCGATGCGATGACCGAGCGGGTGCAGGTGGGCGGTGCTCCCTTCCTTGGCATTTGCGTCGGGATGCAGCTGCTGGCGGATCGCGGGCTGGAGTTTGGCTCACACACAGGGCTGGGCTGGATACCGGGCGAAGTGCGGCTGATCGAGCCACGCGACCCGGCGATCAAGGTGCCGCATATGGGCTGGAACGACGTTGCGCTTTTGCCCCATGCGCGCGGGTCAGCGGTGATTGAGCCGGGCGAAGCGTACTACCTCCACTCCTACCACTTTGCCGCGCAAAACCCTGCCGATGTCGCTGCGATGACCGATCATGGCGAGGGTCTGGTGGCAGCCGTGGCGCGTGACAACATTCTGGGCGTGCAGTTCCACCCGGAGAAAAGCCAGGCCTATGGTCTGGAACTGCTGACACGGTTCCTTGATTGGAACCCTTGATTACCAACGTCATTCCCGCGAAGACGGGAATCCATTGGCCGTGGCAGACCAGTTCACCCGTCATCTCGATCCCCGCCTTCGCGGGGATGACGAAAAAGAGCGCGAAACACTTATGATCATCTTTCCAGCCATTGATCTGAAAGGCGGCGAAGTCGTCCGGTTGGCTGAGGGCGATATGGACCGCGCGACCGTCTATGGCGACAACCCCGCCGCGCAAGCAATGCTGTTCGCGGATCAGGGGGCTGAGTTCCTGCACGTCGTCGATCTGGATGGCAGCTTTGCCGGTCGCACCGAAAACCGCGAGGCAGTGGAAGCCATCCTTTCCGAGTTTCCCGGCCATGTTCAACTGGGCGGCGGCATCCGCGATGCTGCGGGTGTTGAGGGCTGGTTCAACCTTGGCGTCAGCCGCGTTGTCATGGGCTCTGCCGCGCTCAAGAACCCGGAATTTGTCAAAGAGATGGCGCGCGAATGGGAGAACGGCATCGTCGTTGCGGTCGACGCGCGCGATGGCATGGTCGCGACCGAGGGCTGGGCCGAGGTTTCCGACGTACCCGTCGTGGACCTTGCGCGCCGGTTTGAGGATGCAGGCGTCGCCTCGCTGCTGTTCACCGATATTGGCCGCGATGGCCTGCTCAAAGGCGTGAATATCGATGCGACAGTGGAACTGGCGCGGCAAGTCGACATCCCCGTCATCGCGAGTGGCGGGGTTAAGGGATTGGACGACATCCACGTCCTCGCGCTGCACGCGAGTGAAGGCATTGAAGGCGTCATCACAGGCCGCGCGCTGTATGAAGGCAAGCTGGACCTCGCCGCCGCGATTGCGATGGGCGAGCGCGCATGAGTCTTCGTGCCCATGAAGACCTCATTGTCTTTGGAATCTGCCTATGCGCCGTTGTGGGCCAGTGGATGGATATCGTGCCGGGTTGGGTTTTTATGCCGTTGATCATGGCTGCTGCCCTGCGGCAAATTCAAAAGAGTGGGGGCGCTGAGGCTATTCGGAAAGGGCTTCGCAAATGACCGTCCGCATCCGCGTCATCCCCTGTCTCGACGTTGCCGAGGGGCGCGTCGTCAAGGGCGTAAACTTCGTCGATCTCAAGGATGCTGGCGATCCGGTTGAGCAGGCGCGCGCTTATGATGCGGCGGGGGCGGACGAATTGTGCTTCCTCGACATCTCGGCCAGCCATGAAGGGCGCGGCACACTGCTCGATATCGTCAAGCGTACAGCAGAAGTGTGTTTTATGCCGCTGACCGTGGGCGGCGGGGTGCGCAGTGTCGATGATGCGCGCGCGCTGCTTTTGGCGGGGGCGGACAAGGTTGCGATCAACTCGGCAGCGGTGGCCCGGCCCGAATTGGTGAGCGAAATCGCTGCGCGCTTTGGCAGTCAATGCGTGGTCGCCAGCGTTGATGCGCGCCGGGTGGGGGATCAGACATGGGAAATCTTCACCCATGGCGGTCGCAAGCCCACCGGGATCGATGCGGTCGAATATGCTGTAAAAGTCGCTGAGCTTGGCGCGGGCGAATTGCTTGTCACCAGCATGGATGGCGATGGCACGCAGGCGGGCTATGACTTGGAACTCACCCGCACAATTGCTGACAAGGTCGATATTCCGGTGGTCGCCAGCGGCGGGGTGGGCACACTCGATCACCTTGTCGATGGCGTGAAAGAGGGCGGAGCGAGCGCGGTGCTGGCGGCTTCGATCTTCCACTTTGGCACTTATTCGATTGCCGATGCGCACAAGGCTTTGCGAGACGCCGGCCTCCCGGCCCGAGGGATATAAGCGATTGCCCGCGCGCGGGATATAAGCGAAAGCACCTTCATGAGCACTCTGGAACGCCTCGAAGCCACCATTGCCGCGCGCCGCAGCGCCTCGCCTGAGGAAAGCTACGTCGCAAAGCTGAACGCCAAGGGCCTGCCCAAAATGGCGCAGAAGCTGGGCGAGGAAGCGACCGAAGCAGTGATTGCGGCTGTCTCTGGCAGCAATGAAGAACTGGTGAGCGAAAGCGCCGATCTGCTGTTTCACCTGCTGGTGCTGCTTGGGGCCAAGGGTGTTAGCCTTGATCATGTGCTGGCCGAACTCGACCGGCGAGAAGGGCTCTCTGGAATTGCCGAAAAAGCCGCGCGAAAGGACTGACCTATGCCGATCGATCCGACGCTTCCCTATGACGACACCAATATCTTCGCGAGGATCCTGCGCGGGGAAATCCCCTCAAACACGGTGTATGAGGATGAGTGGGCGCTCGCCTTTGAGGATATCAATCCTCAGGCGCCGGTGCACACGCTCGTCATTCCCAAGGGGCCTTATGTGAGCTGGGATGATTTCTCCGCCAAGGCGTCCGCAGAGGAAATTGCAGGCTTTATCCGCGCGGTTGGCCATGTCGCGCGCGAGAAAGGGTTGGTCGAACCCGGCTATCGCTTGCTGGCGAATATCGGCAGCCATGGCGGACAGGAAGTGCCGCATTTGCATGTGCACATTCTGGGCGGGCAGTTTATCGGCCCGATGGTGATGGCGCGATAGGCCCGCCATTCTGGCGTGGTTCACAATTTGCAACGCAAAGCGGGTGGCATGGGAATCCCGCTTCCGTTAACACGCATCCCGATGGTTAATTCCTCTCCCCAACCAAACCCGCCGGGCGGTGTACTGGATGGCTCGCGCCACCTTTATGCGGTGCGTGTCTACTATGAGGATACCGACCTTTCGGGCATCACCTATCACGCCAATTACCTGCGCTGGTTTGAGCGGGCGCGCTCCGATTTGCTGCGCCTCTTGGAGATTGACCAGCGCGCCGCGATTGAGAGCGGGGAGGGCGCCTATGCCTTGTCAGAGGTGAACCTCAAATATCTGCTGCCCGCGCGGCTGGACGATGATGTGGTGATCGAGACGACCTGCACCGAACTGGGCGCTGCGAGTTGCCGGATGCACCAGATCGCACGCAGGCCCGCTTCACAGTCCGGCCCGGATAGGGATGAGACCTTGTGCGAAGCCACTTTGCGCGTCGGTTTCATTTCGCTCGACGGTCGCCCACGCCGACAGCCCGCGCCCTGGCGCGCCGCCTTCAAGACTTTCATGGAAAACGAGGTTTCATGACCCTTTCTGCCGCTTCTCTACTCGCGTCGTCCACTCGGCTTGATCCTCTTACGCTGTTTCTGGATGCAGATATCGTGGTGCAGATCGTGATGGTCGGCCTGATCCTGGCGAGCATCTGGGTGTGGACGATCATCGTCGCCTTTTCTCTGAGAGCAGGCGGCCTTGAGAAAAAGTCGCGCGGCTATGAGCGGGATTTCTGGAGCACCAAGGATCGCGAAAGCCTGCTGACCAAGCAGATGCGCACGGATGTCCCCTCTGCGCGGGTCGCCGGGGCCGGGCTGGACGAATGGAAGCGCTCCACCGCCAATGGCCGCAGCGTTGACAAGGCGGCGGCGCGCGACCGGATCGGGGCAGCGATGGAAAGCCAGATTGCCGAGGAAGCGGACGATCTTTCGGTCAAGCTCAATTTCCTCGCGACGACCGGATCTGTCGCGCCATTCGTGGGGCTGTTCGGCACCGTCTGGGGCATCATGAACAGCTTTTTCCAGATCGGCGCGCAGGAAAGCTCCTCGCTTGCCGTGGTCGCTCCGGGGATTTCCGAGGCGCTGTTCGCGACCGCTATCGGCCTGTTCGCCGCTATCCCCGCAGTGATCGCCTATAATCGCTTCTCTGCGCGGGTGAACCGGTACGAAGCCAAGCTCCAGCGGTTTGCCGATAAGGTCCATGCCGGGCTCAGCCGCGAATTGGATAAAGCGTGACCTGTTTTTCGCACACCTATCCGGGCGCGCGATCCTCGCTAGGCGGGCAGGCAAGCTGCCCCCGCTGCGGGCGGGCGGTCGCCCTTGCGGCTGCTTCGCATCCGAGTGTTGCAATTCGGCAATGGGGTACTTGATCCTATGGCAATGAACCTCTCCTCTGGCCGGGGCGGCGGGCGCAGGTCGCGCCGCGCGCCAATGGCAGAGATCAACGTCACGCCCTTTGTCGATGTGATGCTGGTGCTGCTGATCATCTTCATGGTCACCGCCCCGCTGCTGGCGGTCGGGGTGCCGATTGAATTGCCAGACAGTCGCGCCAATCCGGTCAACCAGACGCCCGAGCAAGTCACGATCAGCGTCGATGCGCAAGGCGTGATCTATATCGAGAACAAGGCTGTGCCCACAGGCGGATTTCCCGATGCTCTGGCGGCGCTGGATCGCGGTGCGGATGGCCAATTGCCCATCGTCGTCTTTCGTGGTGACAAGGATGTCGATTACGGTCGGACGATGGCTGTGCTCGGTGAATTGAACCGCGCGGGCTTCACCTCAATATCGCTGGTCACCAGCGGTTCAGTTAGTGCCCCATAGCGACAGGCTCTGATGGGAGAGGCAATTCCTTTTCGCCAAGAGGACGGCGCCGGCCTTGTGGTCGCATTTGCGCTGCATGCCGCCGTGGTTGCTGCTCTGCTGTTGCAGCCGATCACGCGCGAGCTTGCCCCGATGCCTGATCGAATGACAGTGAGCCTTGCGAGCGAAGTTAGCCTCGAAGCGACAGCGCCCGAGATTGTCACTGACAGCCGCGCCGCAGTCGCTCTGACGCTGGACGAACTGCCCGTGCCGCCGGTGGAAGAGGCAAGCCCAGACACCGCTCCGCAGGAAACAGCGCCGCCTGCGCCGACGCCTCCGCCTCCCACAACGCGCCGTTCAGCGAGCACGCAGGCTCCTCCACCGCCTGACCGGGACCGCAGCCGCCCTGATCGGCGACCCGAAGAGCCCCAGGCAGCCGCCGAACCAACCGACGCCGCAGGCTCACGCATTGGCGACGATTTCCTCGAAGGGGGAGGGAGCGCGACCGACACCGATGAGACCGCTGCACCGGCTCCCACATTTGGGCGGCGGGAGCGCGCCGCACTCTCCTCGTCCATCACCCGCCAATTGCGCCCGAACTGGAGCGCGCCCATCGGGGTGGATGCCGAAAAGCTTGTCTCCATCGTATCGTGGAAGCTTAATCCCGACGGATCTCTCAAAGGGAACCCGACCTGCCGCAACGTCCCGAGCAGCGTGACCAACAGCAATCGCCCCCAAGCTGCCTTGCACTGCGAGCGCGCCATTCGTGCCGTTCGTCGGGCAGCGCCTTTCAACTTGCCAGATCAGTTCTATAGTCGCTGGGACGATCTCGAATGGCAATTCGACAGAAGGCTCTAAATGAAACGCAACCTTGTCCTATTCTCCGCATTCGCGCTTGCATTCGCCGCTCCGGCTCTCTCTCAGGATCAGGATCAGGATCTGGGAGAGCCTCTGGCCGAAGGCGGCGATGTCGAAGCTCTTTCCATTGAAGGCGAAGAGTTAGAGGATGATGGCCCGCTGCGCGGCACCGTCACCGATGAAAGCGACTGGCAGGATCTGGGCGTGGCGATCCCGTCCTTCGCGACGGACCGCAACCGGGCGACCCCTGCCAATGCGGATGGGACCGCTGCTCTGGGGCGTGAGGTGGCCCGGGTCATCACTGCCAATCTGCGCAATAACGGCCTATTCAAGCCAACCGGGCCGGACACTTTGCCAAAGCCGTCTTTTGGGCAGATCACCTCCCCCAATTGGAGCAGCTGGAGTTCGCGCGGGGCAGAGATGCTTGTTCACGGCTATGTCCGCGCGCGCAGCGATGATCGCATTGTTGTAGGCTGCTATCTGTATGACGTGGCGCTGCAGGACGAATTGATCCGCGAAGGCTATGTCGTTCGCCCGGCTGACTGGCGGCGCGCGGCGCACAAATGTTCTGACCTGATCTATGCGCGGCTGACCGGCGAAGATCCGTTCTTTGACAGCCGCATCGCCTATATTGCGGAAACCGGCCCCAAGGATGCACGGGTCAAGCGGCTGGCCGTGATGGATAGCGATGGCGCGAACCACCGCTTCCTGACCTTGGGCAGCGCGACGGCGCTGACGCCGCGCTACTCACCTGATTATTCCAAGATCCTCTACCTGTCCTATGTCGACGGAAATCCGCGCATCTATGTCTATGATATCGGCAGAGGCAAACAGACTCTGGTGACCGAGAACCGCAATCCGACGCTGGCGCCGCGCTGGTCTCCGGATGGCAAGACGATCCTCTATTCGATGTCGATTGCGGGCAATACCGATATTTATCGCGTTCCGGTGACGGGCGGACGCAGCGTGCGTCTGACCAGCACGCCGGGGATTAATATCGGCGGGAGCTATTCGCCCGATGGCAGCAAGATCGTGTTCGAAAGCGACCGGTCAGGCTCCCAGCAATGCTATGTCATGGACGCTGATGGCAGCAATCAGAAGCGCATCACCTTTTTTGGCGGGCGCTGTGCTACGCCCGAATGGAGCCCGCGCGGCGATCAGATTGCCTTCACGCGCATCGCGGGAGACTTCAATGTTGCTGTCATGACGCCAGCGGGGCGCAACCTTAAGGTGCTTACAAACGGATGGCAGGATGAGGCCCCAACATGGGCACCCAATGGCCGCATCATTCAATTCTTCCGCACAACACGCAATTCGGGCCGCTCGGCTTTGTGGCAAGTCGATCTGACAGGCCGCAATGAACGCCGTCTGCCCACACCTGTTGATGCCTCTGATCCGGCATGGGGGCCCATTCGCCCTTGAGAATAGATTGGGGACTTTTACGTTGCGACTGCCAAGTATTGAAACACCTGTGTCAAAACGCAGACACAATTGCCCGCCACATATGACCGTAATCTTCGAGTGAAAGGAACCGCCATGAACACAACCGTTAGGATCACGCTGCTGCTCGCCGGGGTAAGCACCATCGCGGCTTGCTCTAAAGAGCCACCCGAAGAACTGCCGCCAGCACCGCCACCGGCCGCTCGCCCTGCGCCTCCGGCTCCGCCCTCGCAACTACCGGAATCGCTGCCGACCCCAACCGGCCCCGTTCTGGGCACGCAGCAGCATTTCCAGAATGCTGTGGGTTCGTCGGCCATCATCTATTTCGAGACGGATCGCTTCAACATCGACAGCGCTGACGCCGCTGCGCTTCAGGCACAGGCGCAGTACTTCCTTCGTTATCCGGCTCTGACCTTCACCGTTGAAGGCCACGCCGATGAACGCGGCACGCGCGAATACAACCTTGCTTTGGGTGAGCGTCGTGCGAATTCTGCGAAGAACTACCTGGTCAGCCTCGGCATTGCTGCTGAGCGTATTACGACGCTCAGCTACGGCAAGGAGCGCCCGGTAGCGCTCGCATCGAACGCGGCGGCATGGGCCAAGAACCGCCGCGCTGCGAGCATCGTCGTCAATTGATCTGATGCAGGAGGGGCGGGGGCAAGAGGCTTCCGCCCCTTCGCTTTACAGGCCTAGCGGGCCTGACAAGAGCATTCCCGGAGCGCTGACCACGCACAGCCAGCCCGCCGCGAGCGCTGAGATCATGCTGGAATAGGTCAGTTGCGGGCTCATTCGAAGTGTGTCCTGCCTGCGCCGTTTGTGGCGGCGCGCGTTGTTTGGTTTCTGTCTTGCTGAACAATCTGCCCAGCGATGCGTTCCAAGACCTCAGCACGGTTCCAATCTGGTGCCAGTGCCAGTAGGTAAGAAGTGAAATGCACTCGACCAACGCCATTTTCTCACGCTGCCATGCCTAAGGCGCGCCGATCCAACGACTGGGGCTTCCCGCGCTGGCGTGGCTATGAGGATGCGCGCGAGGCGGTGAACGTGCGCATTTGCGACCGTCATGGCTGTGATGAGCCGGGTGACTGTCCCGCGCCCAAGGCACCCAACAGCCCGGACCGCTGGTATTTCTGTCAAAAGCACGCCGCCGAATACAATTCCAAATGGGATTACTTCGAAGGGCTCGACAAGGCCGAGAAAGAGGAACGCGCCAAGGCTGAGCGCAGCGAGAATGCAGGCTATGCCGAGGCTTCGCATTATGGCTGGGCCGGATCGGGTGACGGATCGCGCAGCGCCGATGAGATGCGCGCGCTCGAAGTGCTCGATCTGGAAGCGGACGCCGATTTCGCCACGATCAAGAAAGCCTATCGTGCGCGCGCCAAGGAAGTGCATCCCGACGTCAAGCCGGGTGACAAGGAGGCGGCCAAGGAGTTTCAGAAACTTCAGGTCGCCTATGACGTTCTGCGTGTGGCGGAAGAACGCCGCGAATGGCGCGGTTAGCAGGCCTGCTGCCGGGCAAGCGAGAGGATTTACCCCATGCTTCTATTAGCCTTTGCCGCAAGCAATTCTTCAAAGTCCATCAATCGCAAGCTCGCGCATTATGCCGCCGGCCTCGTGGCCGAGCAGGTCGAAGGTGTCGAGATCGACGCGCTCGACATCCATGATTTCGAAATGCCGCTCTACCGCTCGGACCGCGAGGAAGAGAGCGGCATTCCGCAATTGGCACATGATTTCCTCGCGCGCATTGCCGCCGCCGATGCGATCATCATCTCCTTTGCCGAGCATAACGGCAATTACACGGCTGCCTTCAAGAACCTGTTCGACTGGTGCAGCCGATTGGGGCGCGATGTGTGGCAGTCAAAGCCGATGGTGCTGCTCTCAACCTCGCCCGGTGGACGTGGGGGCAAGGGCGTGATGGAAATCGCGAGCGCCGCAGCCCCGCGCTTCGGCGGCGAAGTTGTCGGCACGCTCAGTGTACCCAGCTTTGGCGAGAATTTCGACGCGCAAGCGGGCAAGCTGGCCGATGCCGAACTGGACGCAGCCCGGCGCGAATCGCTGGCTAAGCTGAACTTCTAATCCGCTCGTGGCTTCGCCGCCGAGGTCCTGATTGCCTGCGAGGGATTGTCATTCCACCACGGCACATCGGTCCATGGGCGCACATCGACTTCAAAGCTCCAGCAGCTGCGGTGTTGATGCGCCAGATGCCAGTAGGTCTCTGCCAGCATGGACGGATCGATCACTCCGTCATCGCCCTTCATCGCCTTATAGGCTTCGAACTTGTCGCCCAGCAGCTTGCCCAGCGTGTCCGGCGCATCGACTGAGCCATCGACGACAACGTGGCTGACGTGAATGCCCTTGGGTGCGAACTCGGCGTTGAGCGTCTGACACAGCATCCGGCGACCACCAATTGCGGCGGCATGGCTGTGCTGCCCGGCATTGCCGCGCACAGCTGCGGTGGCGGAAGTGACGAGCAGCGTCCCCTTGCCACGCTCGACCATGGCGGGCAGCGCTGCATGTGCCAGACGGAACAGGCCAAAACAGCCCATGCGCCAACCCAGTTCAAAGGTGCGGTGCGGCGTATCAAGCAGATCGCGCGTCCCGATTTGCGCGCCCAGATTGTACACCGCGACTTCGATGGGGCCGATATCGCGCTCGATGCTTTCGACCAACTCCTCGATCGTGCCGTCTTCCACCGCGTTGACGATCACGCCCGTCGCGCTTCCACCGGCTGCTTCGATCTCGCCGACCATGCGGTTGAGGCCCTCCTGGTCCGATCTCCGCGCAAGGACTGCGTGATAGCCGCCCGCAGCAAAGCGCGCCGCAGCATTGCCGCCAATCCCAGCGCCCGCGCCCAGAACAAGACAGACGGGCTTGCGTGTGTCGGTGCTTGCTTCAGAACTCATGGCAGGTCTCCCTCTTGCGCTTCGACTGGTGCCTGAAGCGGGGAGGTGTTCCACGCCAAGCTGTCAGCGCATCATTGTTAGTCTGGATTTCAGACGTATTCAAGCGCCTGTTCGAAGTCCGCGATCAGATCGCCTGCATCCTCGATCCCGATACTGATGCGCACAAGGCTGTCAGTGATGCCGAGCGCCGCCTTGCGTTCATCGGGCACGGACAGATGCGTCATCGAAGCGGGGTGGCTGGCGAGCGTCTCCGTCCCGCCGAGGCTGACTGCAAGTTTGGCGATTTGGAGGTTGTCGAGGAAGCGGAAACATTCCGCCTCGCCGCCTTTCAGGAAGACGCTGAACGTGCTGCCCGCGCCCTTGCAATGCCGGTCATAGATGTCCTGCTGGCGCGGATCATCGATAAAGCCGAGATATCCCAGCCCCGTCACTTTCGGGTGGTCGCGCAGGAAAGCGCAGACCTTGGCCGCGTTCTCGCCCGCGCGCTGCATTCGCAGTTCAACGGTTTCCAGCGAGCGCAGCAGCATCCACGCCGTGTTGGGATCGACAATCCCGCCCATCGTGTTGCGCAGCGCACGCACAGGGTCCATCCAGTGCTTCGCGCCCCCGATAGAGCCCGCGACAAGATCCGAATGCCCGCCGACATATTTGGTCAGCGAATAGGCGACGATATCCGCGCCATGATCGAGCGGACGCTGCCACAGGGGCCCGAGGAACGTATTGTCAATCGCAATAGGCGTCGCGGAGGGATCGAGGGCGGCATCACGCACCTGTTTGACAGCTTCGATATCGACCAGCGCATTGGTAGGGTTGGCAGGGCTTTCGAGGTAGATCATCGCGACCTTGCCGCCGTTTGCATCGGCCTGATGCTTGGCCTTGGTGATGATTGTGTGAAGCTCTTCCGGCGAAGCGCCTGCGGGGAAATCGACATAGGTTACGCCGAACTTGGAGAGGACTTTGGCGACAAATCCCTCACTCGCGGCGTAGAGCGGGCCGGAGTGAACGATCACATCGCCTGCGCTGGCATAGGCCATCATCAGGATGCAGATCGCCGTCATGCCGCTGGAGAATGTCAGCGCGTCCTCCGCCCCGTCCCAAATGGCGAGCCGATCTTCGAGGATTTCCTGATTGGGCCCGTTAAAGCGCGAATAGACGAGGCCCTCTGCACCGCCTGCGCGTTTGCCGGTGATGCCTTCAAAGTGGCGCTTGCCCGCCGCCGCGTTCTCGAACGCGAAAGTTGAGGTTAGGAAGATCGGCGCCTTGAGCGAGCCTTCGGACAAAGCCGGGTCAAATCCGTGGCCCATCATAAGAGTGGCCGGGCTAAGCTCGCGCCCGCCGATTGAAGTTTTCTCCGGCTTTGGCTTGCGGCGCGGGGTTGGCGTTTCGGTTGCGGAATTCTGGTCTACTGGCGCGTCAGACATGGCGCGTTGCCCTCCTGTCAAAGCACCCCCAGGAAGGCAGGGGTAAATCGGGGCCAATTGCTCCCCAGTGCGACCAGTTGGCGCCCGCTTCTAACCTCCGCAGAAGCGCTTCTCCCCCGGGTCCCGTCCCTCGCGCAAATTACTCAGAGATGGTTGCATTTGCAACCAGCGACACGCGCGAGCGGCACACAAAAAACGGGGATGAACGTTGCTTGAGGCTATTCGATTTCAGGGATGGTTGAGGGCTGGCCGGGCAGGTCCATCGGGATCAAGCGGATCGTCCAGACGGGTGTACCATCAATTCGCAGTTCCTGGAATTTTTTCTGACGTTCGCCCAAAAAGCGGACGAGGTTGGGAGGATACCGCGTCCTGCCACCGGCCAGAATCGCCAGGACAGGCTGCTTCTGCCCGCGGGCAAGATCGGCGATGTCATCCTCATAAATTGTCGGTCTGATAAAGTCGGACTTTTCCAGATGCTGCGTCACCTCTTCTTCGGCGAATTCGGCGAGGTGGGGTTTCAGATCATTCTGCAGATCCGGGAAATAGAATTGTGCGGCTTCTTCATACAGCTTTGAAACATGTAGGGTTTTGCCCCGACGCTCAGTCCCGCGCAGGGAATTGATGAACTCCACGGCGTTATCGCTCAGCATAAAATCGAGGTTGCGCGCGTTGAACTCCTCCGGCTGGATCATTGGCCCTCCAATGTCGCCGCGGAAGAAACCGTAGATGACGCGCGGATCGGACCAATTCGGGTAAACGATACGCTCGCGAATATCTCTCAGGCTCAGTTTGGTCCCATCGACTTCAAGGAAGCGGGCTTCATCCAATAAAGCGCCATCAATTTCGATCTCTGATGGAATGACCTGCGGGTAGTTCACCGCGATCTGTTCGATCATCGCGACATTGTGCAGGTTCAGCCAATAGGCCAGCTGCTCATTGCGCGAAAGGCTTGGGATGTCGAGGTCCGTCCCGACCCGCTCAAGGTCCTGGCGATATTCGGTCAAGGACGCCGTGACGTCATCATTGAAGAACGAATAGGCGATGCGCGACCCTTCCAGCCGAAGGCGCGATTTGTGCCCACGAAAGATGCGGGTGCCCAGATAACCATCTGGACGCCGGGCGCCCTGGCGTGTGGAAGGGCCAAGGCCGATAACCATGCTTTTGAGCGCTACGCCCCAGATCGAATAGTCGATCTTGTCGTCGCGATTGGTGGTGCGCGGCGTAAACTGGGAAAGCCTCTCATCGCCTTGGTCTTGCAGAACCGCACTGTTTGCGGATTGGACATCATAAGGAGAGGCCAGCACAGGCGAAGCGAAGGATAGGACCAGCGGCGATACAAGAGCAGAAAGCGCAAGTGTTCTATGCGTCATGTAACCTCACTGATTAATCCCCACCGCAGTGTGCGACATTAGCAATACAAAGCTGTCAGGTCGATGAATTCCCGTGATTTGCATCGTCTGACTATGTGATCGCCGCGATCGCCCACACTACCGCGATAATCATCACCGCTCCAAAGAGATCGAGCAGCAGGCCCGCGATTGCGAGCCGTTCGATCCGCAGGCGCCCGGTGGCCCAGGCAATCGCGTTCGGGCCAGTGCCAGCCGGCAGGATGAAGCCCCAACTCGCCGCGAGCGCTGCGGGCATGGCGAGGAGCACGGCATCTTCTCCAAGGCCAAGCGCTGCCGCGAGGCTGGCGACCACCGGAATGATCCCGGAAGCGGTGGCGACGTTGCTCGCAAATTCGGTGACCAGAATGATCATCGCCACCACAGCCAGCGTGATGACAATCAGCGGGAAGACTTCGAGCGGCAGCAGAGCCTCGCCCAGCCACTTGGCCAGACCCGATGCGTCCATTCCAGCCGCCAGCGCCAGCCCACCGCCAAACATCAGGATAATGCCCCAGGGCGCGCGATTGGCTTCCTCCCATTTGAGCAGCGGACGACCGGTTCCGTCGGGCATCAGAAACAGCGCTAGGCTGGCGATGATCGCGATGGTCCCGTCGGTCCAGCTTTTCTCTGGCAAATAGGGAGAGACCCACAGCCGGGTCATCCACAGCGCAAAGGTGATGGCGACAATCGGCACAAGCCGCTTTTCGGCAGAGGACCACGCAGACGCATCATCAATGGCCTGCCGCGCGCTATCAATGTCGAAGGGGTGAGACTTTACCCTCTGCACCCAGGCAATGATGGCAGCGGCAAGCGGCACTCCCAGGATCACCACGGGCAGTCCGAACAGCATCCATTGCGCAAAGCTGATTTCAAACCCGATCATGTCGTCGAGCAATTGCACCGCAATGCCATTGGTCGGCGAGCCTACGATTGTGCCCAGCCCGCCAATGGAGGCCGCGAAGGCAATGCCCATGGGGAGGGCTCCGGCTAGCCCGTCCTTCTCGATATGGCCTTCGCCTTCCCCGCCATCTGTCACCGACACGCCGCCAGCAATCACAGCCAGCGCCATCGGCATCATGATCAGCGTCGTGGAGGTGTTGGAGATCAGCATGGAAAGCACCGCTGCCGAAATCATGAAAGCCAGCAGCAGCCGGGTCTGCCCGCCGCCTGACCCGACTACGCGCAGTATGGCGAGGCTCAGGCGGCGATGGAGACCCGTGCGCTCAATCGCCAGCGCAATGAAAGCCCCGCCCAGCAGCAGAAACAGGATCGGCGCGTAATAGGTGCTCGCCGTCTCGCGCGCATTCATCACTCCGCTCAAAGGCAGACAAAGGAAGGGAAGCAGGCCGGTCACGGTCAAGGGCACCGCCTCGGTGATCCACCAGGACGCCATCCACACGACCAGCCCCGCAACCAGCCAGCCTTGCGCGCTCATCCCTTCGGGCGGCGCGGTGACGGCGGTGAGGGCAAAGACAAGCGGCCCAAGGATAAGGCCAATCTGGCGCGCGCTCATGCGGGGGTGAACCCGGAATCAGTCGCCAGGACCCTTGGCGGGAGCAAATTTTGCGGGTGTGGCACGTGTAGTCAGCCCAATACAGGTCAGTTTGGTCCAAGGTCTGGGCTATGACTTAACTCTATCCGGAGCGTCTGGCAAAGGCTGCTGCAATCCAGCGGTGCGCGCGGTGAAAGGGGCGGTGGCCCCGGCAGGTTGGAGCGGCCGGGTTAAAGCGGACCGCATGCCGGCCTTGTAGTGATCACGTGCTCGCTTGCGCGCCCTTATGCTTATTCCACTTCCTTGACGCCTTCGCCTTCGGCACCTCCGACGATGACACTGCCCGTGCGGATACCGCGCCTATAGGCTTTGGCGAGCTTGAGATCCCGCTCCTGCATCAGACGCAAGGCCGCGCGATCGGTAATGCCGGGTTGAAGTGTGCAGTTCGTCAAAATCGAGAATCCAGCGGTAAAATCCGGCAGAGCCCCCCCGTCTCCACCAAATCGACATACCGAGGTGATGCCCGGGTCGCTCTTGCCAAAGACCAAATCGGCGATGGCGCTTTCATAGCTATTATAGGCGATGCGATCCTGCCCGTTGATCAGCGCCTTCACGTCGTCGCGCGCAAAGGCTGCCAAGTGGCCGCGCAGAGCGTCATCGCTGTCGAAATAGAATGGCTGTGCTTCTTCGTAGATCTGGCTGATCCGCAGCGCACCGCCATAAGACTCGATCCCGCGCAACGAATTGACGAATTCCTCGGCTCCTACCGACAAGAGCGTGTCGACATTCTGCCCGGTGAAGGCATAGCGCTGGATTGAGGGGCCACCAATTTCTCCGCGCCAAAAGCCGTAAACGACCCGTGGATCG
>JBCBMN010000046.1:0-19322 GCA_039822745.1 Pseudomonadota bacterium | reverse complement strand
CGCATCGCGCGATGTGTCGATCTGTACGTCGAAACGGCGATCATTGACCTTCTTGCTGCCAAGGAAGCTGCCACTCCTGATAGCAAGAAGGTCAATGATCGCCGTTTCGACGTACAGATCGACACATCGCGCGATGCGAACCTCACCGAATTTGGCAAGGAAACGCTGACCGATCGCTATCTCCTGCCCGGAGAGAATTATCAGGATCTCTTTGCGCGCGTCGCGGACGCCTATGCCGATGATGCCGAGCACGCTCAGCGCCTGTATGACTACATCTCGAACCTGTGGTTCATGCCCGCAACGCCCGTCCTGTCGAATGGCGGCACCAATCGCGGCCTACCGATCAGCTGCTATTTGAACTCGGTTGAGGACAGCCTTGGCGGGATTGTTGGCACCTGGAACGAGAATGTCTGGCTCGCTTCCAAAGGCGGCGGCATCGGCACCTATTGGGGCAATGTGCGCGGCATTGGAGAGCCGGTGGGCCTCAACGGCAAGACCAGCGGCATCATCCCGTTTGTGCGCGTGATGGATTCGCTGACGCTGGCGATCTCGCAAGGCTCGCTGCGGCGTGGCTCGGCGGCGTGCTATCTCGACGTCTCGCACCCCGAGATCGAGGAATTCCTCGAAATCCGTAAACCTAGTGGAGACTTCAACCGCAAGGCGCTGAACCTGCACCACGGTGTTCTGCTGACCGATGAGTTTATGGAAGCGGTGCGCAATGGCGATCGCTTTGAGCTGAAATCACCCAAGACCGGCGAAGTGCGCGGCGATGTCGATGCACGTTCGCTGTTCCAGAAGCTGGTTGAAACCCGGCTTGCAACGGGTGAGCCTTACATCGTCTTCAACGACACCGTGAACCGCATGATGCCCAAGCATCACCGCGATCTGGGCCTCAAGGTCTCGACCTCCAACCTGTGTTCGGAAATCACGCTGCCGACCGGTATCGACCACCTCGGCAATGATCGCACCGCTGTGTGCTGCCTGTCTTCGCTCAATCTTGAAAAGTGGGATGAGTGGAACGGCGACAAGAGGTTCATCGAGGACGTGATGCGCTTCCTCGACAACGTGCTGCAGGACTATATCGACCGCGCTCCCGATGAAATGGCACGCGCCAAATATTCCGCTGAGCGTGAGCGCAGCGTGGGTCTGGGGGTCATGGGCTTCCACTCCTTCCTGCAGCAAAAAGGTCTCGGCTTTGAAAGCGCCATGGCCAAGGCGCACAACATGAAGATGTTCCAGCACATTCAGGCCAAGGCATCCGAAGCTTCCATGCTGCTGGCGCAAGAGCGTGGGCCGTGCCCCGACGCCGCTGAAATGGGCGCGATGGAGCGTTTCAGCTGTAAGATGGCAATCGCGCCGACCGCGTCGATCTCGATCATCTGCGGCGGCACGTCTGCCTGCATCGAACCGATCCCGGCCAATATCTACACGCACAAGACATTGTCGGGCAGCTTCGTGGTCAAGAACCCGTATCTGGAAAAGATCTTCGACAAGAAATCGAAGAATTCCAACAATGTCTGGAACTCGATCCTCGAAAATGGCGGCAGCGTCCAGCACCTCGATTTCCTGAGCGCGGAAGAGAAGGCGAGCTTCAAGACCAGCTTTGAAATCGACCAGCGCTGGCTGCTTGAATTTGCCGCTGACCGCGCGCCCTACATCGATCAGGCGCAGTCGCTTAACCTGTTCATCCCGGCCGATGTCGACAAGTGGGACCTGATGATGCTGCACTTCCAGGCATGGGAGAAAGGCATCAAGTCGCTCTATTACCTCCGCTCAAAGTCGGTCCAGCGCGCAGGCTTTGCCGGCGGCGTCGAAGCCGACAACACCGACGAAAAGCTCAAGATCGAACTGAGCGCCAGCGCGGGTGAGCAGACCGACTACGAAGAATGTCTGAGCTGCCAGTGATCTGAACGCCAAGGGGGGCTGCATTGGATATCGCGATCTCCATCGGATTTGCCGCCGTTATTAATCTTGGCGTTTTTCTGAACGGTTGGAGGTTTTCGCGCATGACCTCCAATCCGTTCGCTGGTTGGAAACTGTTCGGGCAACCCATTCAAGGCAGCGAGCTGTCGGTTGAGCAACTCAACCGCATTGGTTGGTTTCAAATGCTGGCCGCCCCGGCATTTCTCATGATTTTTGCCATCGTGGCGATGCAGGTCTGATCAGTGAAGGATTGGAACTGGCGAGCAATTATAGCAGGTTGGATGGCGTTCGGGCTGTCCAACCTGTTGCTCGTTTTTGCGCTGTTCCAACCCTACGCTGATGTCCCGCCACCGCCCGAAGCACCGGTCCACCCGCTGATCGGTTTCGGCGTTTACGTTAGCGCGATGGTCGCTCTGTTTGCTTGGGTGGCGGGGCGTATGGCCAGCCCTTGGCGCGCGGCGCTGGCGCTAGGCGGAGCTCAGTTTCTGCTCGTCAATGTCGACATGGTACTGCGCGGGGACCGAGCAATCGAGACCGCCTTGGCCAGCACCGCCATGATGATCATTACATGGGCGGCTTTGGCACTGGCCTGGCAGTTGGCGCAGCCCCGCACCTGACGCTTTTAGGATGCGGTGACCGCGCCCAAACACACCCGCTTCGCGCTCCCTTAACCAATTGCAGCTATTACCTATTGTGTCATGAAGGCTCGTCGATCCCCTCGTGTCCGCACCAGCGTGACCGGGTCCTGCAAAAGCCCGCGCGGCTTTTCGTGGGACATCCGGTTTGATGACCTGTCAGAGGGCGGGTGCCGGGTTGATGATCCGCGTCACGGCATGGAACTGGGCGCGCTGGTCAAGCTGTTCATTGCAGGCACCGGCCCGCATCACGCCGAAGTCGCGTGGCGGCAGGGGGACCGCGTGGGCCTCGAATTTGTGAAGCCATTGAGCACCCGGGTCTTCACGCTGCTTTCGCAAGGCAATTGGGACGCTGCGCGCATGGCGTCGAGCACCGAGGTCACCCGCTTCCCTGTGCGCCGCGTGCTATAAGGCGCGCCCGCAGATCGCCGTCAAAGGCTGACTAGCACCCCTCGTATTTGCCCTTAAGGGTTCTTCGGCAAGGCTCGCGCCACCGCTTGGCAAGAGGCGCGCGCCTATTCCTGACCGCGCCATGAAAGATCGCAAATCCAAACGCCTCGCCACCAAAGCCACCGGGTCCTATCGGACGGCGCGCGGTATCGAGTGCGAGGTGGAATTTGAGGACATCTCCTTTGGCGGATGCCGCGTGGATGACATGCCGGGGCGGCTGCGTCTGGGCGAATATGTCGAGCTTACCATTGGAGATGCCGGTCCTTTTCGCGCCGAGGTCGCCTGGCGACAAAGCACGCGCGTGGGCCTGGAATTTACCCGCGCACTGCCCACACATATCCTTGCCGGACTGTGCGAAGGCGAGTTGGAGGAGTTGAAGGCCCCGCTGACCGAGCGGCAGAACGAGAGGCAGTTGGGGAGCCAAGCTGACCAGCAGCCTGCGCATCACGTACCTTCGCAAACCCCCATGCGCCGTTTCGTCTGACACGCCCCAATCGTGCGCTTCATCTGGCGCTCTGGCGCAGCCCTGTGGAACTTGACAGCCCATTCTGTCATAATGCCCTGACGGTATTGCGCCGTGAGCGCTGTGGCGAAGGGAGTGGGTTTATGGGTTTGCCGTTTTGGGCCGGGATTTTTGGGCTCGTGATGTCGCTGGTTTTCGGGTTCAACGCCATCCGCGAATTGCGGCGCGATCAGGAAGGGCATGCGCGCAATGCGGCCATGATCCACATCGCGATGGTCTCGATGTTCTTGCCCGCCTGCCTGATCATCATCGCCAGCTCGGTCGGGTAATGCGCGCGCGCCGGATCGCTCATGTTGTCTCAGCCGCAGCGCTGGCATTGCTGGTCTCCGCCTGTGCGCGCCAGATCGATGCAGGCGTCAGCAGCGCTCCCGAAGCGCCCGGCTTTCTGTGGGGGCTGTGGCACGGATTTATCTTCCCCTGGTCGTGGATCGGCTCGCTGTTTTCGGACAGCATCGCGGTTTACGCCGTGCCCAATAAAGGCGGGTGGTACGATTTCGGCTTCTTCCTCGGCATCACCGTTCTGGGCGGAGGCAGCTTTTTCGGATCGAAGAAAGCGCGCGAATAGCCCGCCCACTGGGTCAGCGCCCAGCCAGTTGCGCGCGATACACGTTAAGACGGTGCAGTGCGCGCATGCGAGTTATCCCCGCCTTCCATTCGACTCAGATTTTGCACGGTCTATCCCCCGCGAATCATACCTGCTTGCCTGTCGCTGCGTAGTTTGATTCCCTATATAGGTCAGCCACCACGAAGACAGGGATACACAAGATGTCGTTGCTAGAAGCCCGGAACACATACAAGCCGTTCGAATACCCTTGGGCCTACGACTTCTGGAAACGCCAGCAGCAGATCCACTGGATGCCCGAGGAAGTGCCTCTGGGCGAGGATTGCCGCGACTGGGCGCAGAACCTCACCGAATCAGAGCGCAACCTGCTCACCCAGATCTTCCGCTTCTTCACGCAGGCCGATGTCGAGGTGCAGGATTGCTACCACGACAAATATGGCCGCGTCTTCAAGCCGACCGAGATCAAGATGATGCTCGCCGCCTTCTCCAATATGGAGACGGTGCACATCGCCGCTTATTCGCACCTGCTCGACACGATCGGCATGCCCGAGAGTGAATACTCAGCCTTCCTCGATTATGAGGAGATGGCCGACAAGCACAATTACATGCACCAGTTCAGCGTCGACACCGACGAGGACATTGCCCGCACGCTCGCCATGTTCGGCGGCTTTACCGAGGGGCTTCAGCTGTTCGCCAGCTTCGCGATGCTGATGAACTTCCCGCGCAATAACAAGATGAAGGGCATGGGCCAGATCGTCAGCTGGTCAGTGCGGGACGAATCGCTCCACTGCGAAGGCATCATCAAGATGTTCCACACCTTCTGCGCCGAGCGCGACTGCCTGACCAAGGCGGTGAAGGAAGACATCATCGACATCTGCCAAAAGACGGTGCGCCTCGAAGATGCGTTCATCGACCTCGCTTTCGAGATGGGCCCGGTCGAAGGGATGACGGCGAAGGATATCAAGAAGTACATCCGCTACATCGCCGACTGGCGCCTGAAGCAGCTGCACCTTGATCCGATCTACCTGATCGAAGACCACCCGCTGCCCTGGCTGACCCCGCTGCTGAACGGAGTGGAGCACGCCAACTTCTTCGAAACCCGCGCAACCGAGTACTCAAAGGGAGCCACACGCGGCGACTGGAACACGGTATGGTCCAGCTTCGACAAACGCCAGAAGGCCAAGGCCCCGGGCGAAGAAGCAGCGGTGAATGACGGGCCGGATATGTTTGGGGTCGAAGCGGCGGAGTGATTTGAGTGGTTGATGGTGACGACAGCGCAAGCGCTGAGGTTAAAACCATCAAGGTTGATGAGCAGTTTCGTGTCACCCGACGAAATGTGCTCGCTTCCTCCTCAATAACGACTGTTGTATGCGTTTCACTATTAATAACTCCTACGGATTCTAAGGACTTAGGAGTAATTCCTTACCTCGGTTTCATAAGCCTGAGCCCTGAAATTGTTGCATTATTTTCATTATTGGCTTCGTGGTATTTCTATTACGGATTTCGGGAGTATTCCACGGTCGCTATTCTCACCCAGTCCGAAGGCGTAGTGTCCCAAGGCTATGATAGCATTGCGGCGAAATCCGATGAGGTTGAGAAGGCACTGCGAGAGTGGTTCAGCGCTCGTGAATCTCGCCTTCAAGACTACGAAGTCTTCGGGGAAAAATATAAGAAGTTCGAGCCTCGGCTAATATATGCAAGAGAAGAAATTCTAAAGCACGAAAGAAGAATATCCCAAAAATCGAAGGAAATTATAGGTAAAGGGCTTGAGCAAATCAAGGACGCTAGATTGATCGACACGGGTGACATTGACGAATACATTCTAAACCACATTCAACACGCCGAGCTATTCCAAGCTTTGGAAGAATTAAGACAATTGACCGATTATTCGGATAACAACGATAATTTGCTGTACCGGTTAGCTTATACCGAATTACCACCTCTCGAATTCGAAGAGCGAGAGGTTGAGGTATCGCCAGTAATAGATGAGGCTACCAAAGAAATAAGAGTGATTAACCAATCACTGCAGACCCTATCGACAATTTTTGACGAAGACCGGCGCAAATTTTTTCTAAGGTACGAGACGGGATTTCCTCTTGTATACACCATATTTTCAACTGTCGTGTTTTTTATCACTGCTGCAAGGATCGGCTATCTAATGATGTACTCGCAATAATTTCACCCGGTTGCTCGTTTACGTTACATTCTGCTGTTCTTCGTCCCCCTCCCGCAGGCGGGAGGGGTTAGGGGTGGGTCTGGCACACCATTGCCTGCCCTCACTTCCCCCACCCTGCTGCGACTAAGCCGCTTCGCAGCTAAGTCTCGCTGTCTCTCCCGCGAGCGGGAGGGAGTTTGTCGAGCAGACGTTCTACCTCTGCGCTGATCGTCGACACCACGCCTTCTACATTTGCGCGCACGTCAGCGTTGCTAAAGCGCAGCACCGGGTAGCCGTTCTCGCTCAGCCACTGGTCGCGCACCACATCGCGCTCTGGGGCAACGTCATGGCTGTGCCCGTCCAGCTCGATTACCAGACTTAGCTCGCGGCAAAGGAAATCGGCGAAGTAGGGGCCAATTGGCATTTGGCGGCTGAACTTTGCGCCGAGCTGGCTGCGCGAGAGGTGTTGCCAGAGCGCCTTCTCTGCCGGTGTCGCTTGGCTGCGCAAAGGCTTAGCGCGCGCTGTATTGCGGGGTTTCCAGTTGGCCATAGGTTGTTTTTGCCCACCCCCGGCCCCACCCGCAAGCGGGGGAGCCTTTTCACCGCCTAAAGCGGGTGAGCACCCGCCTCACCAGCCACCCCCCACTGACCTCACCGATACTCGCCCTTCTCATACGCCGTCATGATCCGGCGGCTGGGGAGGCGGCAGGTGTTGGGGGCGTCGAAGAAGTACAGGCATTTGGGCAGACCGTCCTCAAACGTCAGCCGCACCGATCCGCGCTGCGGGGAACCCAATTGCGTGAAGCGGTAGCTTGCCGAAATGCTTACCGGGCGGCCCTCGCCGTCGCGTTGGGTGACGGAGACGCCATTGGTGCTGCCCTGGACATAGCGGTTGAACATCCAGCCGCGCGAATTCTCGACGATCAATTCGTCGATCATCTTGCCGTAATTGGAATCGACGAAAGCCGCCCCTGTTGATGCCTCGCGCGTGCTGGCAAGGGTCGCGCCGCTCGCCAGTTTCAGGCCGCGCTCTCCGGTCGCCATCTTGACCAGATTGGCCTCCAGCCGCTTGGTCGCCGCGCTGGCACAGCCATTGGTGTTCAGCAGGCGCGGCATGTCATCGCCAAAGGACAGGACGATATCGACCATTTGCCGCTGCGCCTCGATCGGGTTGCTGCTCTTGTCGATGCCGATCATCGAGACGATCTGGCCGGGGAAGAGCCGCTGTTTGATCTTGCCATTGGCGTTCAGAATAACCGGATCAGCATAGAGCCCGCGCCCAACGGTCTGCCACGAGGAGCAATAGCGGTTGATCTCAACGCCAAAGCCATTGCGGGTCACGGTTTCGCCGGTGCAGACCTGCTCGGTCAGCTCCACCTTGTTGGTGGGCAGGTATTTGTCGCATTGCCGGGCATAGGCCTCGATATAGCTGTCCACCAAACCGGTGAAGCGCATGCTCTCAGGCTCGATCCGGGCATTGCCGAGATCGCCGAGGAAGATGGCTTTGAGCTCGGTTTCGTAATTGAGGCCGTCGACCTTGAGGCTGTCGGCGTTGAGCGCGCCTTGCGCGATGGCTGTGCCGGTGCCGCCAATCGCAAACAGCGCGAGCGCGCCCAGTGCGAGGCTTTTGCGTCGTGAACGTGAAGAAACGGATTTCGTCATGTGTTGTGCCCCTGCCTAGTGTTGTGCCCCAGTTGTGCCTTCTGAAAACCTGCGGGCCGATAAGTATCGTGGGCCTGTGAAACCTCCATGAATACTTTGTTTTGCAAGTGAAATGCGCGCCCCATTTTCCTACAGCCCCCATTTTCCTACAGCCCCCATTTTCCTACAGCATCGCCGTCATGTTAGGGCCGGGCGATGCTTTGCGAGAGGCTTCAGCGGGTTAGCGGCAAAATTGGCTCAAATGCCGGGCGATTTCTGTTGGAAAAGTGTCAACTTCGCAAAATCGCACTAAGTTGCTCTATTTGAGAAGGAAATCGGTCAGAACTCAACTGGAGCGCGTGTCAACTTTGTCAACTTCGCGCGCGCAAACCCAATTGTGAGTGATCCGCGCGGATTGACCCACATCAAAGACTCCGGCGGTCAAGGCTGCGCAAAGTGGGTCTCCAAACGCCACAGGAGAGCATGATTATGTCCGCCCACACGCCGCACGAACTGCACGATCAATTCCCGCATGATGCTCGCGTCCTGCATATGCTCAAGCTGGCTGATACGCATTTTTACAATCTGGCGGAGCGGTATCACACGCTCAATCGCGCCATCCACCGGATCGAGTGCGAGGTGGAGTCGACCTCGGACAATTATCTGACGCGCTTGCGCCGTCAGCGGCTGGCCCTGCTTGATGAGATCGCAGCGATTATCGAGGATGCGGAGACGCAATTCATCTTCAAGTCCGCGCCGGTGGCTGCGAATGATCAAAGGGTGCCGGCGTGAGACGCGCAAAGGCCCTGCCCAAGCGCCCGCTTCCAAGCGGACCGTTGACCAGCTTGCGAGCGCGCGCTGTGGCGAGAAGCCGCAAGCGGGCGCGTCGCCGGGTGGCTCGCATTGCTGGGCTGGGAGCAGCGCTGGCGGTCAGGCGCACCAGTCGGCAAGCTCTTTGCCCCAGCCATTATCGCTCGCCAATCCGCGGGTGATCATGGTCTGCGCGAGATAGTCGCGGGTCCCGTCAGAGCGGATGCGGCGGACCTGGCGAAGCTCGCGGCCATATTGGTCATAGGGCGGGTCAGCGGCACCGTTCCACTCGAACGGCCCTTGCGCCAGCCACTCGGCGAGGGCCACGCGGGCTTGCCGGGCGAGGGCGCGCTCGGTCTTGCAGGCGCCGTCCAGTTCGGCCGCGTCAAAGCCGGTTAGGCGGATGCGGCGGGGACGAGAGCCTTGTGTGTCGATACGCACGGTGTCCCCATCGACAACGCAGCCGGGCGTCCGCGGGCCTTCGCCGCACAGGCTGAAGTTCTGTTCGACTGTGACCCAGCCTTGCTCGTCGGTGATCGGTTTCACGCCGAACCACCAGCCGGCTGCGACCAGAGTGACGAGGGTAGGGACCCGCCAGAGGTTCCACCAACTCAGCAGCCAGCGGCGTGGCGAAGAGCGCCGGGTGCGCAGACGCGGCTGTGTGCTGGGTTGTGTACGGGGACGAAAGCGGGCCATGCAGTTCATCGCTTAGCATGCCTTGGCGCCCACTCCCATGCGGATGGCTGAAAAAGGGCAGGAGGAGGGGCAAAGAAAAAGGCCGCCAGGATCGCTCCTGACGGCCTTTCCTACTCGGTGAGAAGCTGCGATCAGGCTTCTTCGATCTCGGTCAGCGAACCGAACGTGCCGGTGTCGCCGCGTTCAAGGGTCTCGCATGTGCCGGCATCGACATAGGTCCAGGCATTGCCCTGATAGTCGACAACGCTGGTGCCGGCGCAGCTCGTGCCCGGGCCTGCAGCGCAGTCGTTCTTACCGGCGAGGCTGACGCCGAAGCACTTTTCCTTGGGTGCTTCTTCGGCAGCGGCAACGGTTTCGGTGCCAGCTTCAGCGGCTTCGGTCGGTGCGTCGGCACCGCCAGAACAAGCTGCGGCGAGGCCAGCTGCGGCGGCAAGAGCGATCGAGCCGGAAAGACGTGATGTGTTCATAGTGTTTCCTCCTAGTCCAAACGTGGCGGGAGGACGCGGTGTTTAGGCGCCCCCAAACGCGATTCGCATTGAACACACCTAAGGTTACAGTGCCAAGAGCAAAATCGATTAGAGGCATCCCAAACAGGATATGCTCCCAATGGGCAAGACAAGCGAAGCGCTTTCCTAAATGGTGACAAACCGCTAGGCGCGCCCCCTCGCTTGATGGAGAAGGACAGCGTGAACACTCCTGCTGATACGACAATCCTGGGCCGCTCTGCCCATGAGAAAGCCGAAGTCCTGATTGAGGCCCTGCCTTACTTTCAGACTTATGCGGGCCGCACCTTCGTCGTGAAATATGGCGGGCACGCAATGGGGGATGAGCGGGCCGCGCGTGATTTTGCCGAGGATATCGTGCTGCTCAAGGCTGTCGGCATCAACCCGGTTGTTGTCCATGGGGGTGGGCCGCAGATCGGAGACATGCTCGGGCGGCTGGGCGTGGAGAGCACTTTTGTCGATGGCCTGCGCGTAACCGACGAGGCCACAGCCAAGGTTGCAGAGATGGTTCTGTCGGGTGCGATCAACAAGCAATTGGTCGGCTGGCTCGCCAATGCGGGTGGCAAGGCGATTGGCGTCTCGGGCAAGGATGGCGGACTTGTAACTGCGCGCAAAGTCCTGCGCACGACGCGCGATCCTGAAAGCCTGATTGAAAGCGTCGTTGATCTTGGATTTGTGGGTGAGCCTGCCACGGTCGATACCAGCGTCATCGATACCGCCGTCGCTGCCGGCATGATCCCCGTGATCGCGCCGATTGCGGCGGGTGAGGATGGGCGGACCTACAACATCAATGCAGACACGATGGCGGGGGCGATTGCAGCGGCATTGGGTGCCGCGCGGCTGTTCCTGCTGACCGATGTGCCCGGCGTTTTGGGCAAGCAGGGCGAGCTGCTGACCGATCTGGACCCCAAGGCCATCGCCAAACTGCGCGAGGACGGAGTCATCACTGGCGGCATGGTGCCCAAGCTTGAGACATGTGTGAACGCGGTTGAGGCGGGCTGCGAGGCGGCGGTTATCCTTGATGGACGAGTGCCGCATGCCATGCTGCTCGAATTCTTCACCACGAGCGGAGCAGGTACGCTGGTGCGGGCGGGATAAGCGGTTTATCGCAGAGCAATTGCTTCTTTCGACAAACGCCACTGGAAAAAGCTGTGTTGCATCCCTAATACGCTAGGAAGGCCAACAAGGATTATTTGATGAACGCACTGATCGATATCTTGCTGATGCTCGTCCAGACGGCAAACATGTTGATAATCATCTGGATTATCATCGGTCTGCTGTTTGCCTTCAACGTCGTCAGCCCCAGCAACCAGTTTGTCTATGCTGTCTATGATGCGCTCAACCGTCTGTTCGAACCGGTGATGCGGCCAATTCGCCGCGTGATGCCGGACACCGGCCAGATCGATTTTGCTCCTATGGTTTTCCTGCTGATCCTGTATGCGCTTTCGCGGATCATCGTGGAATTCCGATATATATGAGCGCAACTCGCATTGATGGAAAAGCCTTCGCCGCACGGTTGCGAGAGCGTGTGGGCGAAGCAGCATTGAACTTTGCCGACAAGGCCGGACGCAAACCCGGCCTTGCCGTCGTGCTGGTGGGCGAAGACGCTGCCAGCCAAGTCTATGTCCGCAGCAAGGGCAAGGCCACCATTGCGGCGCATATGGAGAGCTTTGAGCACCGCCTCCCCGTTGATACGAGTGAGGCTGATCTTCTGGCACTGGTCGAGCAACTGAATGCTGATCCGGCGGTGGATGGCATTTTGGTGCAATTGCCGCTTCCCGGCCATTTGGACGAACAAAGCATCATTGCCTCGATCAGTCCTGACAAGGATGTCGACGGCTTTCACGTGATCAATGCCGGGCGTCTTTCAGTGGGCCAATCGGGCTTTGTTCCGTGCACGCCGCTGGGTTGCATGATGCTGCTGGCTGATCGGCTGGGCGATCTGTCCGGGCTGGAGGCTGTGGTGATCGGCCGCTCCAATATCGTGGGTAAGCCCATGGCGAAGTTGCTGCTGGATGCGAACGCGACGGTCACGATCGCGCATAGCCGCACCCGCGATCTCAAATCGGTTGTGGCAAGGGCAGACATCGTGGTCGCCGCTGTTGGCCGCCCGGAAATGGTGGGCAAGGACTGGCTCAAGCCGGGGGCGACTGTCATTGATGTGGGCATCAACCGCCTGCCGCCAGAGCCGGGCGCGGAAAAAGGCCGACTCGTTGGCGATGTTGCTTTTGGTGAGGCGAGCGAAATTGCAGGGGCCATCACTCCCGTACCGGGAGGCGTGGGCCCGATGACAATCGCAGTGCTGCTGCGCAACACGGCGGTCGCGGCGTTCCGCAATGAAGGGCTGGAAGCACCCGAAGGGCTTTGACACCAGCGCATTGACCCTTGAAGAAGGGCGCCGAAGCTTAGTCAGAAACAAACGGATCAAAGCATGCGCATTTCCACGGCGGCCATTGTCATCCTCGTCTCGCTCAGCCTGTCGGCGTGCGCAGGCGGACAACAGCGGCGCGGACCGCCCAAGAAGGTGATCAACCGCGTGCTTGCAACAGCACCGGGCGCGGCTCAGCCAAGCGCTATTGTGAAGACCGAGATCTCCTATGCCAAGGCCGCGCAGGCCGATGGCCAATACACAGCCGGTGTCGAATATGCCGTGCCAGAGGCTCTCTTGCATGGCCGCAATGGGCCGGTGTCTTTTGTGCTTCTGGCGGAAGCGCTGCCTGACCCCGAAAAGGCGACCGAGTGGAGTCCTAAGACCGTTGTGATCAGCTGTGACGGTGCGCTGGCTTTGTCCAAGGGACGTTTCACCGATGCCGAGGGTTTTGTCGGGAACTACATTACCACCTGGGTGCGGCAGGACGATAACAGCTATAAGTGGTCATACGACGTGGCCGGGCGCGATGATCCTCAGCCACCACCGCGCGACGAGTTCGCGGATGGCGATATTGTGGTGACAGCGATTGATTCGGTGCTGGGCCTCGTCGCCACATGCCCGCCGCGCGGTGTCGCGGTACCGCCGCCGCCAGCCATCGCTGCCGATGTTGAGGGGAAATCGGCTACGCAGCTTTCCTTGGACGGCACGCTGCGTTGGCGCTGGGAGCACCGGGCTGACGGCACCAAATATGTGAAGGCAGAGTATTTCTACGAAGGCGATTGGGTGACCGCGTTTGAAGAAAGTCTCGCATCGCCTCTTGAATAATGCGCGCAACAGTGATGAAGGGCGCGCGTGCCTCATGATCATCGGCCGGATGATGATCGCTCGCCCCTTTTTCAAAGTTTGACGCTTATGCTGACTGAGATCTTCGTCTCTGCCTTCATCACCCTTTTCGTTGTGATCGATCCTCCGGGTTGTGCGCCGATCTATGCCGGGCTCACCAAGGAAGCCTCGCCTCAACAGGCCCGCACCATGGCACTGCGCGCTGTCGCGATTGCCGGAGTGATCCTGCTGATATTTGCGTTTTTCGGAGAAGCGCTGCTGGGTGCCTTGCATATCCAGCTCGACAGTTTCCGGATTGCAGGCGGCCTCATGCTGTTCTGGATCGCGTTTGAAATGGTCTTCGAAAAGCGCACGCAACGCCGCGAAGAACGCGCGGATGAAGTGATGGCGCGTGAGGTAGAGGATGTGTCGGTCTTCCCCATGGCAATGCCCATGCTGGCGGGCCCGGGGGCGATTGCGGCGGTGATGCTGCTGATGAATGAAGCCGAGACGGTGATGCAGCGCGGCGCGGTGTTTGCAGCGCTTGGCCTTGTGCTGGCTTTGACGGGCGCTGCACTGGTCGCCGCAGGACCGCTCATCCGTTTGCTGGGCGACAAGGTCGAAGCTGTGATCACGCGCTTGCTTGGCGTGTTGCTGGCGGCGCTGGCGGCGCAGTATGTGATCGACGGCCTGCGCGGGGCGTTTGGCTTAAGCCTGCCTGCATGAGTGCTCTGGCCTCTCAGTGGCCGCAAGCCTAAGGGTTGGAGCCATGGCACAGGGAACCCATGATTTTGCAGCGGATACGCGCAACCAGACCGTCCTTATCAACGTCAACGGAGTGAACACGCCGCGCGCGCAAGCGGTGGTTTCGGTATTCGACAGCGGCTTTATGCTGGGCGATGGCGTGTGGGAGGGGCTGCGGCTTCATCGCGGGCGGATCGTTTTTCTTGACGCGCATCTCGATCGGCTGTTCGAAGGCGCAAAGGCCATCGCGATGGATATCGGCCTCACGCGTGAGCAATTGGTGGCGCGGCTGGATGATGTGATCGATGCCAATGGCATGCGCGGCGAAGAGGGCGTGCATATCCGGCTGATGGTCACCCGCGGGGTGCGCTCGACGCCGTATCAGGACCCAAGAGTGGTGATCTCGCCTGCGACGATTGTGATCATTCCCGAATACAAGGCTCCGCTGCCTTCGACGATCGAGACCGGTATCCGGCTGTTCACCGTGCATGTTCGGCGCGGCGATCCGGCGGTGCAGGACCAGAAGCTCAACTCGCACTCAAAGCTTAACTGCATCACCGCCTGCATCCAGGCAACGCAAGCGGGTGCAGACGAAGCGCTGATGCTCGATCCGCATGGATTTGTGGCGACCTGCAATTCGACCCACTTCTTCATCGTGCGCAAAGGCGAAGTGTGGACCTCCAGCGGGGATTATTGCCTGGGCGGCATCACGCGATCCAATGTCATTCAGGTCTGCCGCAAGGCGGGCATTCCGGTGTTCGAGAAGAACTTTTCGCTGACCGATGTCTATGGCGCGGATGAGGCGTTCGTAACCGGAACCTTTGCCGGCGTGGTGCCGGTGACTGAGGTCGATGGCCGCGCCCTGACCCCGGCGCGCGGGCCGATGGTTGAGCGCCTGCAAGGCCTCTATCGCGCGCTGATGGATCGGGATGTCGCTGCGTGAGCGTAAGGATCGCCATGTGGTCTGGGCCGCGCAATATCTCGACCGCGATGATGCGAAGCTTTGGCGCGCGTGCGGACTGCGCGGTCTCGGATGAGCCGTTCTACGGTGCCTTCCTGAAAGCCACAGGAGAGCCGCACCCAATGGCTGCCGAAACCATTGCCGACATGGATTGCGATTGGCGCAGCATCGCCGCGGCTCAATCCGGCCCAATTCCCGGAGGCAAGGCGCTCTGGTACCAAAAGCATATGCCGCACCACATGGTCGGCCCTCTCAGCATCAGGGACCTGCCCGAACATCGTCACGCTTTCCTGATCCGGGCGCCCGAGCGCGTGGTGGCAAGCTACGCAGCCAAGAAAGAGCTTCGCACCGCCGAGATGCTGGGTTTCGCCAAGCTGCGCGAATATTTCGAATTTGAAGCGGATCGCACCGGCAAAGCGCCGCCGGTTCTCGACACGGATATTGTCCTGCAAGACCCCGCGAATGTGCTGTCCAAGCTGTGCGGTGCGCTGAAGATTGCGTGGGATTCCGCGATGCTGACTTGGGAGAAAGGGCCGCATCTGCAAGACGGCGTGTGGGGCGCGCATTGGTATGACGCAGTGAACGCTTCGACCGGCTTTGCTCCGCCCCCCGGACTTCTGCCCGAGCTTGAAGGCGAATATCTGGCCGTCGCCGAGGCCTGTCGGTCCGATTATGAAGCGCTGAGGGCGTTTGCCATCAACTGACGGTGCAAGCGCGGAACAGGCGTTAGCAAACCGCTTCCGGCATGATCGCCGTATCAGGATAGCCAATCAACGCCAGCGAGGCATGTCCAGCCTCAAGGATCAGGGCGGGGTCGGACGTCAGACGGGATGAAGCGTTGGCGCCGTGCAGCAATTGGACGAGCGTCCTGCCAACGGCTTGCGCGTCGACCTTGCTCCCCGATTGGTTCGCAGCTTCCTTAGCGATGATCGTGAGGTAGCGTTCAACCTCCTCGAAAATGCGTGCTGCCTCTTCGCGCACTTCGGGCATTTCCTGCCCAAGCTCCAGAGTAAGCCCCACCAGCGGGCACCCGAACACGTCGCCTGATGCATCATGCATCTGGCGGTGGGTGCAATAATTGATCCGGTAAATCGCAGCGAGCCGGTCTTGCGGTTTTTCGAATTCAGAGAAGCTGGCGATGAACACCGTTTCCAGAGTTATGGCGCCATTGTGGCGGATAACCGAGCTCGCAAGATCGCGCTTGTCTGCGAAGTAGCGATAGACCGTGGCCTTGTTCACTTCGGCTGTATCTGCGACCTGGTCGACAGACACTCCGTGAAAGCTTCTTTGCCAAAATAAAGCTGCGGCACAGTCGATAATGTGCGCGCGCGTGCGTTCACCTCTTGTCGGATGCCCAATCTTGTTCATGCCGCACCGTCTAGTTACATTTCCTGAGCGGGCAAAGTGCTGCGATGCGACATGCTGTCGCAAGGCCCCTTTCCAAGGCCCTCTCAGACCGCCAATCTGGCTGCCACCATCATTGTAGAGTCATGATCTCTTCACCGCCATCGCCGCGGCTGAAGAATTGCATCAGTTGCACCAGAAGCTCGCATCGGGCTGACAGCGTTTCAGCTTCCAGAAGGGCCTGTTTGGACGCCGGATCAAACGGAGCGATCTGGGATACGCCATTGATGAGGGAGTGATCGTCAAGCCGCTCCACCGAGTCCCAATCAACGCGGTAACCTTGGCTATCGGCGAAGGCGCGTGCCTCCGCTTCAAAGCCACCGCGCTGGGCGTGGCTCAACGTCTCGTTCTCGTCATCGTCGATCAATTCGCCTTCGACCTGACGAAAGGCGGTGGGCACATCCAGCTCTCGCAGCATGCGGAAACGCGAATGGCCTTCAAGGATCAGGTTATAGCGCCCATCATCCATCGCCTCGATTTCGCCGATCCGCCCGATACAGCCGACCGAATAGAGCGGGGCGCCCTCAACCGATCGCTGCGGCTGGATCATCGCAATCCGCCGATCGCGCACCAGGGCATCGCCGACCAGCGCGCGGTAACGTGGCTCAAAGATATGCAGCGGCAATTGCAGGCCCGGGAACAGGACCGCACCGGGAAGAGGGAAAATGGAAAGGCGCATCGACACAGGGGCGATTACCCGAACAGGATTTTCGACAGACGACGACGGGTTGCAACGACCCAAGGGTCTTCAAGTCCGACGGCTTCGAATATCTGGAGCAGTTTGGATCGCGCAGCCCCTTCATTCCATTCGCGATCAGCTTCAACCATGGTCAAAAGCTGATCGGCAGCGGCATCGCGGTCACCTGCGGCAAAGGCGGCTTCGGCGTAAGCGAGACCTGCATCCATGTCCGCTGGATTGGCTTCGGTTGCGGCCTTGAGCTGCGAGAGTTCGCCGTCGTCAACCTGCGTCCCGGCGAGTTCCAATGCGGCCTTGGCTGCGGTGATCGCGGGATCGCCCGCCATCTTGACGTCGGCTTCGGCTGCAGCAAGCACCTGACGCGCTTCGTCAACTTGCTCCAGCGCAATCAGGGCGCGGACCAAACCGGCATGCGCTGCTGCGCTGTCGGTCGCAAATTCGGTGACCTGCGCAAAGATGCCCGCTGCACGCTGCGCATCGCCCTCGCTCAGGGCCTGCTCGCCCATCGCAATGAACTGCGCGATTTCTTCAGGCGAAGGGCCTTGCGGCGCGCCGTCACCCGCTTGAACCGGCAGTTTGGCTAGCAATTGATCAAGGATTTGCTTGAATTGGGATTCGCTGCGCGCCGTGCTCAGGTCGGCGACAGGTTGCCCCTGGAACATCGCATAGACGGTGGGGATCGACTGAACCTGAAACTGGCCTGCGATGAATTGTTCCTCATCAACATTGACCTTCGCCAGAACCACGCCCTTGTCGGCATATTCCGCACACACCTTTTCCAGCATCGGGGCGAGCGCCTTGCAGGGCCCGCACCACTCCGCCCAGAAATCGAGGATTACAAGTTTGGTCTGGCTCGGCTCGACCACATCCGTGCGGAAGCGCTCCACTGCCTTTTGTTCGTCGATATTGAGACCCATGCTGGCCAAGGGGTGTTCCTCTCATCAAAGTCTTGCAAAGGGCTGCGCGGTTTTGCTGCAACCTCAAAATGTGTCTGCGAGCCCGTGGCAGGCTCATCGGGGTTGGTGCCTATGTGGGACACATAAGGCGCGATGTGAAGCGCTGTGTCGCCTCAGGCCCGATTGTAAAGGCGATAGGGCGAAAATTCGTCTGATTTTCCTCTTGCAGAGCATGAGGAGCACTGTTAGTTGGCGCGCCTCCCCGGCGGGGAAGCGCTAAGCAGCGCACCCTGCGAGGCGTCAGTGAGCGGGCGTAGCTCAGGGGTAGAGCACAACCTTGCCAAGGTTGGGGTCGGGCGTTCGAATCGCCTCGCCCGCTCCATTTCTTTCCTTTTCCAACCAGCGTGACACCTTGGCGTGTCAAATTTGCCGCACTCTTACGCCGTTCGTCCGTGATTTCGGCGCGTTTGCAGGAATGTGGGCGGCAACCGGTTGCGCTTTGCTGCGGGCAGGCTAATCGCATGTGACATTATCACATCCCATTCGTGATAGCCTACAGATTGACCGGGAAGAATGATGACCTCGACAGTTTCGCGCCTAGCGCTAGCCACCACGATCGCCTTTGCCTTCAACGCTCAGGCTGTACTTGCCAATACCGCAGAAGAGACGGATACGGCCGATCAGCCGCTCACCAAGGTTGAAGCCGAGCGTGACAAGGCCACTGGTAAAGAGACCAGCGACAACATTCTCGTCACCGCGCAAAGCGTCGAGCAGTTGGACTTCATCGCCGGGCAGACGGTGTTTGACCAGGAAGATATTCAGCGCAACCTCAACGGGCAGATCGGTGAAGTTCTGGCCAAGGTTCCGGGCGTTTCGGCAACCAGCTTTACCCCCGGCGCATCGCGTCCGATCCTGCGCGGCCTTGATGGTGAGCGCGTGCGTGTCCTTATTGACGGCGTCGGCACCGCCGATGTGGGCAACACCTCGGCCGATCACGCGACCACGGTCGAGCCGCTGAACGTGAAACGCATCGAAGTGCTTCGCGGCCCCGCAGCGCTCCTGTTCGGCAGCCAGTCGATCGGCGGTGTGGTCAACGTGATTGACCGCCGCATTCCGACCGAAATGCCCGAAGACAAGTTCGACCTTGATGTGCTGGCCGCGGCCGACACCGCGAATGAACTGGTAAGCGGCGGTGCATCGCTCGATATCGGCCTTGGCCCAAGCTTTGTGCTGCACCTCGACGGTTCGTATCGCGACACCGGCGATGTCGAAATTCCCGGCTTCCAGCTTTCGCCTGACCTGCGCGCTGACTTGCTCGCCGATGCAGATGAAGAGGAAGAAGAAGGCGAGTTCGAAGAAGCAGAAGAGCTGCGCGAAGCCGCTGATCAAGAGGGTTCGATCCCCAACAGCGCGACGGAGACCTATTCGTTTAACGGTGGCCTTGGCGTAATCCTCGGCGACAGCAATTTCGGCTTCTCGGTTGGCTATTACAACACCGATTACGGCCTCGTCGGCAATCCTGAAGGCGG
>JBCBMN010000045.1:0-19332 GCA_039822745.1 Pseudomonadota bacterium | reverse complement strand
GCCTCGCGCGGGCTTATGCGGTGCGGTTCACTGAAGAAGAGCTCGCTGATCTCGATGCCTATTTCGCAACTGAGGTCGGTAAGAAATATGCAGCCGAAAGCTTCCTCATCTTTTCCGATCCGCAGGTCATGTCTGCAATGAACGAGATGATGCCTGCGATGATGGAGACGATGCCGACCATGATGGGCAGCGTCGGCGAGATGGCGTCGAAGTATCCGAAAGGGCGGACCTTCTCAGATCTAAACCCGGAAGAACAGGATCGCCTCGCCGCACTGCTGGGTACGACGCTCGAAGACCTCGCGGCGAATGAGCCCGAGCGTGAGAGCGAGGCAGGCGATACCAGCTATTCTGAGGAAGACGCCGAGGCCGAGTGGGTATCAGAAGAAGGCGCCAGCTAGACTTAACGCTTGCGAGGTTCCGTCGCTGCTTGCATCTCTAGGATGTGACCTCCCAATCCACTGACCAGCCCGACCTAGACGCCGCGGCTTCGGTGCCGCCCGAAGTCGCGGCGTGGTTTGACGCGCGCGGCTGGCGCATTCGCAGTCACCAGCTTGATATGCTCATCAAGGCGCGCGAGGGCCGCCATGCGCTGTTGGTGGCGGATACGGGCGCGGGCAAGACTCTGGCAGGATTTCTGCCGACGCTTTGTGACTTTGCGCCATCGGCTGGAGCAAAGCCCGATAACGGTTTGCACACGCTCTATGTCTCGCCCTTGAAGGCGCTTGCCCATGATGTGAAACGCAACTTGCTGACGCCGATTGAAGAGATTGGTCTGCCGATCCGGGTTGAGACCCGTTCGGGTGACACCTCATCGGACAAGAAAAAGCGCCAGCGCGAGAAACCGCCCCATGTGCTGCTGACCACGCCTGAAAGCCTGTCGCTGCTGTTGTCCTACCCTGACAGTCTCGACATATTTCGGAGCCTGAAGCGGGTGGTTGTGGACGAGGTTCATGCCTTTGCCACGGGCAAACGCGGCGATTTGTTAGCGCTGGCGCTCGCCCGTTTGCAGCAGGTCGCGCCCGAAATGCAGCGTGTTGCGCTTTCGGCGACGCTGGCGAATCCGCTCAGCTTTCAGGAGTGGCTCGCCCCGCAACCACCTGATGGTACCAGGGAAATTCATGCCGCCGATCTGGTGCTGGGCGAAAAGGGTGCGCAGGCGGAGCTCGACATCCTGTTGCCGATCGAGGAACGCGTGCCGTGGGGCGGACATGCCGGGCGCTGGGCGGTCGATCAATTGTACGAGGCCATAAAGGCCAATCGCACCACGCTCGTCTTTACCAATACGCGCTTTTTGGCGGAGTTCATTTTTCAGTGTCTTTGGGATGTGAACGAGGATCATCTGCCCATCGGGGTGCATCATGGGAGCCTGTCGAAAGAGGCGCGACGCAAGGTTGAAGATGCCATGGCCGCGGGCGAATTGCGGGCCTTGGTTTGTACGGCCAGCCTCGATCTAGGGGTTGATTGGGGTGATGTCGATCTGGTGGTGCAGATGGGTGCGCCCAAAGGGTCTTCGCGTTTGCTCCAACGGATTGGACGGGCCGGACATCGGCTCGACACGGCAAGCCGCGCCATGCTGGTGCCGGGCAATCGCTTTGAATTTCTGGAAGCCATGGCAGCCAAGGATGCCGTTGATGAAGGCCAGCGCGACGGGGAGGATTTTCGCCCTGGTGGCCTCGATGTGCTGGCGCAGCATGTCATGGCCTGTGCCTGCGCCGGACCGTTCGACGAAGAGGATCTGCTGGCCGAAATCCGTTCAAGCCTTTCCTATGTGTGGGTTGATGGGGAGGCGTTCGAGCGTGTGCTCGGCTTTGTCGAAAACGGCGGATACGCGCTCAAGGCTTATGACAAGTTCAAACGCATCATTCGCGGGAAGGATGGCGTGTGGCGGCTTGCCCATCCAAACCAAGCGCAGCGTCATCGGATGAATGCCGGCATCATTGTCGATAGTGAGATGCTCATGGTCCGCTTCAAAAACGGGCGTCAATTGGGCAAGGTAGAAGAGCGTTTCGCCGCGCAGCTTTCAGCCGGAGACACCTTCTTCTTTGCGGGTATGAGCCTGGAGGTTGAGGGCGTCAAGGACATGGACGTGATCGTGCGCGCGGCCAAGAAATCCGCGACCATCCCAAGCTATGGCGGGCTCCGCCTGCCGCTCACTACGCATCTGGCGAGCCGGGTGCAGGAAATGCTTGATGACCGCGCGGGCTGGGGGCGCTTTCCCGATGATGTGCGCGAATGGTTGGAAGTGCAGGACTATCGCAGCCGCTTGCCAAGGCCCGGCGAATTGCTGGTCGAAAGCTTTCCGCGTGCGGGCAAGCACTACACCGCTTACTACACTTTCGAAGGGTGGAACGCGAACCAGTCGTTGGGCATGCTGATCACCCGGCGGATGGAGGATCGCGGGCTGATGCCGGGCGGCTTTGTCGCCAATGACTACACGCTGGCGGTATGGGGATTGAAACCTGTGACTGATCCCGCCCCGCTGCTGTCACCCGACATTTTGACGCATGAATTCGTGGACTGGGTAACCGAAAGCCACTTACTGCGCCGCGCTTTTCGCGAAGTGGCTGTGATCAGCGGCCTTGTTGAACGCCAACATCCGGGCAAGCGTAAGACGGGCAAGCAAGTGACCTTCTCAACCGACCTGATTTACGACGTACTCAAGAAGTACGAGCCCGATCATATCCTGCTCGAAGCCGCTTGGGCCGATGCCCGCGCGCGGATGACTGATGTGGGACGGCTCGCCGATCTCCTGGAGCGTTCACAGCGTGAGTTGGTCCATGTCGAGCTTGACCGCGTCTCGCCGCTGGCTGTCCCGGTGATGACGATGATCGGGCGCGAGGCCGTGCCGCAAGGCGCACTCGACGACGAACTCCTGATCGAAGCGGAGACTCTGGTCAGCGAAGCAATGCGGATAGATCCCAAGATGGAGGGCGACTAGCCGTTCGAGAGCGCCAATTTCTTACCGCCCAAAATCCTTGTATTTCGCATTTCCGACAAAGGCGAAGCTGGGCGCGCCTGCTTCTTTCATCAGCACTATCGTCTTCGCCGCGCGATCATAGCTTGCCAGTGCGTCGGGTTCGAAGCGCAGTGTCGCTTCGGGCAGATCGGTGGATGCGCGGGTGACTTGTGTGCGGAGCTGCTCAGGTGTGACCGGTGTGCCGTTCCAATAGAGCTGGTCCTGTGCGTTAATCACGATCGTGTTGACGTCGCTCATCGTGCAGTCGCGGCAGGGGCCGCTTGGCAGATCGACTTCCGCAATGTGGTTTTTGATCGGCACGGCCAGGATGATCATGATCAGCAGCACCAGCAGGACATCTATAAATGGGGTGACGTTCATATCGCTCATGGGCGCTGACAGTTTGTAGCGGCGCGCTCTGGGCGCTCCTGAAAAGCGACGGGGAAGGGCTTTGTGCGCGGGGGTGAGTGCAGTCATGGTTAGCCTCCTCATATGCAGGGGAAGCAAATAATACATGAAAACCAATAAGTTGCCTAACGCACACCGGTATCAACTGTGCAACCGGTAGATTGAAGACACAAAAAAGGGCGCCACGATCATATCGCAGCGCCCTTCTTGATCTGATATATCGTCAGAAGCGCTTAGCTTAAGCGCCTTCTTTGCCAAACTGACGGTATTTCTCGTTACCGACAAAGCCGAACTTGGTGACGCCAGACTTTTTGATGATCTGCAGCACGCGGGCTGAAAGATCGTAGCTGGCTAGCGCTTCCGGCTCAAACTGCAGTTCAGGCTCGACTTCCATCGCAACACTTGCTCGCAACGTGTCGACCAGAACGCCAAGGCTGATCTGCTCGCCATTCCAAAGAACGCGCTCATCAGCGGTCAGCACCAGCTTATTCTTCACCGGGTCAATGTCCGGCGGAGGCGTGTTCGAGTTGTTTTGCGGAAGATCGATATCGACCGAGTGGGTCGCGATCGGGATGGTAATGATGAACATGATCAGCAGAACGAGCAGCACGTCGATCAGCGGGGTCATGTTCATGTCGAGCATCGGCTCGCCGTCAAGCTTGCCTCCAGCCATACCCATGGGAGTTCTCCTTAAATCCTAGCGCGACGCGCGGCTTATTCCGGATCAACCGGGTTTGAGATGAAGCCAACGGTCGGATAACCAGCCGCCTGCACATTGTAGATCGTTCCAGCAATACACTTCCACGGCGCATTCTTGTCAGCGCGGATGTGGACCTGCGGGATCGCCTCGGGATCTTCCACGATAGCGGCCGCGCCACCGGGATAGTTGTTCACAATCGCCTCAAGCTTCTTGAACGCCTCTTTGGAGAGCTCTTCCGAGGTGACCGGAATGATGTTGTTGATGAAGATCCGGCACTCGCCATTACGCGTTGCCCCGGTGAAACCACTCCGGCTCAGCTGCGGCGTCTTGCCGGCAGCGTCGGTCGAGCTGACAGTGATCAGCAGGTTCTCGTTCTTGTTCTTCGATTCTTCCATCTCGAAAACCGGGATTTCCAGTTCCTCAACGGTCTGGATCGCGACAGGAACCGCGATAAGGAAGATGATCAGGAGAACCAGCATCACGTCCACCAGCGGCGTCGTGTTGATGTCCGACATCGGGGCTTCGCCCGAACCGCTCATCGAAATTGCCATTGAAATTTCCTACCTTGGCAAATGGTGAAAAGTGCATGTGGCTGGCACAACCAGCCAGAGAAAAGGGGCAGAGCCGAACCGGGCCTGCCCCTTGTTCAACGGCTTACTTTGAACCAGCCGGCTTAGCAGCGGGCTTCGGTGCGGCAGCCGGCTTCGCCTTGGGCGCCGGAGCAGCAGTGATCGCTGGCTTGATGGTACCGTTCGAACCGACATAGGCAAGGATGTCGTTGCAGAAGTCGGTCATCAGAGCAGCGATGCGACGGTTGCGCGACTGCAGCCAGTTAAAGGCAAGCACAGCAGGCACAGCCACGAGCAGACCGATGGCGGTCATGATCAGAGCTTCACCAACCGGACCCGCAACCTTGTCGATCGATGCCGAGCCTTCGATGCCGATATTGATCAGAGCGCGATAGATGCCGATCACGGTTCCGAGCAGGCCGATGAACGGTGCGGTTGCACCAACCGATGCGAGAAACGGCAGGCCGCCTGCGAGCGAAGCGTTGATCGTTTCCTGGCTGTGCAGGATGCTGTCCTGAACATAATCCACTTCGCTGCCAGCGTCGGCCATTTTGTGGTGATCTTCTTGAGCCTTCACTGCGTCATCGGCGAGCTGGCGCCATGCGCTGTTCTTCTCAAGCTTGGTAGCGCCGTCCTTGAGGCTGGCAGCGCGCCAGAAAGCTGGCTTGCCCTTCTTGTACTGGCCCATCACCTTGTTCTGTTCGAACAGCTTCGAGAACAGGATGTAGAACGAGCCCACGCTCATGATGACCATGACGGCGAGGATCGACCAGGCGACCGGGCCGCCTTCTTCCATGGCTTGGATGAAGCCGAACTTGTTTTCCGGCGCTTCAGCAGCTGCGATAAGATAAGTGAACATGGCGAATAAGTCCTTTTAAAAAAATGTCCCCACAGCAAGGCTCCAATCTCCCCGGAGCGATGCTGAAAATTTCGTTCAGTCCAAACGATAGGTGATCGTCGTGGCGTAAGATCCGGTGGTTGGGTTACCAGCGTCGTCAAGCGCCTCGTTGAAGCGTGCGTAACGGCTCATGCCCTTACATGCCGCATCGTCGAGAACTTTCGATCCGCTGGGACGTGTGACCCGGCAGCCCGTGACGCGACCATTGGCTCCGATTGTGACGCTGACGCCCACATTCCCTTCGACCTCTTCACGCAGAGCCCGTGACGGATAGTTTTCCGAAATACGACGCGACCAGCGGTTAAGGCTCTTCGGCGAAGCAGGACGAGCCTGTGACGGCGGCGGAGGCGGTGCCGGTGGAGCAATCGGTGCAGGCGGCGGGATCACCAGCGCCGGCGGAGCGGGCGGCGGGATCGTAGGCGTCGTCACGATTGGCGGCGGAGCAGGCGCAATGCTGATCGGCGGAGGAGGCGCGACCGGCGGAGGAGGTGCGACCTCTTGCGGCTCTGGCGGGGGTTCTGGCTCCTCCTCAGGGGGAGGCGGCTCTTCCTCTTCGACATTGACCGTGGTGACACGCTCAATCTCTTTCTTCACAGCGTCCACAGCGAGGCCGATTATCATCGCCAGGCCGATACCCGCTACGATGCCGATCGCAATAAGTAGGGAGGTCAGTTTGCTCCCTGTCATTCCTTGATCAACGTAGGCCATCCGGCTGATTTCTCTCCATTAGATCGCCGACAAACGAAGTCGGCACTACTTCCGCGTCCCGGCGATTCGAAACCGAGTCTGCGGATCCCTAAACCCTGGTCCTCCCATCCGAATGGCGACGTGCTCCCCTTTTCGGCGCACGACCCACCCAGAAAACCGCGAGTGCATTTTGATGCCCTCGTCGGCCAAAGTTCACGTCAATCAAGTCCCCAAGTTTGATGCGAACCCTTCGCGCTTTAACGGTCAACCCCTAGTCAATCAAACGCTTTATCCGTTCAGTCGCGATTCAAATCACTCGTTCTGAAGTGGCAGCCACTGTATGGAAGCAGCAAGTGACAAGCCAAGGTGCATCGATAATGATCAGCGTTAACGAGAAATTCACATATAAAATCATGAACTTGTGCCTCGTGCTGATGGCTGTCTTGGTAAGTCCTGTAGGTGTGTCTTCGGCGAAAGCACAAGAATCTGTCGAACTGTCCCCAACCTACGCACTGGGGTCGTCAGAGGACCTCATGTCGCGCGCAACTTATGTTGATCTGGTGACACTGGCTGAAGCAAGCGATGTTGTCGTGCAGGTGGAGATTCGCCGCCAGACGCAAGTAATGGCTGAACGTGCACCGGGCCTCGCACCCGGCTTTGCGCGTCTGTACATTGAAGCCAACACTCTGGCTCTGATTTCAGGTCGAACAACGCTCGGCGAATCGCTTGTCTATCTGGTCGACGTCCCGGTTAATGAAAAGGGCAAAGCGCCCAAGCTTCGCAAACGTCAGATGCTGCTCTTTGCGAAATTGGCAGGCCGGACAGCAAAAGGTGCAACACAACTGCAATTGACCGGGAAGTACGCTCAGTTTGCTTACACCCCTGCTTTTGAAGAGCGGCTGAAAACTGTGCTGACCAGCCTTGTCGCCCCTCAGCAGCCTCCGATCATCACCGGCATCAGCGATGCCTTGGCTGTACCGGGCACTCTGGTGGGGGAATCGGAGACACAGATTTTTCTGACAACGGCTGACGGCTCTCCTGTTTCGCTCACAGTCCTGCGCAGGCCGGGGCTACGCGCCGTATGGGGCGTGTCGTGGGGGGAGATTATCGATTCGGCCGCGCGTGCGCCTTTGCCAGAGACCTTGCGCTGGTATCGTCTGGCCTGCGCGCTGCCTCAGCGTCTGCCCAGTAGTGCGAATCTTGCGCGTGATCCTACCGCCCGGAGACTCGCGGCGCGCGACTATGCCTTTGTCCTGCAGGAACTGGGGCCTTGCGCCCGCGCGGTCACCGCCAACTGATAACGGCCACCTCGGTGCGCGAATCGATGAGCGAGCGCGCTTGACCGCGTGCGAGGCTAAGCTAATCGCGAGGGCCAACATCCGCTTGCCCGTTGTTCTAACAGGCTGGCGCTTCTCAAAGGAATGCCTTCATGTCTGACGCCTCCCCCCAATCTCCCTTGCGCATTGCAATTGCAGGGCTGGGTACAGTGGGCGCAGGCGTTATCCGGCTGCTGGACACCAATCGTGATCTCGTCGCTGCCCGTGCCGGTCGCGGGATTGAAGTGACCGCGGTCAGCGCGCGCGATCGCAACAAGGATCGCGGTGTCGATCACCAGCGTTTCCATTGGGAAGACGACATGATCGCGCTCGCTGGTCGTGAGGATGTCGATGTCGTCCTGGAACTGGTCGGCGGGTCTGATGGTCCCGCGCTCGCCCTGTCCCGGGCTACGTTAGAAGCGGGCAAGGGGCTGGTCACTGCAAACAAGGCGATGATCGCGCATCATGGACTGGTCCTCGCTGAGAAGGCTGAAAGCCTGGGCGCCCCGCTCAAATTCGAAGCAGCCGTCGCCGGGGGTATTCCTGTCGTCAAAGGCCTGCGTGAAGGCACATCGGCGAACGAGCTGACCAAGGTTTACGGCATCCTCAACGGCACCTGCAATTACATCCTGTCGGAAATGGAGGCGACAGGAGCCGACTTTGACGTCGTGCTCGCCGAAGCGCAGCGGCTTGGATATGCGGAGGCTGATCCGACCTTCGACATCGAAGGTATCGATGCCGCTCACAAACTCGCGATTCTGGCGGCCATCGGTTTTGGCGCGAAGGTGGATTTCGCCAGTGTGCGGACCAAAGGCATTGTCGCCGTTCGCGCAGCAGACATCGCGCAGGCTGACGCGCTGGGCTTTGTGATTCGGCTGATTGCCGAAGCTGACGCCAAGGACGGCAAACTGCTCCAGCGTGTGCGCCCCTGTCTGGTGGCCAAGGATCACCCCCTCGCGCCGGTTGATGGCCCAACCAATGCAGTGGTCGCAGAGGGCAACTTCTCGGGACGCCTGCTGTTTCAAGGGGCGGGCGCAGGCGACGGACCAACCGCCAGCGCCGTGGTCGCCGACCTAATTGATATCGCGCGTGAGGAAGTGGGAGCGCCCTTTTCCATGCCGGTCAGCCAGCTTGCTCCGCTTGGCCCTGCAGAGCCCGGTGAACGGCTTGAGCGCACCTATCTGCGCTTTACAGTTAATGATCGACCCGGCGTACTGGCAGAGATTACCGCCGCAATGCGCGACGCCGATGTGTCAATCGAGAGCCTGATTCAGCAAGGCCGTGGCGGAGTGGATGGCGAAGTGCTGGTTGCAATGGTGACACATGAAGGCCCCGAGCGATCGGTGGGCAAAGCGCTCGAACTGCTGGATGGTTCAGACAGTCTGACGGCGGCACCGCTCGTCCTTCCGATTCTGCCGAACTAAGCGGGCAGTTCCTCAGTCAGGCTTCTTTTCGAAGGCAGGGGGCGGCAGACCGAGCGCCTCGCGCCGCTTACGGATTTCCTCCTCGCTCAAGTCTTCATCCTGACCAAGCGGGGGGAGGCCCTTGGCGATCCGGTCCGCATCGGACCCTTCGGGCGCCTCTGGCAATGCTTCTACATCGATCAGCAAAGCGGGCGGTGGCTGTTTGCCTATCGAGATACCGCGGCCATTATCGGCAATACCAAACACGTCTGGCGTGCGTGGAGAGCCAGAAAATGCGGTTTCCTCAGCATAGCGCTTGCGCGCTTCCTCGCGATTGCTGAAATTGTTCTCGCCACTATCACCCAATCGGCGGCACACGATAATCTCACCGCTGATCTCGCCAGCATCAGCGCGGTCCACACATTCCTGAACCTGCGCTTCGTTCACCTCACCAGAGGGAACCGTGACCGATAGGTTTATCGGGCGCGGTTCTTCATCCTCTTCCTGATCCCCGGTGTCTGTCGCCATCTCATCAGGCTGGGTCTCAGCCGTTGGCGCGGTTTCTTGCTCTTGCGCTTCAGGCGTAATTGCAGAGTCATCCTGCGCGGCCAAAGCGCCACCATTCACGGCAAAGTGTGCAATAATCGCAAGCGCAAGCGCCCCAGTGATGCTTGTTCTCAGATTAAGGGCAGGATTGCTCGACAAGTCTGGCTCCTTGCGACTAAGCGCGTGGCGTAAAAAACATCTAATCAGAGGAAATTGTTCCCATGACCACCTCCACCAATACCGATGTTCTTGCAACAAAGGAACCGGCCAAAGGCGATGGAGCCGAAAGCGCAATTGACCGGGTGCTGGTTCTGGAGATGGTCCGGGTGACCGAAGCGGCTGCTGTGGCGGCTGCTCAGTTGATCGGACGCGGAGATGAAAAGGCCGCCGATGCTGCCGCTGTCGAAGCGATGCGCCGTGCGTTTGATGGCCTCTACATGGATGGCACGGTTGTGATTGGTGAAGGCGAGCGCGACGAGGCGCCGATGCTTTACATTGGTGAGAAGGTTGGCGGCGCGCCGGGCAAGGGGCCGAAGATCGATATTGCGCTCGATCCGCTGGAAGGCACGACAATCACGGCCAAGGCTGGCCCGAATTCATTGGCCGTGCTGGCAGCGGCGGAAGAAGGCGGCCTGCTTAACGCGCCAGACGTCTACATGGACAAGCTTGCAGTGGGTCCGGGCCTGCCCGCTAACATTATCGACCTCGCCAAATCGCCGACCGAAAACGTTGAAGCGGTGGCCAAAGCCAAGGGCAAGGCTCCGGCAGAGATCAATGTCTGTGTGCTCGACCGTCCTCGCCACGCGGATCTGATCGCTGAACTGCGCGCCATCGGATGCGGGGTTCACCTGATCGGGGACGGCGATGTTGCAGGCGTGATTGCGGTGACCGATCAGGACACAACGATCGACATGTATATGGGCCAGGGCGGCGCGCCCGAAGGGGTGTTGGCAGCTGCGGCACTGCGCTGTGTTGGTGGCCAATTCAACGGACGGCTTGTCTTCCGCAACGATGACGAAAAGGCTCGCGCGCGCAAATGGGGCATCGAAGACCTCAATAAGATCTACAAGCTTGATGATCTGGCGAGTAGCGACTGCATCTTTGCCGCAACCGGCGTTACCTCGGGTTCGCTGCTTGAAGGCGTCAAGAAGCGCAAGAAAGCCACCGGTGCGACGATCATGACCACTGAAAGCGTCGTCATGCGTGCATCGAGTGGAACCGTCAGGTGGATCCGGGGCGAGCACCGCGTTGCCCCGCACCGGGGGTGATTACGCGGCTCCGGCGATGAAGTTGCGCAACTATATTTTTGGAAGCAAGGTCCTGCTGGTTTCGCCTCTTGCCAAAGACGAAGTGAGGCGCCGGATCAAGCAAGGGACAAGCTTTGGCTTTAGCCCTTTTCGGCACGGCGTTTCCGGCTGGGTCATCTCCAATCACGTGCGCCTTGCCTGGGATATTCCGATGCTCAGCAACGGATTTCGGCCTGTGCTGGCGGGTGGCCTTAGGGAAAATAGAGGCGGGACGGTCTTCAAAGCGTCCTATGGCGCTCCTTTCTTTCTCTTGATCTTTATGGGTTTCTGGTACTCGTTTTTGGCAGCCTTCGTGCTTGCGGCCACAGCCTTGCTTTTTCAGGAGGAGCCGCGGACTGGCGAAGATTGGATCTTTGTCATTGTCATTCCGCTGTTTGCGATGGGGCCCTTCGCGATCCATGCCATTTCCAATCGCAAGGCTAACGAGCACCTTGAAGGCATGCTGGACCATCTGAGTGAAATTGCCGACCTACGTCCCGAAACACGCAAGGGGTGGGGCGTCTGAGCCTGTGATCGCTCATCGCTGGTTCATTTGCCGCCAGCAAGATAGCCTCTCACGCAGGATGTAACCCACTCGAGTTTGATTGAGCGCTTTCGTGTTCCGCAATTGCCTTGCCCTGTCTCTGTTCGCGTTTTCATCGGCAGCTTATGCCGAGGCAGAGGGGTTTGATGCCCAGGCTCCGCTTGAAGATCGTCTTGCCTATCTGGAGTCGCTCGAGGCTCCGCTTGATGCTTTGCGCGGTTCGCTGATCGAGTGTGGCGAGGGTTGTCTGACGCCCAGCGAAGCAGTGCTGCTGGCCTTTGATGCGGGCGATGGCGAGTCGCGACCGGGGCGCTTTCTGCTAGACATTCGCGGTGGTGGGCAAAGCCTCACCGGCAATCTGGGGCAGTTGTTCTTCGTCAATTCGCGTCAGGACTATGCCGAGTTCGGCACGCTGACGATTGCGTTTGAGGACCATGTCCTGAACGCACTCCTGCGCCGCGCACGGACCTGCAATGCTACGTCTGGAACCGAGCAGGAAATCAGCGTTCAGGGGTGCCGCCAGAAGGGCATTTCCGATGTCAACATGTTCACAATGATGCAGGCGCTGTTCAGGCGACGGATCGTCGTGGACGGCGATGTCCGCTTGCAATGGATCGATTCACGCTTTGGCCTGAGACCGCGCGAAGGGGCTGAGCGCGGCTATTACCAGCCATGGGTCTGGGTTCAGGACGCAGACCAGATCAGCTTTGTTTATGAGGATTGAGGCACTGGAGGACTTAGGCAGGGGAGGACTGAGCTGGGGCTTTTGCCCGCCAGCCCAGCTCCCTTAACCAGCTGCGCCATCACATCGATGCGCGGATCATCGCTTCGAAGTCCTCGTTCGAGGCCTTACGCGGATTAGCAAAGGCGGCAAGGTCCTGCGCGGCGTAGGTCACCATGTCGGGAATGTCGCTTTCCTCAATGCCCATCTCGGCAAGGCCTGACGGGATGCCAATGGCTGCGTTCATGCCCTCGATTGCTGCCGCAAGGTCAGCGCCCGGCTCCAGCCCCATCGCCTGCCGCAGGCGGACATATTTGTCTTCGCATTCCGGCTGGTTGAAGCGCAGCACTTCGGGCAGGAACACCGCGTTGAGCGTGCCGTGATGCGGGTTGAGGCGACGGATGCGGCCAGCGGCGTGGCTCATGGCGTGCACCGCCCCCAACCCTTTGATAAAGGCCATCGCGCCTTCGGTTGAGCACATCATCATCTGCCAGCGCGCTTCCTTGTCGGAACCATCCTTGACCGCGCGCTCAAGATATTGCCAACCGCGCCATAGGCCATCCAACGCTACACCATCAGCTGGCGGGTTGGGAGCGGCCACGAGGAAAGCCTCAATACAGTGGGTAATCGCGTCCATGCCAGTCGCCGCGGTCATCATCGGCGGCAGGCCCATGGTGAGATCAGGATCGCAGATCGCGGCCTTCGGGATGAAGAGCGGGCTGGCAAAGGTCATCTTGCGCCCATCTTCAAGGATGATCACAAAGCCAACCGATACCTCGCTGCCTGTGCCCGATGTTGTGGGAACAGCGATCAGAGGCGCGACGCCCTTGATCAGTTTGGCCCCGCCCTTGAGTGGATCATACTGCGCCAGAGGACCGCCGCTTTCTGCCAGCAGCGCGACAGCCTTGCCCAAATCCATGGAAGAGCCGCCGCCCAGCGCGATGATACCGTCGCAGCCTTCATCTGTGTACTGGGTGAGCGCAAGCTTGACCGCTTCCTCGGTTGGGTTGCCGGGCGTCCCGTCAAAGATCGAGGCGGCAAAATCGCTGCCCAGCGCCTCGGTGATCTTGGCGACCACACCCGCTTTGACCAGACCTGCATCGGTGGCGATGAAGGGCTTGGTAATGCCTGCCTTCTTCAGCTCCTTGGGCAGTTTTTCCAGCGCGCCGAAGTCAAAGTGCGTGGTGGTCAGATAGGTCAGTGTAGGCATGAGTCAGATCAATCCCTCTCTCGCGGTTCGAGGCGTGTTTTACGGTGCTTGCATGTCTTGGCAAGCGGATTGCGGTGCTGGGATGAACGCTATTGCGCGCTATTGGCTTCTACCAGTTTGTCCCACTCTTCCCATGCGATCGCGCGGCCCGGATAGGCGACGTCTTCGAACGGCCATTCCTTGGCAATCCACTCTTGCGTCCAGCCATAGAGTTCCTCGTCAAAGCCGGCATCAAACTCATCCTTGGTCACCCATAGGCGTACCACGGCATCATAGCCGGGGATTGTGCTGGGATAGACATAGACACAGCCGCGCTCGCGCGAACCATCAGGGGTAAGGACGGCGTAAGCGAAGCTCTCGCGGCGCTCAAAGCGGGCTTGCTCGGTTTCCATATCCTTCATCGCATCTTCATCGGTCAGCCCGCCATGCGGCCAGCCGGTTGAGCGGGTGAAAGTGGTCTGAAGGTGTTCGATCGAAGACATATACGCTTCATAATCCACCTCGACGAGGTCCGGACCAAGCGGAACGATCTTAAAGCCGTCGGCCTCGATGAGTGTAGGGGGATCGAAGTCCAATGCGGCAAAACTCGTTTGCGCGCTCGACTCATAGGTTGCTTCGACAGCGTCGACTTCAGGCGCTTCGGCAGCGGGTGAGCACCCTGCCACAAGCGCCAATGCCAGAATGCTGGGTGTGCCTTGGATGCGAAATGTCATGTCTGTGCCCCTTGGTAGAATCGATCTTGCAAGGGTGAGCTTACAGCCAAACCTCCTTGTTGTCTCTCAGGCCCATCTCGCGGCTGAGTTTTGCGCTCATGACCGGTGTCGTCCCCGCCTTGTCCAGCATCGCGTTGACCTCCGCGCGCGTGCCTTCGTCCATCGACGCCAATTCATCCTGCGCCCGTTTGAGCAGGTAGAACCGATAGGGCTGCGCAATCGCGTTGATTGTTGTTCCGCGCAGATCAAAGCTTGCTGTGCCCGCAGCCCGCTTGCTGGGGGTGAGCGCGGGCAGGTCATTCTGCTCTGCCAGCCACGCATTGATCGCGTCTGCGGCAGCGAGCGTTTCAGGCACGAAGTCTACGGCCATGGCTTTGAGCAGGTCAATCAGCGTGTCGGGGATTGCATCATCAGGCAGATAGGTCTCTTCCCGGTTCTGGAATTCGACCACATCGCTGGTTTCGCGGCCCATGCGTTCGACCCAACGATATGCGCTCAATGCCCGGTCAAACATGATCGACAAAGGCTTGGGATCGCGACCCAGATGCGCGAACATCGGCGCGTAGAGGCCAAAGTCGCCGATGCAGGGGCGCCCGCCCAGCAAATAGGGATAGGCTGCAAAATGCGCGTTGATCGCAGCCAGTTGCTCTTCGTAAACCTCTTCCACCACCGGGACCGTCTCTTCGGTGACCCCGAAGCCGACAGTGGCTCGGCGCATTGCATTGGCGGACTTGGCGGCCATCTCTTCTCCGGCTGGTCCGGGCGGAGCTAGCATCCGGAAGTGGAACAGGAGATAGTTGAGGTTCTCCTCCTCGAAGTTCCAGCGATAGTGCATGGCCGGGCGCAGCAGCCCCTCGGCTCCGATGGCATCGAACAGGCGGCTGAAGAATCGCTGCTTGGGCGTTGCGGGCGAGAAAGTATGACCGCTTTCATCCTCGAAATGGTCGATAATCGCCGCGCCGTCGCGGATCACCCGTCCATCGGGAAGCTCAATCGTCGGCAGTCCGATCCGGCCGCCTGCAAGCGGCAGGATTGTGCTGAGATAATGCGGATCGCTTGGCGGGATCTCGCGGTACGGAATGCCTGCTTTGATAAAGTAGCTGCGCGCGCGCCCGGTGTAGAGCGAGTTGGGCACACCGACGATCTTGAGTGGTTCGGTAGTCATAAAGGCAGGCTTTCCGGTCGTCTTTGAAACAGGTTTGGATCACGATTTGATCAGGCGGCGTTGCCATCCAGCGATGCGCGCATCCGGTCAATACTCGGGCGGGTCGCGACATCATAGCGGTCTGCCACTGGCTCGCCCAGCGCGCCGCTGGTCAACTCGGCATAGGCGGCTTTTTACGCGGCCAGCGAGGGGAAGCGGAACATGAAGGTCTGGTCCCAGCTGCGGCAATCGCCCAGAAAGGTGCCTTCTACCTTCAGGATCGCCTCGGGTATTCCGCCATGGGCAAGAGCCAATCTGCCGATCGACAGCGGATAGTCCGCTTGCTGCTCTGCCGCGTCAGCATTGAAGCGGATGATGTGCAGGCTGATAATGGTCTCATCGCTATGATCATTCGCCGGTGTGGCAGGTGCATCTGGTGCGCATGCCTCCCGCTTTGGGAACGATCTCCTGAATGAAGCGCATGCTTGCCGGGGCCTTTTCGATGTAAGGGAGGCTGGCTTTCACCAGGTAGCTGCGTGCGCGTGCGGTATTGCCAGAGATTTTCATCCCTTACATGATCACCGCTCGCGCGCACAATCGCAACCATCTGACGACAAGCGCTTTAGGTCTGTTGCAATTCAATGACGCTGCTCTAGGCGTGCACTCACCATCTGCGCCAAGGAGATTCGCAATCATGAAAATCATGTCCGGCAACTCCAATCTGCCGCTGGCGCGCGCGATTGCGGCCTATCTCGAAATCCCGCTGACCGATGCTAGCGTTCGCCGCTTTGCCGACGAAGAAGTGTTCGTCGAAATCCATGAGAATGTTCGCGGAGAAGATGTCTTCTTGGTCCAGCCGACGGGCTTTCCTGCGAACGACAATCTGATGGAGCTGCTGATCTGCATTGATGCGATGCGGCGCGCTTCGGCGAAGAGGATTACAGCGGTGGTGCCCTATTTCGGTTATGCGCGGCAGGATCGAAAGCCGGGCCCCCGCACGCCGATTTCAGCCAAGCTGGTCGCCAATCTGATCACTGAAGCAGGCGCTGACCGCGTCTTGGCAGTGGACCTGCATGCGGGCCAGATTCAGGGCTTCTTCGATATCCCGACCGACAATCTCTATGCAGCGCCTGTCATGGCGGCTGATATTCAGGCGCGCTATGGCGATCAGGACCTAATGGTGGTCTCGCCTGATGTCGGCGGCGTGGTCCGCGCCCGCGCTCTGGCTAAGCGGCTTGATAACGCCCCACTTGCGATCGTCGACAAACGCCGTGACCGCCCCGGTGAGAGCGAGGTCATGAACATTATCGGCGATGTATCAGGCCGCCATTGCGTTCTGATCGATGACATCGTGGATTCGGGCGGTACGCTTTGCAATGCGGCTGATGCTTTGCTGGCAGCAGGTGCGACAAGCGTTGCCGCCTATATCACCCACGGCGTTCTTTCCGGCGGAGCGGTTGCTCGTGTCGATGGGTCCGCGCTCAAGGAACTGGTGATCACCGATTCAATCCGTCCGACCGAAGCGGCAATGGAATCACAGCGCATCCGTATCCTGCCGATTGCCCCGCTGGTCGGCGAAGCAATCCGCCGGATTGCCGATGAAAGCTCGGTCAGCTCGCTTTTTGATTGATGGCCAATTGCTAGTGGCTTGAAACTCGATGAGCCTTTTCGAACCAGCAGAGGTCCGTGAAATACTCATCGGCGCGGCGCGAGCGCGTAATGCTCTGACTTACAGCCAGATGCTCAATCTGTTGGGTTTTGCCTTCACGCGGCCCAAGATGCGCGCGCTGTGCACGGTGCTGGATAAGCTTGACGAAGATGGGCGCGTTACAGGCGAACCGGGCCTCGCCGTCCTTGTTGTGCGCCAGTCAGACGGTCTGCCGGGGCAAGGTTGGTTCGTGACCCGCTCGCAGCTCGCCGAAGAATTGCCGGGCACATGGCCGCTCGAATGGGAGGGCGCGGAGGCCAAGGCCTATGTCGCGCTCCATCAGCAAGAAGCTTTCGATTATTGGCAGGATCGGTAGAGGGATGGGTATGAAAGATATCGAACTCGCCAATGCCCTCGCCGATGCCGCAGGATCTGTCATCCGCCCGCTCTTCCGGGGTGATTGGGAAGCCGAGACCAAGGCTGACAATTCCGCCGTAACCGAGGCAGATCGCGGCGCCGAGGCTGCAATGCGCAAGCTGATTGAGCAACACTGCCCCGATGACGGGATCATCGGCGAGGAATATCGCACCCGAAATGAAGGTGCGAGCCGCCAATGGGTGCTCGATCCGATTGACGGCACGCAGAGCTTTGTCGCGGGACGCCCGATTTTCGGGACGCTGATTGCTCTGTGTCAGGACGGCTGGCCTTTAATCGGCGTGATCGATCAGCCGATCAATGGTGAGCGTTGGGTTGGGCAGATCGGCGAAGGCACCACCTTGAATGGCCTTCCTGTCCGCACGCGGCCTTGCCCAGCGGTTGAGGGGATGAGCCTCGCCACGACAAGCCCGCACGCCTTTGACGCAGATCAGTCGGATGCGTGGCTCAACCTCGTCGTCAACGCTTACCCCAAGCGGCCTTTTCCCATCTATGGCGGCGACTGCTACAATTACGCGATGCTGGCGAATGGCTCGATCGATTGCGTGATAGAGGCAGGCCTCAAGGTCTACGATTACGCCGCGCTGGTCCCAGTGGTCGAAGGCGCGGGCGGGATCATGAGCGACTGGCAGGGCAACCCGCTAGACGCGCAGAGCGACGGGACTGTGATCGCGCTGGGCGATCCGGCGCGGCTCGAAGATGTGCTCGCGGCGATGGGTTCCTCAGAACTCGCCCCGCATGTGCGCGAGGCTTCGCAGCCCCAGACCACGATCCTGCCCAGCAGCAGCGATTTCAAGTTTCCTCTTCCAGGCTCCGAGTAGAGCGTACCGCTACCCATGCCTACTACGCGCGAGCCCCTCATCCGCAATTGGACGCCTGAGGCGATCCCTGATCTGGCGGGCAGGCGTTATGTTATCACCGGCGGCAATTCCGGGATCGGCTTCGAAGCGGCCAAGCTGCTTGCGCAGCGCAACGCCGAGGTGGTGATTGCGTGTCGGAACGAGGCCAAGGGCAAAGCCGCGCTCGCCAAGCTGATTGATCTGGGCGAAGGGACTTGCGAGCTTTTGGTGATGGACCTCGCCGATAGCGCTTCGGTCCGCGCCGCTGCGAAGGAGGCCAAGGAACGCTTTGGCACATTTAGTGCGCTCATAAACAATGCAGGCGTGATGCAGACGCCCAAACAGAAGACGGCCGACGGTTACGAAATGCAACTTGGGACCAACCATCTGGGCCATTTTCTGTGGAGCGCTTTGATGATCCGGCGCGTCGATCCATGGGAAGGTAGAATCGTTACCGTCGCCAGCATCGTGCATAAGCTGGGTCGGATCGATTTCGACAATCTGATGATGGAGCGCGGCTATGACGCAACCCGCTCCTATTCGCGTTCAAAGCTCGCCAATCTGATGTTTGCGCTGGAGCTGGATCGCCGGCTCAAGGCGGCGGGTTCTCGCATCAAGTCTGTTGCCTGCCATCCCGGCTATTCGGACACGTCGCTGCAGACAAGCGGGCCCTCATTTCCGCTGAAGCTGATGTACACATTCTCGAACGCGCTCATTGCGCAGCCTGCAGATCTGGGAGCCTATCCAACGGCGCTCGCTGCCACGGATGATCGCGCCGTGAGTGGGGGATATTACGGGCCGACCGGCCTGTTTGATGCTCGTGGTCCGGTGGGCGATGCGCTCGTCGAGAAGCGCGCAAAAAATGAAAGCGCCGCCCAAAAACTATGGGAAGTAAGCGAGCAATTGGTCGCCGAAACATTCGTTGTCTGACAACAACAGCTGCACTCTTTTTTCCGTCTATTCATCCATTTGGGCTTGGTTAAGGTTGATGCCCCTACTAGCTGTCACCTCCCACCAACTCTTCATCTCAGGGGAAGCATGAATGAAGAAACTACTGCTTGCCGCCGCGCTTTGCGCTGCGGTTTCCACTCCCGCATTTGCACAAGACGGCGATGCCAGTTCGAAAGAAGGATCGCGCATCACCGAGGCGGCTCCGTAAACGCTGTCGTCGAGGATCTTGGTCGCAGCCAGGGCCCCGGAGGCCACGAGGGCCGACGCCGAGACGGCCAATGCAAACGTGATGTGTTTCATTGGAAACCTTTCGAATTGCTTCTTCAAATCGCCAGCGCAAAACACTGGCAAGAGCCGG
>JBCBMN010000044.1:0-19395 GCA_039822745.1 Pseudomonadota bacterium | reverse complement strand
GAGGCTGCCTTTGAGGCTGCTCTTCGACTGTGGTGACTTTGGCGGTCACTCGGCCCTCGGTGCAGGGCCTGTGGAAGAGCGCTCCACAGTCGAAGAGCAGCCTCAAAGGCAGCCTCAATCCCAGCCCCAAAAGCAGCCAATATGGTTCATGGTGCTGTTTGCACTTGCGGTTAGCGGTGGATCGGTTGCTTACGTTCCCCTGTTGACGGTGTTGCTGCCGCTGAAAATCACGACCTTGATGGGCAGCGAAGACGTTGGCGCTTTGGCGCGTGTGACCTTTTATGGGGCGATCATTGCCAGCCTCGCCAACATAGCCTTTGGCATGCTGAGCGACCGGCGCGGAAATCGGCTCGGCTGGATTATTGCGGGCCTCGTGACATCCAGCATGCTTCTGATTGCAATTGGCTATGCAACCACGCTGTCTGGCGTGATCATTCTTGTGATGAGCTGGCAAATCGGCCTCAACATGATGCTGGCTCCGCTGGTGGCATGGGCCGGGGATTGCTTTCCGGATGAGCAGAAAGGAACGCTTGGCGGATTGCTCGCGCTTGCTCCTGCCATCGGCGCTGTTTCGGGATCGATTGTCACGCTCGATCTCTTCCCCAGCCCGCAAGTACGCCTGTTCGCTGTCGCTTTCATGGTAGCAGCCCTTGTCTTGCCTGCCATCCTCGTTGGACGCCGCCGTTCAAGGCCCGAATTGCTGCGACCTGTGCTTACACAGCACGATGATCCAGAAATGGGCCGGCGCAATCGTTCAACCAATGTGAGGATGTGGCTGGCACGTTTTCTGGTGCAGATCGCGGAGGCAGGCCTGTTCGCTTTCCTGCTCTTCTGGTTGCGCTCGATCATGCCCGGCTTTCATGAAAATTCGGCAGCAAACACGTTCAGCATTGTGCTGATCGTATCGGTACCATTCTCGCTCTGGCTGGGAAGGTGGTCAGACAAGACCGGTAAACCCATGACGCCGCTGATCATCTGCGCGCTTCTGGCTGGCATTGGCCTTGCGATGATGGCTTTTGCGACACAGATCGAATTTGCAATTGCCAGCTTTGTTTTTTTCGGGATCGCCGCGACAATTTTCCTCTCGCTCCACACCGCTCAGACCCTGAGGGTGCTGCCAAAGCCGCAAAATCGGGGGCGAGACCTTGGGATTTTCAACCTCACCAACACGCTGCCTTCTTTGGTGATGCCATGGTTGACCCTGATGCTGGTCCCGTCATTTGGTTTTGGAGCGCTGTTTGTCTTGTTCGCTGCTCTGGCGGTGGTTGCAGCCGCTCTTTTGGCCCAAATTCACAAAAACTGAGCTGGGCTTGATTTGTGCGCCGCTGCGTGCAAATTTGCAATTATTGAGAACGTTATCAAAACTTGGGATCAAACCTGACGTTCTTGCTCTGGGGAGGGGCAATCTGGGATGGGAACCAAAGCACAGCTGATGGCAGCTGGCGCGTGCCTTGCGATGGCACTTAGCGGGTGTTCGGACGAAGCGGTTCAATCGACAGGGGCGCCCGCCGTCGCTCCGCCAGCGAGCGACAGTGAAGCTCAGGCGCAGCCAGACGTGGTAGCCGATCTGGTTTCGCGCATGAGCCTTGAGCGAAAGGTCGCTCAGCTTATCCAGCCGCAGATCAACACCACGACCCCAGAGGAAATGCTCGAATATCGCTGGGGCAGCTATCTCAATGGTGGCAATGGTGGCCCTTATGGCGATGAGTTTGCGCCTGCATCGGAGTGGCTGCGGCTGGCGGATGCGATGTGGGATGCCTCCACCGCGCCGCTTCCCGATGGTGAACCTGCCATCCCGACAATCTGGGGCACGGATGCAGTGCATGGTCACACAAACGTGATCGGGGCGACGATCTTCCCGCACAATATCGCCTTAGGGGCGACCGGCGATCCTGACCTCATCCGTCTTGTCGGCGCGGCGACCGCGACCGAGATCGAGGTTACGGGGATCGACTGGAATTTCTCGCCGACAGTTGCCGTTGCTCAGGACGATCGCTGGGGGCGGACCTATGAAAGCTATTCCGAAGATCCGCAGATCGTCGCCAAGATGGGCGCGGCTCTGGTCGAAGGATTGCAGGGCCGCAAGGGGGCGGACGATTACCTTGGGCGCGGCAGGGTTGTAGCCACGGCCAAGCACTTCTTCGGCGATGGCGGGACCGATCAAGGCGTCGATCAGGGTGATGTAAACGGAGACATGGACGCGCTGATGGCGATCCATTCCGTGCCTTATCCCTATGCAATCGAAGCCGGTGTCGAAACGATCATGGCGAGCTTCAACTCAATCAATGGTCGCAAGATGCATGGCAATAAGGACCTGCTGACCGATGTGCTGCGCGGAGAAATGGGTTTTGACGGTCTGGTTGTCGGTGACTGGAACGGCCATGGGCAAGTGAAGGGCTGCACAGTCAGCGATTGCGCGCAGTCGCTGATGGCGGGTCTCGATATCTACATGGTCCCCGACGACGCAATTGCTCTTCACACAAGTCTGGTTGCGCAGGTCAAGGACGGAACCATTCCAATGGTGCGGATTGATGAGGCTGTGACCCGCGTCTTGCGCTTGAAGAAGCGTGCAGGACTGCTTGGCCCGGACGCAAAGAAGCCCTCCGAGCGACCCAATGCCGGTGAGTATGACAAGTTGGGCATGGCTCCCCACCGCGCCGTTGCGCGCGAAGCGGTGGCCAAATCTCAAGTCTTGCTGAAGAACAATGGCGTGCTTCCTCTTAAGGCAAGCGCGAACATTCTGGTTGCCGGTCAGGCAGCCAACTCGATTGCGCAGGCCGCCGGTGGATGGACGCTGACATGGCAGGGCGGGCGCGAGCTCACCAATGACTACTTCCCCGGGGCGACATCGATCTTCGCCGGGATCAAGGAGGCTGCGGAGACGAGCGGTGGCTCGGCTGTGCTCTCTGAAGATGGCGCGCTTCCTGCATCGCCGGTTGATGCCGCCATCGTCGTCTTTGGCGAGGAACCCTATGCCGAATTTGCCGGAGACAAGAAGAACCTTGTCTTTGCTGACGAAGAAGGTCTGGGCCTGCTCCGCAAGTTTCGCGAAGCCGAAATTCCGGTTGTGGCGGTGTTTCTGTCCGGCCGTCCGCTCTGGGTCAATCGCGAGTTGAACGCGGCAGATGCATTCGTCGCTTCCTGGCTTCCTGGCAGCGAAGGCGCAGGCGTCGCTGATGTGCTGTTCGGCACAAGCGAGGCGACTGGGCGTCTTTCGTTCAGTTGGCCTGCCACATGCGAGGGCCAGCCGCTTAATGGGCCAGAGGGTGCACTCTTTCCGTTGGGGTTTGGTCGGCCGTTGTCCGATACCAAGCCGCTTGGCCAACTGGATGAGGCATGCGGTTTCCTAGGAGGTGGTGCAGCCTCGGAATGGTTTGCGAATGGCCGCCTGACCGCGGGTATCTTAGCCTTGGCGGGAGAGGGAAGCCTTCCGAACCTGCGCGGGGAAAGCGGTGGCATCGTCGCTCGCGGGATCGACAAAGACCGTCAGGAAGATGCGCGCGAGATCACCTTTGGTCCCGGCGCGCAGCTCACATTGTCGGGCGAAGGCGCTGGGGCGTTTCTGATCAGCTATAACATGGCTGCCGCGCCGGCTGGCGAAGTGACGATCTCACTGGGCGGTAAGAGCACCGATGCGACGCAAGAACTGACGCTCGCAGCGGGTAAAGGCTGGCGCGATATCGTTCTCACCGATGCCTGCGTGGATACAAGCGGTGAAGCTCTGACTATTCGCAGCGATGCACCGATGCAGATCAATATCGCCACGGTGGCGCGCCAGGAATTGCCAGACGGGACGCAGTGCTCGTTCTAACAAACACCCGCGCAGACGGGCATGATGAAAAGAGAATTGGGGGATTTGCACAATGACGCTGGACACGATCGATGTCGTCATCATTATCGGCTACGCAATCGCGTTGCTCGGCATAGCGCTGATTGTCAGTCGCGAACCGGCCGGGCACGATAAGAACACAGAGGACTATTTCCTAGCCGGTCGCGCCCTGCCCTGGTGGGCGATTGGTGCTTCGCTGATTGCGTCCAATATCTCCGCTGAGCAGATCATCGGTCAGTCCGGGCAGGGCTTTGCCGTTGGCATGGCGATTGCCGCCTATGAATGGCAGGCCGCGATCGTCCTGATCATCGTCGCCAAATACTTCCTGCCGATCTTCCTGAAGCGCGAAATCTACACGATGCCGCAATTTCTTGAGCAGCGCTATGGCGGCGGCGTCAAGAATCTGATGAGCGTGTTTTGGGTGGTGCTCTACACCGCAGTCAACCTTACCACGGTCCTATGGCTGGGCGGCCTTGCGGTGCAATCGCTGACCGGCTGGGGCGTTCTTGAATCGATGGCTGCGTTGGCGGCCTTTGCCGCGCTGTATTCGCTGTATGGCGGATTGAAAGCGGTGGCCCTTACTGACATCATTCAGGTCGTCATCCTGATTGTCGGTGGTCTGGCGATCACCTGGTTTGCCCTCGATGCACTGCCCGCAGACGGCGCGCTGGGCGGGTTGGGACTGCTGTGGCAAGAGATGCCGGGCCACTTCGAGATGATCCTTGAGCCTTCGAACCCGGCCTATAACGACCTGCCCGGTATCTGGACGCTTCTGGGTGGCCTTTGGGTGCTGCATTTCAGCTATTGGGGTTTCAACCAGTATATCATCCAGAGAGCGCTGGGCGCGGAGAACCTTGGCGAAGCGCAAAAGGGGCTCGCCTTTGCGGCCTTCCTGAAAATCCTTGTGCCGTTCATCGTTGTCATTCCAGGCATTGCGGCCGTGATCCTTGCGCAGCAGGGCGTGCTTGACGGAGCGGCGCTCGCAGAAAAGTCAGATCGGACCTATGGCGAACTGATGGCCTTCGCGCCTGCCGGGCTTCGCGGGCTGGTTTTCGCGGCACTCATCGCTGCGGTGGTTTCATCACTTGCATCGATGATGAACTCGATCTCGACGATCTTCACAATGGATCTCTATAAGCCTGTGCAACCCGGCAAGCCTGAGCAGCATTATGTGATGGTCGGCCGGATCACCGCATTTGTGGCGATGGTGATTGCGCTGATTTTGGCGCGCCCGTTCCTTGGCGGCTTCGAGAGCGCGTTCCAGACGGTTCAGGAATATACTGGCTTTATTGCACCGGGGATCGTGGTTGTGTTCCTGCTGGGCTTCTTTGACAAACGCGCCAATGCGGCTGGGGCCTTCACCGCCCTGCTTGGTTCGCTTGCGGTCAATATCGCTCTTAAGTTCGGACTGCCGGACACGCCCTTTATCATCCGCATCTGGGGCGTGTTCTTGCTCGCAATCGTTGCAGCTGCCGTGGTGTCACGGATGACGGATGCACCCCAAGAGGAGCAAACCGTGAAGCTGGGCGACATCGCTTTTGCAACAAGGCCCATATTTAATGTGTTAGCGTTGATGACCGCCTTCATGCTAGTCGGCCTTTACGCGGTTCTCTGGTAAGCGACTGATCTGTTTGGGAAATCCAACGTGGGGCTCGTGCTGCGCCCAAGCGCGTTTGTATCGGATTGCTCCCCAGCTGATACAGGCCAATACGGATCGGCACATTGCCTGCAATAATGGATTGTATTAACTCGTCTCGGAGAAGGGCGAGAGGCAGCGATTCTGATTGGTAGCAATCGGAGCAACGGTGTCCTGCCATGGGATGAGAGGGCACATGTTGAAGAAGATTTTGGTTGGCCTGCTGGTCGTTGTATTGGCCGTTGGCGCTATCGGTTGGTTCAACCGTGGCGATATTCTGACTTACGTGCTTCTTGAAGGGGCAAAATCGCGCCGGATCGAAGCGGGGCCGACCCAGCCTGTCGAATGGGATAAGGGGCCTGCTGAGGCTTCGTCGCCACTGGAGGATCGTCCGCCCAACATCGTCTTCATCTTGCTCGACGATCTTGGTTACAATGACATCTCTACCTTTGGCGGCGGTGTTGCGGGGGGCAAGGTTCCCACACCAAACATCGACAAGTTGGCAGCGCAAGGCGCGATCTTTTCGCAGGCCTATTCGGGCACCGGGACCTGTGCGCCTTCGCGCGCCATGCTGATGACGGGCCGCTATCCCACACGGACCGGTTTTGAATACACTCCGACGCCCGACGGGATGACCGAGGTGCTTGCGACGATTGCGAATTCAACGGACCGTCCCCATTTGCCCGAGCTGGAAACCAATCCAGATACTGATGAGAATGCTCCAGCCTATGCTGACCAGGGTCTGCCTGGAAGTGAGGTCACGATTGCGGAGCTTCTCAAGCAGCAAGATTATCATACGGTTCATATCGGTAAGTGGCACCTGGGCCGCCGCGAAGACTTTATGCCCAATGCGCAAGGTTTCGATGAGAGCCTTTTGATGCACAGCGCGCTGTACCTTCCCGAAGATGACCCAAATGCCGTCAACGCAAAGCTTGAGTTCGACGCGATCGACAAATTCCTTTGGGCAGCGCTTACTTATGCAGCGTCATTCAACGGTGGTGAACCTTTCAAGCCAGCCGGCTATCTGACTGACTGGTGGACCGATGAGAGCCTGAAAGTCATTGAGGCGAACAAGAACCGCCCATTCTTCCTCTACCTTGCCCACTGGGCGCCGCACACGCCGCTCCAGGCTACAAAAGAGGACTACGAGGCGGTCGGTGATATCGAGCCGCATCGCGAGCGAGTCTATGCCGCGATGATCCACGCCGTTGATCGCAGCGTTGGCCGCGTTCTCGACAAGCTGGAAGAAGAGGGGATTGCGGACAACACGATCGTCGTTCTCAGCAGCGATAATGGTGGCGCAGGTTATATCGGCCTTCCTGAGGTGAATGCTCCGTTCCGCGGCTGGAAGATCACTCTTTTCGAAGGCGGTATCCGGGTTCCGATGTTCATGAAGTGGCCAGCCAAGATCGCACCGGGCACGAAAGTCGAGACGCCTGTTGCTCATATTGACTTGCTTCCGACCCTGGCATCGGCTGCCGGTGCGTCCCTGCCGACGGATCGCGTGATCGATGGCCGCGACATTATGGCAGCGGCGACTGGCGAGGGTGGAATTGACCGCCCCAACGATGCCATCTTCTGGCAGTCAGGTGAGTATCACGTCGTGCGTGCCGGAGACTGGAAGCTTCAGGTTGATGGCCGTCAGGGCAAGAAGTGGCTCTTTGACCTCGCCTCGGACCCCACCGAGCAAAACGATCTGTCTTCGACCAATGTGGAAAAGGTTGCCGAGCTTCAGGCGCTGATTGACGCTCATCAGGCGGATGCGGTGGGCTCTTTGTACCCTTACGGCATTGTCAGCCCCATCCAGGTCGACAAGACGATCAATGTCGAGGCTGAGGAAGGCGACGACTACGTTCTCTGGTTCAACTGAGCTTTGGACAAGGGCCAGAGCTAATCGCTCTGGCCAGCCCGCCGCGAGATATAGTGACTATGAGCGGGTGGTCATTCTGATGGGGCGCGTTGTGTGATGCTTATTGTGAAAATCCTCGCAGGTCTTGCGGCAGTCTTGGTTCTGGGGTTTGCCAGCCTCTGGGCGCTGGGCGCCCGGCAACCCTCTGCCTCTATTCAGAAGCAGGACCGTGTTCTCTTTGTTGCGCTCAAGCTGGAAGATCGTCCGCAAGAAGGTGGCACGGATCTGTTCGCCGGGACCGCATTATGGCGTAGCCATGCTCGCTTTACATTCATCGGAGACACCGAAGCTCATTTCACTGATTTCTTCCTTCTCCCCGCGGATACGGACTATAAAGCGGGGATCGAGGCGGCAGGAAAAGTCGCGGATGCCTATGTCGCTGAGGTCGAATTGCTCAAGGCTCCAGGCATGGCCTTGGGTCTTCTGCGGGCGCAGCATTTGCTGGGAATTACGCGCCGGCCTGATGGGCCATTGCCAGAAGATGTTGTGGAGGGGCTGGCGCGGCCAGACGTCTTGCCAACGCTTGAATCGGCTGAACGAACACTTGGTCTTCCGGCCGATACGCAAGTCACAATGATGAACTACCTCGAATATCTTCCCGCACCAGGCGGAGATAAAGGGCCAGGGCGCAAGACGTATCAACGCTATGGGCTGCAGGCGATGAAATCCGTGCACGCGGTTGGCGGACAGTTCCTGTTTGCAGGCAAGGTCTCCAAAGTCCTCGTCCCGTCAAAGGCGGAAGCTGCGCCAACCCAATGGGACGATTTGGCGGCCATGATCTACCCTGATCCTGAGGCGATCTTCTATATGGAGCAATTCGAGTACTATCGCGATGCGCACAGCTACCGCGATGCATCGCTCAAGAGCTCCAAGGTGGTGGCGAGCGTTTCTTATTGACCCCTGAGAAGGGTCGCGCGCCGATAGCTCGACGCGCGCCACATTCAGAAAATCGAATTGTGCTGACCGCCGTCAACCACGATGTTCTGACCCACAATAAACCGGGCCAGCTCACTGCATAGAAACGCCGCAAGTGGAGCGATGTCATCGGCTTTGCCTTGAAAGCCTGCAGGAATGTAATTGTGCTGTCTGAAATGAGCACCGACGGCTTCGACGGTGTGTTCGAGGCCAAAGGCGTCGGCATAGGCGCCCATGATTTCGTTAGCCCCTTCGGTTGCAAACATGCCCGGCAGCAGATTGTTGAGCACCACGCCATGCGGAGCAATCTCGCGCGACACACTGGCAGTGTAATTCAGCAGGGCCGAGCGCGGAGGCCCGGACATGAGGCGCCAGATCATCGGGTTCTTGGCTGAGAAGGTCGCAATGTTGACGATCCGACCCCAGCCCTTTTCCTTCATCACCGGGATGTAGTGGCGCATGATCTCGATTGGGCCGATCAGCGCGGTCTCAACCGCCTCGCGCCACATGTCGGGGGTCACTTTCAGGAAATCGCCATTGGGATCTGGCGGCTTGATCGTGATGGCAAGGATGTCGGGTTCGGGGCAGACCGCAAAAAGCGCAGCGCGCCCTTCTTCGGTTGACGAATCCGCGACGACCGGTGTGACCTTCGTGCCATACTTTTCTGATATCTCTTTGGCGGCGTTCATCAAGCGCTCTTCGCCGCGCGCCGAAATGACGAGATCTGTGCCTGCTTCCGCCAGACGTTCCGCCGTTGCTCTGCCCATGCCGGCGCTGCCACCGGCCATGAGGGCTTTTTTGCCTTTGATTCTAAGGTCCAAACTGTCTCTCCCGAGTTAGCTTTGATCGTGTCCTGTTTGCGTAATATTGCGGGTCGCAGCCTTTGCCAGAAACTATCCGCAACAACTTGTCTACCGCTCCTTAGCGACGGTTTTGGCATCGCTGATGCCAAAACAAAATTTACTCTTGCGGGAAATCGAATAATATAGGACATTAACTCATGCAAGCGACCGAGATACGCAATCCGGCGCTGGTTTAGGGGAGAGGCAATTGAAACCGAATATCACCACGAATCCGTCCGCCAAACGCGCTGCGAAGCTGTCAGCAGGCGTTGCTCTGTCAGCATTGGTGCTCGGCATGAGCGCCCCGGCTTTTGCGCAGGACGGTGAGCAAGACGAAGACCTTGAGGTCAATTCGCGCGTACCGACAATCCTCGTCACCGCGACAAAGCGTGAGCAGACTCTGCAGGAAACGCCAGTTGCGGTTTCCGTTGTCGGATCTGAAGAAATTGAGCGGGCTGAAATCCAGGATCTCATCGATCTGCAATCGCTGGTGCCTTCGCTCACAATTCGGCAGAACCAGAATTCGGGCACCACGACATTCTTCATCCGCGGCTTTGGTAACGGATCGAACGCGATCGGGCTTGAGCCTTCGGTCGGCGTGTTTATCGACGGTGTGTACCGCTCGCGTTCTGCCGCGGCGATTTCCGACCTTCCCAATCTTGAGCGTGTAGAGGTTCTGCGTGGGCCCCAATCGACGCTGTTCGGCAAGAACGCTTCGGCGGGTGTTATCTCGGTTACCACTCGCAAGCCGCAATTCGAACTCGATGGCGGTCTGTCGGCAACCTATGGCAATTACAACGCTCTGCGTCTGGATGGCTATGTCACCGGTCCGCTGTCCGAAAATCTGGCGGTGCAGGTTTCGGGCAACGCCAACTTCCGCGATGGTTTCTTCGAAGAGCTTGGCAGTGGCGAGGAAATCTCCAACCGTAATCGCTGGGGTGTGCGCGGTGACGTTCTGTGGGAGCCGACGCTCGATATGAGCTTCCGCCTTGTCGCTGATTACGACACACTGGATGAAGAATGCTGCGGCGTGGGCAATCTGGTCGATGGTCCCACCGGCGATGCCATTCGTGCCTTGGGCGGAAACCTGGTGTCGGAAGATCCGTTTTCGCGCGATGTCTTGTACGACGTCGTGCCAACCAACGACATCGAGAACACTGGTGTCTCGCTACAGGGCGATTTTGATCTCGGATTCGCAACCCTGACGAGCATTACAGCCTGGCGGCGTAACGAAAACATGGCCACCAGCGATTCCGACTACACCGATCTGGCAATCTTCGCCCTCACCGATACGTTCGCCGAGATCGAGACCTTCACTCAAGAAGTTCGCCTCCAGTCCTATGGTAAGGGCAATCTGATCGATTGGACGCTTGGCGGTTTCTTCTTTGACGAAACCGTCGATGTCCTGAACGAAGTGCGCTATGGTGCTGATGCTAGGCCTTTCTTCTCCGCTCTTGCCGGCGATCCGTCGCTGTTGCCGGGGCTTGAAGCGGCGACGGGTACCCCGACTGGAACCTTTGCAGGTGCCGGTCAGGGCATCATCGATGGCGGCGGGCAGGACAACACGGCCTGGTCCATCTTCGCTTCGGTCGATGTCAACATCACCGATCGTCTGACGGCAACTCTGGGTGTGAGTTACACCGAAGACGAAAAGACAGCCAGTTACTTTGGTGACAGCAATGATACGCTGGCTGCGCTTAACCTTGATCAAATCGGCTACACGGCGACGCTTTCGCAGCTTCTGGCGGCGCAGGGTGTGAACATCCAGGATCCGACTTCGGTTGGCCCGTTTGTGCAGGGCAATCCGCAGGCTTACGCGGCGATCCAGCAGCAGGCGCTGGCGGTTGCTCAAGGGCCGGCCAATCCCTTTGGCGGACTAACGGCACTCCAGCTGTTCCCGCAGTTTGTTGCCTTTTCGAACTCGGTCGAGGACGGGATGTCGAACGATAGCAGCACCGACTTCACGGCCAAGCTCGCCTATGATGTGACTGACAACATCAATGTCTATGTGTCGTATGCGACTGGCTTCAAGGCCTCCTCGTGGAACCTGTCGCGGACATCGCGGCCATTCCCGGCGGACTTCATCGAAGGCAATCCGATTGTCGATCCGGTCACACAGCAAGTGCTTTTTGCGACCCCGTCATCTCCAATTACGGATGCGGGCCTGAATGTAGCGAACCTCGTACCGGGAACTCGCTTTGCCGAACCGGAAGACGCAGAAGTTTATGAACTGGGCATCAAGGCGCAGTTCGACACATTCTCGTTCAACTTCACCGTGTTCGATCAGACGATCGAGAACTTCCAGACCAACGTGTTTACGCCCGATGGCTTTGTGTTCGCCAACGCGGAGGAGCAATCGACCTTTGGTGTCGAGGTTGACTTCACCTGGAGCCCGCTGGACGGATTGCTGTTTTCGGGCGGGGCCACCTTCCTCGATCCGGTGTATGACAGCTTCCCGAACTTTGGTCCGGGTATCGATGTGTCGGGCCAGCAACCGCAGGGTATCGCTGAAACGCAGTTCAATCTGGCAGCCAATTACGGCTTTATGATTGGTGATCTCGAAGCCTTCGTCCGCACCGATTTCACGCATCTTGGCAACTCGCCGTTCTTTGATGACCCTGCCGATCAGGCAGACATTGATATGACGGACTTCAGCCGCGAACAGAACCTTGTGAACCTCTCGCTTGGTATCAACACGGACGACGAATTCGGCGTAACACTGTGGGCGCGTAACCTGCTTGATGACGAGTTTATCGTGTTCGCCTTCCCGTCACCTGCTCAGGCCGGGTCCTATAACGGGGCACCTGGTGAGCCGCGCACTTACGGTATTACGCTGCGCAAAGGGTTCTAAAGGCCCGAAAAACGATAGAAATTGGCCGGCCACGGGCATCTGTTCGAAGAACATGACGATGTCCGACAGGTCGGCCAGTTTCGCGTATTATAATGCTCCCAAGGGCGCCGGTATGAAGCGCTCACGGGATTTGGTTCTTTTGTTCGACTGATTGTCCTCTCCAACCGAAAGGCCCCCTAAGATGGCTGATCTCGTAGTTTATGGCGTCCCCGCCTCCCCCTTTGTGCGTAAGACCGAGGCCTTCCTTCACCATGTTGGAGCCGAATACGATTTTGAGAATGTGAACATCATGGGCATGCCTGACTGGTTCATCGAAATCAGCCCGGCAAAGCGCATTCCTGTTCTGCGAGATCGCTCGATTGGAACCGAAGGCATCCCCGGTACGATTGCGGACTCCTCTGCGATTGCGCTTTTCCTTGAGAAGAAGTTTGACGCAGGGATGTTTGGCAAAGACGCCTATGAAATGGCGCGGATCGCTTGGTTTGAGGAATATGCCGATACCAACCTCGCCATGACCACAGGCATGGAAGTGTTCCGCCCGATCGTCTTCCCGGCTTTCGGCGGCAACCCGCCAGAAATCGAGAAGGCGAAGGAAGGCTTCAACGAAAAGCTTCCTCCGATCTGGGATTATTTTGAGGGCGAATTGGAAGGCAAGGAATACCTTGTCGGCGACACATATTCGCAAGCGGACATCGCGCTGGGCGCACAAATGTCGCAGCTCACGCTGATCACGCATCTGCCCGATGCGGCCAAGTATCCCAACCTTGTCCGTCACACCGAAATGATGATGACCAAGCCGGGTTTTGATGAGAACCTTGAAAAGGCTGGCGCCATGCTCGGCATGGTCGTGAAGGAAAAGGTTGATCTCTCTTAAGAGCTCTCCACGGGGCGCGGCGGGGTGGCCGCGCCCCACCCTTACATAGACAACTCCATTAGAGGCTTCTGATGCTGAAACTTCACTTTGCACCCAATTCGCGTGCCGGCCGTATTGTTTGGCTCCTTGAGGAATTGGGCCTGCCTTATGAGCTCAACAAGATGGAATTCCATCCAAAGGATCTAAAATCCGACGAGCATCGCGCGCGCCATCCGCTGGGTAGAATTCCGGTGTTAGAAGATGGCGACATCACGGTCTGGGAATCCGGCGCGATCGTGGAATACATCTTGGAACGGCACAAGAATGGTGGCCTGAAACCGGCCGTCGATCATCCGATGTGGCCGATGTATCAGCAGTGGTTCCATTATTGCGAAGGCATGGTGATGCCGCCCATCAATACGATTGTGGTGCAGACCATCCTGCTGCCCGAAGATCGCCGTGATCCGGTGGTTCTCGGCCAAGCTCAGCGTCTCCTCACCAAAGCTCTGGCCCCCGTGAATGACTGGCTGGAAGGCAAGGAATACCTGATCGGCGATTTCTCGGGTGCAGACATCATGCTTGGGCATGCCTGCTTCATGGCGAACCGTCGTGGAGCCGTGACCGAGGAAATGCCGCACCTGGCCGCCTATGTACAGCGCATTACGGATCGCCCGCATTTCCAGACCGCCATCACCATGAAGTGAACCGATGGGGGCAGCTGCCTGCCCCAATTGCCCCACCTGAATGAAAGGGATTTTATGTCCACAGTCCTGAAATGGCTGGCAAAGGTGCCGCCGCTTTTGCTTGGCCTGATGTTCCTTGCACAGGGCGTTTTGTCTTTGGTGAAGCCTGCAGCGTCGGTTGAATCGTGGGGCTTTCCGCTTCCCGATGGCGGACCTGGCATGAGTGGTATGATCGGGCTAATGGCAAGCTATTGCCTGACGCTTGGGCTCAGCCTTTTGATCAGCCTGTTTCGCAAAGAGCGTTTCTGGCTTTACGCACCCATGATGATGTTCTTTTTCCTGGGGCTGGGGCGTCTTGTGGCAGGCCTTGCGCATGGTGCCGCCTTTATGCCTGAGCGGTTTGTCGCTGAGTTTGTTTTCGTCCTATTGCTCTATCTGTCTTCGCGAGCGGTTGCCTCACCGGAGAGCTAACCCGCTTTGTCGCGGCAGCATGGCCCGTCCATGCATTTAATGCCTTACATTAAGTTTGTCACATGCTAGGATGCGCAGGCTGCTTTTAGGGAGATTCAGAGCATGCTGCGCAAGTTTCTTATCGGTTTGGGTTTGGTCGTCGGACTGTTGGCCATCGGTGCATTCTGGATCACGAGGGATGCTCCCACAATTGTCCCGAAGGGCAGTGGTACCGTCGCCATCGGCGATAAGACCTATGAGGCGTTCCCGCTGCCGGACTACACGGCTGAAGTCCTGACAGAGGACTACAAGAGCTACTTCATCGAGGTTGAGCCTGGCATCAAAATCCACATGCTGGAAGTGGGCGAGGGCTACCCGATTTATTTGCAGCACGGCAATCCGACTACTGGAGTGCTTTATCGCAAGGTCGCAGCAGAATTGCCTAAGGACAAGTTCCGCCTGATCATGCCAACAATGGTTGGCTTGGGCTTCTCAACCAAAATCCCAGCAAGCGAGCATACTTTCGACAGCCACCTTCGCTGGATGAGTGCAGCGCTCAAGGATCTCGAACTCGAAAATACGATCTATGTCGGTCAGGATTGGGGCGGCGCCATCGGGATGGGTTCGCTTATGAACAATCCCGAATTGCTGGAAGGCGCTGTTATCATGAACACCGGGTTCTCTGCACCAACCGAAGATTTCCAATTGTCGACCCCTCACGCGATCGCCGCCACGCCTGTGATTGGCGAATTAGTCATGGAAAATCTAATCGAGTTCTTTGATGAGTTGAAGGGTTCACAGGGCGACCCGGCCTCCATGCCCAAGGAAGTCTCTGACCTTTATGGCCGGCCGGTTCTGGAAAGTGGCAATGCCAAGGGGCCTCTGGCATTGATGCGGATGGTTCCCACCGGCCCAGACCACCCGACAACGGCCACAATGCGCGACGTGGAGGCCTATGCGAACACTCTCGACGACATTGAGGTGGAACTCGTGTGGGGCATGAATGATCCGATCCTCGCCAAAGCTCTTCCAAAGATGAAGACCTTTTTCCCAGAAGCACCCGTGACCGAAACCGAAGCGGGACATTTCCTTCAGGAAGAGGTGCCCGCGGAAATCGCTGAGGCTATCATGCGTGTCTATGAGAAGGTGGAAGCGAAGAAGCAGGCCGCAGAAGCATCTGCCGAAGAAAGCTGATACAGCCTTCGTTGTCGTTTTGAGCAATCACCGAGGAACACTCTCCAAGATGGGCAGCGATCATATCCTGTACTCGGTTGAGGACGGCGTTGCGGCGATCACTTTTAACCGTCCTGAAAAGATGAACGCCTTGACGCCGGACATGCTGGCGTGCGTCTTTGAGTGCATTCAAGCTGCCGCTGCTGACAGTTCAGTGCGTGTTGTGCTCCTTTCAGGGGCCGGTAGAGCGTTTTGTGCAGGCCTTGATTTGTCGGTGATCGGCAAAGGCATAAGCAGCGATGCTCTTGAACAGATGCGGTCAAAGCCGGAATTTCAGTGGGGCGAAGATATCGGCCCAGCATTAGATCGCTTCTATGCTCATGGCTGGGGTGACTTCGTAACCTCTCGCAAACCCATAATTGCTGCAATCAATGGCCCAGTCTTCGGTTGGGGCTTTATCCTCGCATTGCATTGCGACATTCGGCTTGCTGCCCGTTCGGCGCTGTTCAACGCAACTTTTGCGAGGCTCGGCATTCCTGCGGAGAAGAACGCTGCGTGGCTGATGACGCGCCTGATTGGGCCTGCCAAGGCGGCTGACCTGCTCTACACGGCGCGACGATTTGATGGCGCAGAGGCCGAGGCGCTTGGTGTCGTTAACGCCAGCTTTGAAGATGCAGATCTTATGCCTGCCGCGATTGACTATGCACGAAACATCGCTGCCAACAGTGCGCCGCGTTCTCTTGCCTCGATCAAAGCGCAGATCTGGACCGCCATTGATGATCCTTACAGCGAAGGCTTCAAAGCGTCTGATATCGAGCAGGACCTGGCCACGCAGACGGAAGATTTCCGAGAGGGCTTTACAAGCTACCAAGAGAAACGCGGACCAGCCTTCAAAGGGCACTGATCCAAGGTCAACAAAGGGGAGTACGGGTGAAAGAACTCGTCTATCATCGCAGCTTTATGCCATCACTGTCGCGGCACACAGGCAGTGCAGCTGTCGTTGATGGTGAGTACAGCGCCAGCTTTGAAAAGCATGCCGACCGCGTCTTTCGCTTGGCTCACGCTCTCAAGCATCAATTTGGCCTGACCCGTCATGATCGCTTTGCTGTCCTTGCACGCAATTCGCATGTCTATCTGGAGCTGTATCACGCGGCCTTCATGGGTGGCGGTGTGGTCAACCCGCTAAACCTGCGCCTGAATGCAAGGGAACTCGACTACATCATTCGCGATTCCGGTGTGGAGATTGTGTTTGTCGATCAGACCTTTGCTCCTCTCTTGGAGGAAGCGATGGGGCAAGACGGGGCGTCTCCGATCCGCAAGGTGATCCTGATCGGTGAAGGAGAAGGCCCGTTTGACGATCGCTATGAGGACGTGCTGGCAGCAGCAGAACCGAACGTCCCCGAAGAGCCGGAAGAAGAAGATGCCGCTGTGCTGATGTACACAGGCGGCACTACGGGCCTGCCCAAAGGCGTTGTTCTGACCCAGCGCTCGCTCATACTCAACATGTATCACAGCCGCATTTCGCGGCCTTCCATGGGCGCTAACACAGTCAGCCTGATCCAGACGCCGATGTTCCATGTCGCGTCAATGGGCACTCTGATCACCACCTATATCGTCGGTGGCACGACCGTCATCGTTCCCGGTTTCGATCCGGAGCTTGTGCTGGGCGAAATTGAGCGAAATCAGGTCACCACAACGCTGATGGTGCCAACCATGATCGGGATGATGGTGAACCATCCATCATTTGCCCCCGAGCGCCTCTCTTCTGTGACGGAGCTTACCTATGGCGCTTCTCCCATGCCAGCTGTGTTGCTGGACAAGCTGCTGACCATGGCTCCGCACCTCAATCTCTACCAGGGGTATGGGATGACAGAGAGCTCTGCGATGGTGACGAGCCTGTCTCCTGATGATCACAGACAGGGCGGCAAGCGCCTGCGATCAGTGGGACAGTCAGTGGCTGGCGTCGAAGTGGTTATACTCGATGAAAATGGTGACGAACTCCCAACCGGCGAAATCGGAGAAGTCTGCGCACGGGGCGGCAATTTCATGACCAAGTACTGGAACAAGGCCGAGGCCACGGGCGAGGCGTTTCGCGGCGGTTGGTACCATACGGGCGATGCGGGATATCTGGACGATGGCGGGTATCTGTTCCTGGTCGACCGGGTGAAGGACATGATCATCACCGGCGGCGAAAATGTCTATTCGGTCGAAGTCGAGAACGCGATTGCAAGCCATCCTGATGTGCAGCAGGTCGCGGTCATTGGCATCCCTCATGAAACCTGGGGGGAAGCGGTTCATGCGATTGTCGTGGTGGATGAAGGCAGTGTGCTTGAAGCCGAGGCGGTGATTGAGCATGCGCGCCAGTCAATTGCAGGTTTCAAAGTGCCAAAGTCAGTTGATTTCCGGCATGAACCCCTGCCGCTTTCGGGGGCGATGAAAGTGCTGAAGCGGGACCTGCGCGCGCCATTCTGGGAAGGGCAGGACAAAGCGATCTCATAGCTCTGACACCTGCGGCTGTTGCAAGTGTCGCAACAATACAACGCGCAACCACGCTTGCCGTAACGTCACCGAATGAGCCCATTCAAAAAGGCCGGGTCGGGAATGGTAATGGTTGACATTACCGGCTCTCACCGATTGTTTGTGCGTTAAGGAATCCTCTCAATGACCTCTCGACTGACATGCAAGCACGGCAGCACCACGCCGTTCACCAACCTGCGTCGTTCGGTTGGCTGCCCTTGAGTCGCCTTGATGCTTGAGCTTCCCTATAAGCCCGATGAGCTTCAAACACTGGGTTCCCTTCGCGGGGGACCGCTCCGGATTGCGATCCTTTCTTATCGCTCTGATCCCAAAGTGGGCGGACAAGGCGTTTACGTTGATTACCTCTCCAGCGCGCTCGCTGCTGCTGGTGCGTCGGTCGATGTCATTTCCGGGCCGCCTTATCCGGAACTGTCGAGCGGGGTGCGCCTAATCAAGCTCCCATCGCTCAATCTGTATGCTCAGCCCAATAACGGCCACTACGCTCTTCGCCCTCGGCATTTGCTGAGCGGCATCGATACCTATGAGTATTTCGCCCATCTCTCAGGCAAGTTTGTCGAGCCATACACTTTTGGCCAGCGCGCTTATGAATACCTGAAGGCCCATCAGGGTGACTATGATGTGGTGCTTGATAACCAGTCGCTCTCCAGCGGCGTTTTGAAGGTCGCGACGCACCTTAACCTGCCGCTTGCGATGATGATCCACCATCCGATCACGCATGATCGCAAGCTGGCCATTGAGGCGGCTGAGGGGTGGGGGCACCGTGCCTTGGTGAGGCGCTGGTATTCCTTTTTGAACATGCAGATGAAGGTCGCGCCGAAGCTGCCAATCATCACCTGCCCGTCAGAGCATGCAAAGGCTGATATCGTGTCGGAGTTTGGAGTCGACCCTGATCGCGTCCATCCGATCCCGCTTGGCGTTGATCAAGCGACGTTCAAGCCCTCTCTGGAGACCGAACGCAAGCCCTGCCGAATCATCACAACCGCCAGTGCCGATGTGCCATTGAAGGGGCTGCATATCCTGCTGGAGGCTTTCCATGGCCTCTTGCACGACCTGCCAGAGGCAGAGCTGGTGGTGATCGGCAAGCTGCGCAAAGGTCTGGCACGCAAGACACTTCGCGAATTGGGTCTGGAAGAGCGGGTCCAGTTCAAAAGCGACCTTACGCGCGAAGAACTGGCCGATGAATTCCGGAAGGCGACGGTTGCTGTCACGCCTTCGCTTTATGAAGGCTTTGGCCTTCCCGCTGCCGAAGCGATGAGCTGTGGTACGCCGGTGATCGTGACCGATGGCGGCGCTCTGCCGGAAGTCGTAAGCGATGCCGGTGTAATTGTTCCCAAGGGCGAACCAGAGCCGCTGAGGCTTGCCATGCTGCACATGCTGCAGTCGCCTGATTATCAATCCAGCGTTGCATCGGCATGTCTCGGCCGTGCGAAGACGACCTTCAGTTGGGATGCGATTGCACCCAAGTATATCGAGTTTTTCGAACAGGCGATTGCCGCTCAGTGCTGACTGCCCGCTTCAAACATCTGGGCCTCAAACAAGGCGACCGCGTTCTTGACCTTGGCTGCGGCGAGGGGCGGCATGTGCACGGTCTCTATATGCTCGGCGACTTCGATGTGACGGGTGTCGACCTTGATGAGCCCTCTTTGGAGAAGGCACGCGCGGGACTGGCAACCCTGGCGCAACCCGATGCCTGCCGCAAAGGGAGCACCACCCGAT
>JBCBMN010000043.1:0-19453 GCA_039822745.1 Pseudomonadota bacterium | reverse complement strand
ACGGCAAGGACTATGTGATCTCTTACAATGATTGCTGCGGCCTTTCCGACTGCGGTGCGTGCCCCTGCAACACCAACAAGGATGACACGCCGATCTACCGCCCGCAAACCTCGAACAATTTGAATTGGTGCGCGGGGAGCCAGGCGGACGTGCCGTATCATTGCTCGCTCTCTGTGGTCATTGCGGTCGCCGAATGAGACGCTGGGCCGCCTTGCTTGTTACGCCTTTGGCCACTGGACTTGCATCTTGCGGTGTGGCCGAGGCGGAGGCCAGCGCACCCGCCTATTCGGTGCAGGTCGATTACATGCTGCAGTGCCAAGGCTGCCACTTGCCAAACGGCGAGGGCTTTCCCGCGAACGATGTCCCGAAGCTTGCCGGTGAAATAAGCAAGTTTCTAAATGTCGAGGGCGGGAGGGATTATCTGGTCCAGGTTCCTGGCGCGGCTTCATCCGACCTTTCTGACGAACGGTTGGCAAATGTCCTCAATTGGATGGTGCAGGAATTTAGCCCAAGCCAAGTCCCCGCCGATTTCAAACCGTACGACGCGGCCGAAGTCGCTCGATTGAGGGCGAGGCCTCTCTTGGAAACGCGCGCTGCACGCGCGGCGCTCATTACCAAGGTGAGTGCATGGGAAGCAGGCCAAACCCGATTGGAGGCGCGACGTGACCCTAACTGATGTCCGGATCATGGCTATTGCTGGGCTCACTCTATTCGTAGGCGTGATGTCCAGCGGGCTGGCCAATGCGCAGCCAGAGGGAAGCAGTCCGCCGCCCCCGTCGCTTGCCGAAACGCTTTTGACCTGCACCAGCTGTCATGGCGAGAACGGCGTGGGCACGCTCGCCGCGCCGCGTCTTGCCGGGCAAAACGAACGCTATCTGCGCGAGCAAATGGAGCACTTCAAGAACGGCCTGCGCGGTCAGCACCCTGACGATGTGATGGGCCAGTCCATGGTTGAGTGGGTTGCCGATCTGGATGCATCGCAGCTCGATGCGCTCGCCGCGCACTTCTCTACCCAGGAAAAGCCCAAGCTGAGCGAAGACCCCAAGTTCGGGGCGGACACACCGGCTGCCCGCGGGATGGCGTTCTTCAAGAACAATTGCCAATCGTGCCACGCCTCGCGGCACAAGGGGGCTGATGCGATCTATGTCCCCAACGTGGCGATCCTCGATGCGGATTATCTCAAGCGACAGATCAACGGATATCGCGATGGCTGGCGCGGCGGGCCCGGGGCCTCCTCGCGCGCCAAGTCGATGCGGCAGATGGCGTATCAGTTCGCTGACGACCAAGCTGTTGATGATGTGGTCGCTTACCTCGCGCTGCCCGATCAAGACTGATCGTAGCGCTTCGAAATCTTAATCGGCCTGAGCGTTGCTTGGGGCGGGGTTTTTGTGATCACAGTTAAATGACATTATCTGCATCTTGTTTGGTGACTGCAGTTTTTTGCAATGTGTGACAATTTTACCAAACTCGCCACCCTTGCCAAATTTAGGGATTTTAACGCGCAAATACAGATATTAAGAGCGATTCCCTCCGCGCAGCTTGCGCCAGTTTGCTCCTGTGTATCTTGGAACATTGGGCTTGCCAAATTGGTCGTGCGACCTACTCTAACTTGAAATAATGTGATCGCGATTGGCCCGGATGCGTAGCAATGCTGCGAGGCTCAAGGCCAGTGTCAGTTTCAGAGCGCTGCTCCTGATCACCATCCGGAGAGGCGGACACTTTCGACGTACATGCAGGGTCAATCCGGGAGGAACGTGAAATGAAGAAGGTTCTTTTAGTCAGCGCAGCTTTGTCGGCGCTTTGCTGTCCTCTGGCCGCACAGGCGCAAGACGCTGAAGGCCCTGACGAGCAGACCACAGATGCCGATACGCCTCTGTTTGGCAACATCATCGTCACGGCCCGAAAGGTTGAGGAAAACAGCCAGGACGTACCGATCAGCATTGCGACCTTTGGCGGCGAAACGCTCAATGATATTGGCGTGACCGGATCGCAGGACCTGGGCAATCTGGTGCCCGGCCTCGAGATTGGCCGCACCAATGGCGAAGGATCGCAGCTCCTCCTCTTCCTGCGCGGTTCGGGGCTCAATGACTACAACACCAACAATGCCGGCCCTGTCGCGATCTATGCCGATGATGTCTACGTCAGCGCGCCCGCGCTGACACCCTTTCAGTTCTTCGATGTCGAGCGTGTGGAGGTGCTCAAGGGGCCTCAGGGAACGCTCTATGGCCGCAACACGACGGGCGGCGCGATCAAGGCGATTTCGAACAAGCCGACCGATGAATTCGAATTCACCGCCCGCGCGCAAATCGCCGAGTTCGATACCACCCAGTTCGAAGCCGCGATCTCGGGCCCGATTACCGAAGGTGTGCGGGTGCGCGCAGCGGTCCAGAAGACGGACTCAGACGGCTACGTTAACAACCTGCTGGATGGAACCACGAGCAATGGCACCGATATTCTCGCCTGGCGCGGGACAGCAGATATTGACGTCGCAGATAACTTTCGCATCCGCCTAAACATCCACGGCGCCACCAACGATTCCGAGGTGGCCAATCCCAATTTCCTCGGCATCATTCCGCCCGATGGCTCGGATATTTTCGGGTATACCGGCCCCGGCACAGGCAATGTCTATGACGGCCTGTATTCGCCGCTTCCCGACAACGAGCTCGATTCGATCGGCGGCTATGTCGATATGGAATGGGAGATCGGCAGTGTTACGATCACCTCGGTGACCGCGTTCGACGATCTGGACAGTTTCAACGTGGATGACACCGATGGCGGGCCAAACAACTTCCTCGATTTCCGTTTTGCTACCGACTCGCAAACCTTCACGCAGGAACTGCGCGTCGCTGGGAGCACTAACAGCCTAAACTGGTTGGTCGGCGCCTACTATCTCAACGAAGAACTCGACCAGGATCAAACGGTCGATGTTGGCCGCTTCTTGCGCGACATACCCGTCGAGTTTGGTGGAACGGGCGGTTTGCCCGATATTACCGGTGAAACGACTGGCGGGTTTCCGGTAGTCTTTGCGCGCACGTTGAACACGCAAAAGAGCGAGGCTTTCGCGGTCTTTGGCCAAATGGATTACGCGCTAAGCGACCAGTGGACGATCACTCTGGGCGGTCGTTTCACCAGTGACCGCAAGGATTTTGACGGCACTGGTCAGATCGAAGAAGAGTTGATCGCCCCGGTTCCAATCCCGCTCTATGTTGCCGAAGGCCTTGAGCAAAACGACGACGCGGTGTCCTTTAAGGTAGGCCTTGATTACACCCCCAGCGACGACGTTCTGCTTTACGCCAGCTTTTCGCGCGGGTTCAAAAGCGGTGGCTTTAACGGCGCTAATGTCGGCTTTGAGCCCGATCCGCTTGCCGCGCTTGAGCCGTTTGAACCCGAATTCGTCAACGCCTATGAGCTTGGCTTCAAGACTGAGCTGCTGGATAATGCGCTGCGGATCAATGGCGCAATCTTCCTCAACGATACGAGCGACTTGCAGGTCTTTACCCTGGTCAACACGGGCGACGTGCCGCTCACGCAGCTGACCAATGCGGCCGATGCGCAGGTGCTGGGCGCCGAACTCGACATCACCGCATTCCCGGTCGATGGACTGGTGTTCAACCTGACGACGGCCTTCCTCGATAGCGAGCTGAAAGAATTTGTCGGCGGCAATGGTGACGATCTGTCGGGCAACGCGCTGTCCTTCACACCGCGCTGGTCGATCTCGGGCTTCGCGCGGTATGATCACGAGATTGGCAGCGCCGGTTCGGTCTATGTCCAGGGTTCGTTCGCTTTCAAGGACGATCAGTTCTTCACAACCGAGAACGATCCACTTGCGGGCCAGGAGGCCTACACTCTCGTCAACGCGCGGATCGGGTATGAAACGCCAAGCGGCAATGTCGGGGTGGCGGTCTTTGTGAAGAACCTGACCGACGAGGCCTATTTCACCAATATCTTCGACCTGACCGATTTCGGCTACTACCAGCGCTTCCTTGGAGCGCCGCGTCAAATCGGGGCTGAGGTGCTGTTCAGCTTCTGAGCCGATTAGATGGGGCGCGCTTTGCGGGTTTAGCTCGCAGCGCGCCCGATGTTTCGGCCATCGGTCTGTGTGACGCTCAGCTGGACGCCGAAGGGTTCGCCCGCTTCAAACAAGGCCTTGGTTTGAGCGTCGGTCATGTCTGCGCTTCCCGCCACACGCGCGCCGTCCGCATTGCGTCCGATCCAGACTGTCTGGCTGCCCTTGCGGCCGTGATTGATCGTATAGGTCTCAACCGTCGCGCTATCGAACGGCGCCTGGCTGCACACCACTGCGTCGGTTGCCAAGGGGAGCTTGGCAAACCGGTCCACGCCTGACCAATCGGCGGGCTCAGTGGAATAGACCCCGGTGGAATATTTGCTCATCCACCCGCCATTCGCGCCCACCAGCGCGAAGCTCCCTCGATCCGCGCGCAAACGCTCCACAGCTTCGCAGATGGCGTGGGCGGAGTAATTGTTGCCCGCCCCGCCGAAGAACGGGAGACCACCGGTCAAAGTTAGCATCGGAAGGTCCTCGGCGCGCAGCCCAAAGTGATCGAGCTGGCCAAACACCGGGATCGCGAAGCAGGAGTAAAAGTCGATATAGCGCATATCCGAGATGGACTTGCTCACCCGTTCTAACGCGGCTGCGATCGAACCCGTGGACGCGGGATTGGCTGACAGGTCTGGCCGTTCCATGATCCCCAATTCGGTCGCGTGGTTGACCGCGTGAATGTGAACCCACTTCTCCTCCGGCACGCCGAGTTCGCGCGCCTTGCCCGCGCTGCACAGGATGATCGCGGCGGCCTGATTCACCTGATCGCGCGCAATGGTCATCCGGGTATAGGGCTCAGCGACGATCCGGTTGCGTTCTGTCACGCTCGCCAGTTCTTGCGCGCTGCGCTCGACCGGCGCGGCCGCGTGCGGATTGTTGGCCGCCACTTTCGTGTATTCGGCGAACAAACGGCCAATCTCGATCCGGTACGCCTCCAGGCTGAGCCCGAGCCTGGCCCGGCGCGCGTTCTCGCACAAGGCGTACAGCGGAATGGCGCCGACCGCGCCATGCGCGTTAAGCAGGGGTTCGGCGAGCCCTTCGGCCCCAAGCCCGCGATCTTCGAATTCTCCGCCGACCTCTTCCGACCAGTCGGGCGCTTCGCCCTTCTTTGCAAGATCGAGCACGGTGGAGATAACTTCGGAACCCGCGATGACGACGCACTCGCTTTCTCCCGCGGCAATCTTCGTCGCAAATTCGCCGATCATCTGTTGATTGGTCTGCCCACCGACGGGAGAAAGGATGAGGTTTGCAGGCGCCGCCCCGACGCGTTTGGCCATAGCGCCGGGCACGTTGTCGGGCCCTCCGAAAGGTCGAACTGCTCCCGGACGTGACATTTCAAACGCTCTGATCGCCACCAACGTGTCAATCGCGGTTGCCAAAGGCCGACTGGCCTTGGTGTTGGCGATAGCCGCGGCGATCGCGCGTCCGCCCAGGTCCATATAGGACAAAGCTTCATAACCGGGTTGTCCGACCCGTTCTGAATATTGTCCAACTCCAACGATGACAGGCGTGGTGTCAGCAATCATGTGTGCAGCTCCGGCAAATGATGTTGCGCTCAGCATTGCTGCGCCGGCCTTTGTTGAGTTTGTATCGGGCAGGCCCTTGGCTGGAACAATGCGGATTTCGACGTTGGCGAATGCCTCTATATCGGTCAAGCGACCAATTATTATCTAGCCGCGTGCAGCGCCAGCTCATGGCCATCAGCCGCGGCCTTTCCATCCAGAAGCTAGCCAAGCAGCTCACTTGTGAAACACAATCACTCGTCTAAAGCGATGATAAATCACACGCGAATGGAAGCAAGGTGTCTAACGAGACTACTTCCGGGGCGGCGAGCGGTGTAGTTCACGAGCATATTTTCGAACTGCTGCGCGAGGCCATAATCTCGGGCAAATTTTCACCCGGCAGCACGATATCGGTGCGCAAGCTGGCAACGGAGTACAACGTCAGCGCCATGCCAGCGCGCGAGGCGATCCGGCGGCTGGTGGCTATCGGCGCGCTTGAGATGACCGACACGAGGCGCATCAAGCTGGCCAGCATGTCGAGCGGGAAGCTCGAAGAGATACGGATCGCGCGGCTGGCCTTGGAGCCTTTGCTGGCAGTGAAGGCGTGGGAAAAAGTTCGCGCCAACCCGCGCCTCAAAAAGCGATTGGTTGAGGCTATGACCGCCAGCGATACCGCTATGGACGCCGCGATCGAAAGCGGCGATGCGACGAGTTACGCGCGCTGCAACAGCGACTTTCACTTCACGCTCTACCGCGCTTCGGAAGCATTTGTACTGCTCGGCCTTGTCGAGAGCCTGTGGCTCCAATTTGGTCCCTATATGCGGATCGTGATCGGCCAGTTGGGCACAAGTTGGCTCAAGGACGACAAGCATAAGCGAGCCATCGAGGCCATTCAGAACGATGATCCCGATCGTTTACGCGATGCGATCAGCGCCGATATCGCTGAAGGCCTTGCGAACATAAACGAAGCCAGCCTCTGAGCGGACCAAGGTTCGTCACGCTCGGAACACGCCTTCGAATCGGCAAATTGCGATCGCAAGTTTTGCGCGGCGTTGTGGAAGGCCTCTTTTCCACTCAATTCGCATACGACTAGTTTTTAGGAAAGCTGAAGCCGTCTGGGATCTCCAGAGGCCCTATTGTGCATTTTTGTGATCACAAAAATTGAATCTTATTTGCGGTGCCGCTATAGGATGCCAGAGACAAGCGGCAGCGAGCCAAGGCCAAGCGCCCGCTTAGGAGACGACGATGTTACAGCAAGCCTTTGCGGCGCAAGACGATCACGCAGTCCCCGCGCGGCCCGTCCATGTTTCAAGCTATTACGCAGCCACCGCTAACCGCGACACACTGCGGCCCAAGCTGCAATCGCGCATCGAAGTCGACGTTTGCGTTGTCGGCGGCGGGTTCACCGGACTTTCGACAGCGCTGGCGCTTGCGCAGAAGGGCCAAAAGGTTGCACTGCTGGAGGCTAAGGCGATCGGCTGGGGCGCTTCCGGGCGCAATGGCGGGCAGATCGTCAACGGCCTGAACGCCAGCATCGACAAGATCTCGCGCCAATTCGGCGCTGAGGCGGGCGGGTTCGTCTCGCAATTTGTCCAGGAAGGCGGCGAGATCATCCGCGGCTTTATCAAGGATCACGCGATCCAATGCGATTATCGACCGGGGAATATCTTCACCGCCTACAACGCACGACATATGAAAGAGCTGGAAGCCAAGCAAACACAATGGCGCGGCTTTGGCATGGACGATCATGAGCTTCTCGATGCGGCGGGTATCCGTCGACATGTCGGCTCCGAGGCTTACTTTGGCGGGATGATTGATCACAGCGGAGGACATCTGCACCCGCTCAACCTGGCCTTGGGCGAAGCCGACGCGATTGAAGCTTTGGGAGGCCATATCTTTGAAATGTCGCCCGCGACCTCGGTTGACAACGAAGCGGGCCGCTACAGTGTCCGCACCGCTGAGGGCGAAGTGGTGGCCGAGCACGTTGCGCTGTGCGGAAACGCCTACATGACCGGCGTCGCGCCTGAGATCGAGAACCGGATCATGCCGGTTTCCACCCAAGTCGTTGCAACCGAGCCGCTGGGAGCAGACGTCGCTCAGCGTTTGTTGCCAACCGACATGTGTGTCGAAGACATCCGCTACATTCTCGACTATTTCAGAATGACGCCCGATCATCGCCTGCTGTTTGGCGGCGGGACGGTCTATGGCGGTACGGACCCGGAAGATGTGCGGGCAAAGCTGCGTCCCAATATCGCAAAGGTGTTCCCCGAGCTTGCCGAGGTTGAACTCGAATACGCCTGGAGCGGCAATTTCGCGCTGTCCTATTCGCGGGTGCCTCAGATCGGCAAGCTGGAGCGCGGGCCGTTCTACGCGCATGGCTATAGCGGCCATGGGGTTACAGGATCGCATCTGTTCGGCACAATCCTAGCCGAAGCGATCAGCGGAGATCGCTCGCGCTTCGAAGTGTTTGCCGGCTTTCCTTATTTTTCCTTTCCTGGCGGGCGGACCTTGCGCATTCCCTATTCGACTCTGGGTTCCTGGTGGTACTCTCTGCGCGATCGAGTGGGAATCTGAAGGGGCGGGCCATGAGCACGAGCGAATTGAGCGACTGGGCACAGGCTCGGCCATCCCTAACCTGCATAAAGCCCGTGATTTGCGATCTGAACGGTGTGTTCCGCGGCAAGCGCCTGCCCGTCGCCGAGGCGCCTCTCGTGGCCTCTGGCGGGGTGAAAATGCCGGTTACGGCCGTGTTTTTCGACATTTGGGGGCGCGATGTGCACGGCACCGGACAGGTGCTGGAGACGGGGGATCACGACGGGGTTCTGGTCGCCACTCAAAGGGGCCCTTTGGCGCTTGAGTTCAGCGATGGCACGCAAGAAGCGATCGTTCCGCATGTCATGCATCTGGCCGACGGCTCTCCCTATCCCGCCGATCCGCGCAACGCGCTCCAGCGCGTCGTCGACCGGTTTCAAGCGCAGGGGCTTACCCCGGTATGTGCGATGGAATTGGAGTTTTACGTCTTCGCGCGCGAGGCCGCAGAGGCCAATGGCGGCGTCCCTGCTCCCATGGCAGACGCGGCTGGAGGCGCTCGAGCGAACACCTATTCGATCGCCGAATTGGACGCATTCGAGCCGTTTCTCGATCAGGTTTACGCCGCGTGCGCCGCGTTTGATATCCCGGCGCAGACCGGCATTTCCGAAGCTGGCTCTGGACAGTTCGAAATCAATTTCAGCCACTCAGCCGACCCCATGAAGGCCGCAGATGACGCCGTGCTTTTCAAATATCTGGTAAAGCGGCTTGCCCAGAAGAACGGTCTTGGCGTGACCTTCATGGCCAAACCCTATGCCACCGATTCTGGAAGCGGGTTTCACACCCATATGAGCGTGGTGGATCAACAAGGGCGCAACATCTTTGCCGATGGCAGCGAACGGGGTTCCGACGCTTTGCGCTTCGCGGTGAGCGGCTTGCTGGACACATTGGCCGAGACCACCCTCGTACTGGCGCCGCACGCCAATTCCTTCCGGCGCCTGCGCATCGGTTCGCATGCGCCGGCAAATGTGACGTGGGGGTATGACAATCGCACGGTGGCCCTCCGTGTTCCCGCTGGCCCGGATGCCTCGCGCCGGATCGAACACCGCGTCGCGGGGGCCGATGCCAACCCTTACCTGGTTCTCGCGGCAATTTTGGGGGCAACCCTGGAGGGGATGGCGGCGAAAGTCGAACCCGTCGCGCCTTCAACTGGAAATGCCTATGAAAGCGATGCGCCGCGTCTGCCGCCCACCTGGAGCGCGGCGATCGACGCCTTTGATGCGTCGCAAAGCGCGCGCGCGATTTTTGGCGACTTGCTGGTCGATCTGTACGCCGCGGGTCGGCGACAGGAACGCGATCAATTGGACCGCGAAATACCGCCCGCCGAATACGCGGCCTACCTCACCTCGGTCTAGGTTTTGGTCCGTGAAGCCTCTTGATCAGATTGCGCGCGGCTTGAAGATCGCCGTGCTTCAAACGGGCCGAGCGCCGGATGAGCTCCAGACTGAGCACGGCGATTATGATGCGATGTGCAAGGCGCTGCTTGGCCTCGCGCCGACCGAAGCGCAGACCTTCGCCGTGCTGGACAATGAATTTCCCGAAGCGCCTGAAGGCTTCGATGTGCTGTTGATCACCGGCTCGCGCCACGGTGTTTACGAAGACCATGCCTGGATTACCCCGCTCGAAGACCTAATCCGCACGGCTTATGCACGCGGCCAGAAGATGATCGGGATTTGCTTCGGCCACCAGATTATCGCGCAAGCGTTTGGCGGGCGGGTCGAAAAGAGCGCCAAGGGCTTTGGCGTGGGGCTGATGGATTACGACCTTGAGCGAAGCGACGGATCGCAAACGCCCGTTTCCCTGTGCGCCTGGCACCAGGATCAGATCATCGAAGCGCCGCAGGGAGCGCGCGTGATTGCGCATTCGCCATTCTGCGAAATCGCGGGCCTGAAATATTCCGATAAAGCGATCACGTTTCAAGCGCATCCGGAGTTCTCGAGGCCCTATGTGCGTGACCTTATCGCGCTGCGCACCCCAGCCATGCTCGATCAGGACCTATCGAGTAGCGCGCTTGAAAGCCTGGAGGGCGCTGCGCACCCTGACGAAATTCGGCTTGAATTGGCCGCGTTTCTAAGCGCGGATTAGGGGTTCATTTGGGCGCCATAAATGCGATCACATTCTTGCGGTCCGCGCGGTGACTGGTAGAAAGCTCATAGAGGGAGAGGGTTCTTATGACATTCGATGCAGCGGTAATTTACGAGACCGAAAATTGGGCGGACATGGATCGTATCCACGCATTGTTCACACGCATGCGCGAGGAGGATCCGCTCCATTTCTGCACAAGCGACACCTATCCCGATCTCTGGCACGTCACCAAATGCGCGGACATTTTCGAGATTGAACGGCGCACCGACGACTTTCTCAACGAACCGCGTCTTATCATCATGACCCGCGCGGAAGAGGCGATGATCCGCGAAGAAACCGGGGGGTCGCTCAACCGGATACGGACGCTTCTCACCGTGGATGGGCCTGACCACCGCAAGCTGCGCGGGCTGACGCAATCCTGGTTCTTTCCCAAGAATATCCGCGCAACCTTGCAGGACAAGATTAGCGCCTCGGTCGAACGCGGCATGACTGAGATGGCCGACCGTGGCGGCCAATGCGACTTTGCCAAGGACGTCGCGGTCGAATTCCCGCTGCGCGTGATCATGGACGTGCTGGGCGTGCCCAAGGGCGATTACGGCACGATGCTGCGGCTCACGCAGGAACTCTTCGGCCCCGAAGATCCGGACGTCCAGCGCGTCGTGCCCGAAGGCGTGACGCCGGAAGAAGCGCAGCGCCAGACGATCCAGGAGTTCTTTGCTTACTTCACGCAATTGACCCAGGAGAAGATTGCCAACCCGCAAGACGATGTTGCCTCGATCATCGCGAACGCCACCATCAATGATGAGCCGCTCGATGATATGCGCAAGCTTGGCTATTACATCATCGTTGCAACCGCTGGACATGACACGACCAGCTATTCGCTGACCGAGGCGGTGCACCAGCTTGCTCGGCACCCTGAGCTGTTCCAGCGTCTCAAAGATGACCCGGAAGCCGTCGCCCCAATGGTGACGGAAGAGGCGATCCGCTTCGCCTCGCCCGTGCGCCACTTTATCCGCACCGCCGCGCACGACACGCAGCTCGCGGGCAAGGAGATCAAAGAGGGCCAGTCGCTGATCTTGTGGTACCCGTCCGGCAGCCGCGACGAAGCGCTTTATGACGATCCGCACAGCTTCAACATAGAGCGCGGCTCGGCTCCCAAACACGCCGCTTTCGGGCACGGCGCGCATATGTGCCTTGGAATGCACTTGGCGCGCCAGGAGATCACCGGGTTTCTCAAAACCCTCGCGGAAAAGGTCGAGACAATCGAGCTCGATGGCGATCCCAAATATATGCAGGCCAATTTTGTGGGCGGGATCAAATCCATGCCGGTGCAGATGACCTTTGCCTGACGACGTGGTTGTTCGTTCCGCTTAATCAGGCGACCGGGCTGACCGGTGCCTGAACCTTGCGGCTTTGCTTCGGGCGATCTGCCAGAAGGATAAGCGCCATCGCGACCAGCTCAATAAAGCCGAATGCGACGAAAAGACCCGTCGGCCCAAACCCTGTCAAAGCGTAGCCGCCGATGGTTGGGCCAAAAGCTGCGCCAAAGGCGATGGCTGCTGGAGCCAGCGCCATAGCGCGACCACCATCATTCACGTGCGCCGCTACGGCGAGCATATAGGGGATGCCGAAATTCCAGGCGAGCTGGAACAGAATAAGAGCCACTGCAAATGTCAGCAGGCTAATCGTGAAGGCAGAGAGCAGCCAGGCAAAGCCGATGAACATCACCGCCGTTGCCCCCATGGAAGCGGACAAAGGAATGCGATCCCCAAACTTGGCCGCGGTCAGGGGAGCTATGCCGCTTAACAGAAAGCTGGTGCCAAAGGCGAAACCCAGTGTCTGGCCATCAAGTCCGCTGTCGCTGGCGACCAGTTCGACAAACGGCCAAGCGGCCATGATTCCCATATAAAACGCGGCAAGCGATGCGAGTGTCAGCCAACCTTCTGCAGTGTTGCGTCCGCCATCTCCTTCATCTTCTTGGTCGCCGCTACCTCCCTCCAGCGAAGATTGAGCAACGCTCAGAACCACCGCGACCGAAACAGCCGTTGCGACCAGCATCATAAAGATGAACCCAGTTATCCCAAAAGCCGGTTCAATCACGGCCGGTATAAGGAACGCACACACACCTGCCAGAAGAACGCTGGCTGCGGTGTATATCCCGAATGATGCTTCGGCATCGGGCATACGGCCAAGCGCAATCAACGCAGGCACCTGGACGATTGAAATCCCGACAGCATAAAATGAAAAGAACGCCGTCAGCGGTACGAGAGCGCTGGAAAGAGCCATTGCAGCAAGGCTAAAAAATGCGATCACACTCCCCAGTGTAATTGCTGTGCGAACCGGAATGCGGTTGACCCAAAGGGGCGCCGAGATAAACACGATAAAGCTCGCAGCGATCGGCGCGGAGGCGAAATAGCCGAGCTCAATCTCGCTAAACCCATAAGCGCTCTCCAAAGACCCTATGAAGAGGGGCTGGAGGCTGAGAAGCAGAAGAGCCACAGCGCTTACAAAGCTGAGCGCGAGGACGGGTATTATTGGGTTTTTCTGCAAGGATTCGTGTCCTTCTTGATCGAATGCAATGAGAGCGAAGCACGCAAGAGCCTGTGAGCTTCGCATGTTCCGCCTAGAATAGCAAAATTTTGTGATCACGATTGAAATTTCTGTGGCTTCAGGGCATGGTCAGAAAACAGTCGATCGGGCTCGTGGTCCGGTCTCGCCATACAGGAGATAACTCGTATGTCTTTGAACGCGATTGCCGTCAGTGAAGCGACTGGTAAGTCCGCCGGCATGATGACCGTGCCCCCCGAATATGTCGAAGAGGGCAGCCCATCGCAGGAGGTGTTTGTGTCCAGCGAATTTCCTGCCGAAGGCAAGTTCGAGGCCGGCATCTGGGTCGGCACTCCGGGCAAGCTCAAGATCGAAGGCTATCCGTCCGATGAGGTCTTTACCGTGATCGAAGGGCGGATCGATATGATCAACGAAGACGGCTCAGTCGTTGTCGTCAAAGTGGGTGAGAGCGGCCTCATGCGCAAAGGGTGGAAGGGCATCTTCCACGTGGTCGAACCAACCAAAAAGTGTTTCGCAGCGGTCGGTTGATCCAGCCGGGCGTTCCGTTTCCCAATGTCGATGTGAAGGTCAGCTATGCCAAGCAAGCAATTCAAGGAATGTCTCACGTCGATCTATCTCGGCGAACAGGAAGGCGAGGCGGCGATGGAAACGCTGGTTCCCGTGGCCGCCAACGCGCATCAGCATTACGCTCTTGGAACGCTCCTGCAGTTCGAAACCGAGGGTAAGGCGCGGTTGCGCCCGCTTCTCTCTCGCCTCGGCATGACGGTGGCTCAGGATCCTGATGCCCGAACCCATGGTACAGCGCTCGCTCAATCGATTGCTCAGGCGCCGCTAAAGGAGCAATTCGGGATGATGGCGGCAGGCGTCGAGGCGGAGTTCCTCGAGAAATACCGCGAGCTTGCAAGGCTCATCACGCCGGAGGAAGACGCCGGAGCCTATGAAATTGCAAAGTTCATGGGCGATCACGAAGAGGCGATCATGCTCGCGACCGCGAACCTTGCCAATGATGCGGCTGACCCGCTCGCCCCGGTTGTAAACCTGCTCCAATTCCCGCTGGTTGAGCCAGTGGGATTTGGCGCGGATACGCTGTGGGACGCAGGCGCCTAAACCAACTTTGCGGCCATTTTTTCCATCGCTCCCCCGCGAGCGTTAATACAGGACCTGCAGCATGAGCGCACCCAACCCCCAATATCTCAAGCTTCTCGAACACGAAGTTCAGAACCGGGCCTTTGCCCTGCTTGGCTGCCACATCATGAACGGACGGGTGACGCAGCCCGACGACGTCGCGTTCTATGACGCTTGGTTGGCTTTTGAAGAGCTTCAGAAAGAGCGCTACGCACCGGTCGCCAAGCGCTATGGCTTTAGCCAAGAGCCCAGCTGGTCGGCCAAGCTCCAAGCGCGGTTTGCCGGTGTCATCGCCATGGTAATGTCCGAGAACACAGTGCTCAAAACCATGATCACACAGACCGTCGATTATATCGGCAAGCTGGAGGAGATGGAGCGCCTAGCACCAGAGAGCGACCGCGAATTTGCAGCTTATGTGGTGAAACAGGAGCGGATACAGCCCGATGTGATGCGCCACCGGGTCGAAGGGCGATCGGATGAGGGCGTCCGGATGCTGCGGGATTTCGTGGCCGAGCATTCGCAGCAACCAGCCTTCGCATAGGCAACCCGCCTTTTGGGCTTAGCTGGCGCGCATTTCGACCAGCACGTCATAATGCGCGTAGTTCTCGGTCGTCTCGCTGTAGGCGTCATGGGTCAGCCCATAGGGATCGCCTTCGATAAACTGGTCGATCCAGTGACCTTCGCTTATCAACACGCACCCTTCGCGCAGGGCCTCGTCAAACCGGCAGCGGATTTTCAGGTGTCCGCGCGCGTTGTGAACCTGCACGATAGACCCATCTTCAATCGTTCGTCGCTGCGCGTCATTGGGATGCACACGAAGGATGGGTTCGGGTTCGTGCTTCTTGACCGTCTCGAGGTTGGCGAAGGTAGAGTGAATGCGATAGCGGCTGTGCGATGACAGCAGGATCAGCGGATAATCCTTGAACAAGGGGTTCTTGGGTGAGGCTTCGATCGGTTCCTTGAAGAACGGAAGCTGCGCCGCGTATTCAAGCAGGTCTTCCTTATAGACCTCTATGCGCCCCGACCCGGTCGGGAATTGGCGATCTTTCAGCCCCACATAGGGCTCATCACTGGGCCAGGGGAAGAGCACTTTCTCCTCCTGCAGCCGCGCCATATCAATCCCTTCCAACAGGGGTGACGGGCCATCGAGCATTGTGTCGATGTAGTGTTCGGGGGTCTTGTCGAAATACTCGCCAAGGCCATTCGCACTTGCAATCGCCTGAAAAATCTCAAAATCGGACTTTGCTTCGCCCAAGGGTTCGACCAGCCTTTGCTGGAGTTGGACGAACCGATCGACGACGATGTCGGTCCGCTCAAAGATCGTGCAGGCGGGCAGGACAAGATCGGCCTGCTTGGCGGTGTCGGTCATGAAATGGTCGATCACGGTGATAAATTCGAGCGAGCCAACATAGTCCTTGAGCACCGCGTTGCGATTGGGTTTGACTTGATTGAACGGGTTGCCGAGCGAAATGCACTCCATCTTGATCGGATAGGGCGCGCCGGTGCGCACCGCGCGGTCGGCTTCCATCATGCTGAGGAATTCCGGCAGTTTCCCCTCGGGTGAGTAGAAGTGGCTCCCTTTGACCGGCACACTGCGGCCACCTTCGACCAGGCTGACGCCGCCGCCCGGGACCCCGATATAGCCGCAAAGCGTGGGGAGGAGCGCGATCGCCCTGGCGCTGAGGTCGGAATGGTACCAGCGATCAACCCCGTATCCGATGCGTATCGCAGCGGGATTAGCCGCGCTGTAGGCCTGCGCCAGCGCCCGTATTGTGTCGGCCTTGATGCCGGTCAGCGCGGCCGCAGCCTCGGGCGAATACTCGCTGACGAGCGTCTCGGTCAGCGCAAACACGCAGGCCGCTTTGATCCGGTCGCCACTGGCAAGCGCGATCTCATGCTCACCGCGCAATTGAGGCGTTTCAGCTGACCCGATGGGCACCGCCCCTTGCGCATTGACGCACCAGGCAAGCGGCTCGTCTCCTGCTTTGGTGTCCAGATCCTTGGCGCGCAGAATCGCGCCAGTCTCGCCATTGACCAAGAACGGCATATTGGTGTGGCGCGCAAGAAACTCAGCGTCGAAGCGATTGTGGCGGATAGTCTCATGCGCCATTGCCAGCGCCAAGGCTCCATCGCTTCCCGGGCGCAGCGAGATCCATTCATCGCACAGCTTCGCGGTCTCGCTGTTTACCGGGTCCAGGCAGATCAGCCTGGTGCCCGACTTGCGCGCCGCTTTGATGGCGCTGTGGTCGACGCTGCGGGTAACAGCCGGGTTGCATCCCCACAGGATCGTGACGTCCGAGTTCTTGGTGTCAGCAAAGGCGTGGCCACCAGGGCCAAAGAAGCTGCCAGCGCTAATCCCGAAGGCATATTCGAGACCCTTGGCGATGCCGAAATCGACCCCGCTCGCTCGGATCGATGTCGCTCCCGTTAGCCCTGCGTATCGCAAAGGCGCGCCGCGGGTAAGCAGGCCGAACGCGCCGGAGGATTGCGAGAACAGGACCGCGCGCGATCCGTACTTTTCGGTGATCTCGTTCTGCTTCTTTACGAATAAGGCAGTCGCCTCATCCCATGAGATCGCCTCCCACTGCCCTTGGCCGCGTTCTCCGACGCGCTTAAGCGGAGTGGTAAGCCGGTCGGGATGGTTTTGATATTCAAGGCGCGAGCGGCCCATCAGGCAGATGCGGTTTTCATAGCCCGGTATCGGATATTGCGCGGCGGAGACGCCGGTGACTTTCCCGTCATCGATGGTAACCGCCAATCCGCATTTGGGATCAGCGTGGCAATTGGGGTCGCAAACGGTCCGGCCAGTTTCGCTCATACTTGCAGCCTATTCCTAGCGAGGATGCGCACCGCTAAGCCTGGATGAGGTAGAGTGGTATGCTCGCGTCGCTAATTGTGATCACGAATATTCTAAGCCGCACCTTAGCCAGACCTTCCCTGATTGCAACGTCGAAACTCCGTCATCAGGCTGCTGAGACCGTTGGAGGGAAAAATGTGATCACAAATAGTGTGGTAACTTCACTCGATCTTGTCTACGGTCACAAGATAGAACAGGCCGCATCTTGAGGTTAGCACGTGTCAGCATTGGCAAAATACCCGCGCGATCAACTTTCCTGGTGGCAACTGTCCTCGCCTTCGGACCGGGAGTTCCACCAGAATCTTGAGGGCGAACACACTTTTGATGTGGCGATTGTCGGCGCTGGGTTCACGGGGCTGTGGAGCGCTTACTATCTCAAACGTCTCGCCCCTGAGCTCAAGATCTGCGTGCTTGAGCGCGATGGCGTTGGATATGGCGCCTCTGGCCGCAATGGCGGCTGGTGCGCGGGATCTCTGACGGGGACAAACGCGGCCTATGAGAAAAAGGCGAAAGGCGGCGCCCTTGCCATGATGCGGGCCATGCATGACACGGTCGATGAGGTCGGGCGGGTTGCGCAGTTCGAGGGGATCGATTGCGAATTCGCGAAAGGTGGCGCGCTGTATGTCGCGGTCAACGCCGCGCAATCGAAGACGCTGCAGAAGATGGCGCGCGACGATCTCGATCACGGGGCTGACCCTGCCGATGTACAAGTCCTAAATGCGCAGGACGCGCGCAGCCGCCTTAACATCGCCAATATTCGCGAAGGGCTCTATTTTCCCAATTGCGCGGCCATCCATCCGTTTAAGTTGGCGAGGGGACTGGCGCGAGTGGTTGCCGAGAGCGGTGTGTCGATCTTCGAGCAGACCGAGGTGAGCGAAATTGGCACCCAGGTTCTTACGACGTCGAACGGCACGGTGAAGGCCGGGGCGATCATTCGGGCAACGGAAGGATATGGCTCGACGATCAAAGGGCATGAACGGGCCATCGCACCCATTCACTCCACGATGATCATGACGCAGGCCTTTAGCGATGCGCATTGGGACGAGATTGGCCTGCGGCATCGTGAGGTGTTCGCGGATGGGCGCAATTTGTTCTTCCATGGACTTCGCACCGAAGATGGCCGGATGGCGCTGGGCGGTTTGGGTGCTCTTTATCGACTTGGCTCCAGCACCCAATTGCACCAGCCGACAATCGCGGCCTCCGCCGCCCGCTTGAAGAGTTTGGCCGAGACTCTCTTCCCCAGCCTAGGCCCGATAGAGATCGTGAATCATTGGGGCGGCGCGGTTGGTGTGCCGCGCGATCAGGTGCCCTCGGTTGGGTTTGATAAGGACAGCGGATTTGCCTGGGGCGGGGGCTATCTGGGCGAGGGGGTTGCGGCGGCCAATCTCGCGGGCCGTTGCCTTGCTGACCTCATTACCGAGCGCGACAGCGACTTAGTCAGGCTGCCTTGGGTCAATCATCGGTCCAAGAACTGGGAGCCAGAGCCGATACGCTGGGCTGGTATTGCGGCCATGCGGGGCGTGATGGCGGCTTCGGATTGGCTGGATAATCGCGGCTGAGTGTCTTTGGTGCTGAGCTGGGCAAGCGTGGTAGCCAGGCGCGCAACGCGCTCGCGCATAGCGGGAGACGCACACATAGCCCTCACAAGCCCAAAGTTGCAGATTGAACGTTTTACCCATGGGGAGCCTCGATAATGACCAAACTGCCCGATCCCACCCGGTCGAACGCCCAGTTCGAAAAGGACCGGCGCCACGTCTTGCACCCCTTCGCCGCGTTTCCCGATTTCCTTGAGACCGGATCGCGCTTCTTCGAATCTGCGCAAGGGGTGCACGTAAAGGGCAGCGATGGTCGCGACTATCTCGACGGGATCGGCGGACTGTGGTGCGTTAACATCGGCTACGGCCGACAAGAGATGGCGGACGTCATGGCGCAGCAAGCTTTGCAGCTGCCGTATTACAACACCTTTGGCGACATGTCGTCGGCCCCCGCCGCTGACCTTGCTGAAAAGGTGGCGGAACTCGCCCCCGGTGATCTCAACCACGTGTTCTTTACCACGGGCGGATCGATGTCAGTTGACACGGCGGTTCGGCTCGCTCACTTCTACTTTCAGGCGCAAGGCCGCCCTTCAAAAAGCAAGATCATAGCGCGCGAGAACGGCTATCATGGCAGTACCTATCTGACCGCGTCGATCACCGGCATCAAACGCAACCACAAGGGGTTTCACACTCTCAATTCGGGCCCCGACCCGCTCGTTCACTATGTGTCGTGCCCGAACCTCTATCGCCCGATCGATGGCTTGGAGGAAGGTCCCTTTTGCGATGCCTTGATGGCGGAACTTGAAAGCACGATTGCCGAAATCGGAGCCGAGAACATCGCCTGCTTTATCGCCGAACCGATCATCGGCGCTGGTGGCGTGATCGTGGCGCCACAAGGGTACCACAAGCGCGCTCTCGAGATCTGCCGGGCTAACGATATTCTCTACATTTCCGATGAGGTCGTCACCGCGTTCGGACGTCTCGGGCATATCTTTGCCTCTGAGGCCAAGTTCGAGATCGTGCCGGATATCATCATCTGCGCCAAAGGCATCTCGTCGGGGTACATTCCGCTGGGCGCCACGATCTTCTCAGACAAGATTCACGAGGGCATCAGCCAGCCGAAATCGGGATC
>JBCBMN010000042.1:0-19496 GCA_039822745.1 Pseudomonadota bacterium | reverse complement strand
TTTGCAGGCTCGGGTACGCTTGGGCTTGAGGCCCTGTCGCGCGGCGCGGCGCATTGCCTGTTCGTCGAACAGGATCGCGAGGCGCTTGATGCCATCCGCGCCAATATCGCAACTTTCGAGGCACGCGGGCGTTCGCGGGTCGAGGCGATGTCGGTCATGCAATTGCGCGCGCGGACCGATCCGCTGGACCTGATCCTGCTCGATCCCCCTTACAAGACCGGTGCCGGCCAAGTGGCGCTGGACCGTTTGCTCAGGCTCGGCTGGATCGGTGAGGCGACGTGGATGGCGTTGGAGACCTCGGTCAGCGAAGACCCTCAGATCGCGGGGCTGGAGATCGAGACAAGCCGCAAGGTCGGTAAAGCCAAGCTCACCCTGCTGCGGCTTGCGTAAGCTGGGCGCTGAACCAGGCTCCTGCGATCACCACAATGCTCAGTCCCACAACGATCCAGTGCCAGATCATGCGCCGTGTGATCATCATTCCGACGCAAGCCAGCAGCCAGATTGTATTGGGTACGCTGGCCTGGAAATAGGTCACGAGCTCCCAGTCGCGCTGATAGCCACCAATGGCAATATTGATCGTCACCAGCACCAGATAGGAGGCGAACAGGCCCCAGAACTGCACCCGGTTATCGAGATAGAACTCCTTCAGCGAAGCGCCCTTCTCCAGCTTCTCATCAGGGAACACCGCCGCGGCGAGCAGAAACAGGCTGAGCAACATCAGCACGGTCGGCAGAAAGGTGATGAAATCAATCTGATCTATCTGCGAAAAATTGCGATAAAGGCCCCACCACAAGTTGAGGATCAGACACAGGACGATAAACCCTGTCAGCGGTACGATTGGGTGCCATTGAATTTCGCGGCCCTGACGCAGCAATCGGTGCAGGCTGAGTGATAGGTCGGCCACGGCAAGGCCAATCAGGATTGCTGAAAAGATGATCAGATATTCGCCAACGCCCACTCGCTTTGCCCCCATGATCTCGCCGGTGTCATTTACCCAACGATCCGAGGCTGCGGTGGTGCCCAGCCGATGTTGACAGTGCCGGTGAGGAGGCTTGCCGCCACACAATATGTTCTCTAGTTGTTCACACACCTCTATGTCTGCGAATCTCCCCCAAGCAGCCGATCAAGGCGCCCCTGTGCACGGTGATGTCCCGGCCTATGCCGCGCGGCTGAACCCGCCGCAGCGTGAGGCTGTTTTGACGACCGAAGGACCGGTGCTGATGCTGGCGGGTGCGGGGACTGGCAAGACGGCAGCGCTCACCGCGCGGCTGGCGCATCTGGTGGCAACCCGGCGGGCTTATCCCAGCCAGATCCTGTGCGTCACCTTCACCAACAAGGCTGCCCGCGAGATGCGTGAGCGGGTCGGTGGCCATCTGGGGCCGGGTGCGGAAGGCATCCCCTGGCTTGGCACCTTCCACTCGATCTGCGCCAAGATGCTGCGCCGTCATGCCGAACTTGTGGGGCTGGAGAGCAATTACACCATCATCGACACCGATGATCAGTTGCGTCTGATGAAACAGCTGATCACCGATCGTGACTTGGACGAAAAGCGCTGGCCTGCGCGGCAATTGGCGGGTTTCATCGACAGCTGGAAAAACCGCGGGCTGAACCCTGATGACCTCGACGCGATGGAGAACGAGGTTTACGCCAATGGCCGGGGCAAGGAGTTCTACGCGGCCTATCAGGAGCGTCTGCGCGCGCTCAACGCCTGCGATTTTGGCGATCTGATGCTCCACATGCTCAACATCTTCCGCAAGAACACCGATGTGCTGGAGGATTATCAGCGCCGCTTCCGATATATCCTTGTCGACGAGTATCAGGACACCAATGCGGTCCAGTATCTCTGGCTGCGACTGTTGGCGCAGAGCCACAAGAATATCTGCGTGGTGGGCGATGATGATCAGTCGATCTATTCATGGCGCGGTGCAGAAGTTGCCAATATCCTGCGGTTTGAAAAGGATTTCCCCGGCGCGGCCGTGATCCGGCTGGAGCAGAATTATCGCTCCACCCCGCATATTCTGGGCGCGGCCTCCGGCCTGATCCGCGCCAATTCGCAACGCCACGAAAAGACGTTGTGGACCGAAGCCAATGGCGGCGACAAGGTGCGCGTGGTCGGCGTGTGGGACGCCCCTGAAGAAGCGCGTCGCGTGGGCGAGGAGATCGAGCGGCTCGAAGGCGAAGGCGCACCGCTTGATCAGGTCGCCATTCTGGTGCGCGCGCAATACCAGACCCGCGAATTTGAAGACCGCTTCATCCAGATCGGCGTCAATTATCGGATCATTGGCGGCTTTCGCTTCTACGAACGCGCCGAAATTCGCGACGCCCTCGCATATTTGCGTGTCATCGCGCAGCCGCAAGACGATCTCGCTTTTGAGCGCATCTACAACCAGCCCAAGCGCGGGCTTGGCTCCAAGACTTTGGAAAAGATGCACCAGCATGCGCGCCGAGTGGGAATGCCGCTCGCCGCTGCTTCGCTTGAATTGGCCGACAGCGACGAACTGCCAAAGCGTGCAGCGAACACGATCGGCGGTCTGATGCGCCAGTTCCTGGGCTGGAGAGAGGCGGCAGAGACGCTCTCACCTTCTGACCTGCTGCGATTGGTGCTCGACGAGAGCGGCTATAACGACATGCTGTCCAAGGATCGCTCGGCCGAAAGCGCTGGGCGTGCCGAAAACCTCTCCGAACTTGCCCGCGCGATGGAAGAGTACGAAACGCTCGGCGATTTCCTAGAGCACGTCTCTCTCGTCATGGACAATGATCGCAGCGATGACGAAGAGACCGTGACGATCATGACGATCCACGCGGCCAAGGGTCTGGAATTTGATCACGTCTTTTGTGTCGGCTGGGAGGAAGGCGTCTTCCCTTCACAGCGTGCAATTGACGAAGGCGGGCTGGCAAGCCTCGAAGAAGAGCGCCGTCTGGCCTATGTCGCGATCACCCGCGCGCGGCGGCGCTGCCAGATCTTCCACGCGGCGAACCGGCGGATTTACGGCCAATGGACCAGCTCGATCCCCTCGCGCTTTATCGAGGATTTGCCCGAGGAGCATATCGAGCAGGAGACGACCATGACCGGGGGCGCCTCGCTATGGCGGGCAAACTGGTCCGAGAGCGAAGACCCCTTCGCACACGTCGCAAGAGACCGCCCCGGACGCGCCGAAACGCGCGGCCCCGGCTGGCAACGGGCAATCGAGAGCGGCTATGAAACCAAGCAACGCCGCGTCGCCGAAGCAGGCCGCAGCGCCGCCAGCTTCGCCGCCTCCCCGCGCTCCGACATCCGCATCGGCGCGATGGTGCAGCATTCGAAGTTCGGCATCGGCTGCGTGGTCGATCAGGAAGGCAACAAGCTCGAAATCGAGTTCGAGGATCACGGCACCAAGCGCGTGATTGATAGCTTTGTGACGGTGGTGGGGTAGTATAGTCTGTTCGGCACTCAGTACTGGAGAGAACTATGCTTCGTGCCCTCGCCTCGTTTTTTCTTCTTATCAGCATCACCGGGATTGTTCTGGCCAGTCCTACTAAAGACAAGGTTTGCACACTTCCCGAAGGGTGGAATGAGGTCACTGCTAAAGATCCCAGATTTGTCGTTTTTGGCGAATTGCATGGGACCAAGGAAACGCCTGCATTCATCGGCAATCTGCTGTGTGCACTCACTCAAAGCGAAAAGCGTGTTCTGTTGGCGATAGAACTCTGGTCAATTGATGATCGAGGGCTTCAAGCGGTCTGGGAACAGCCCTTTGAGGGCTTTGCTGAAGCCTTGCGCAAGGACGCATGGCCCGCGCGCCAGGATGGTGTGGGCAGCGAAGCGATGCTTGATCTGGTTGTCGAAGCGCGTAGCCTGAAACACTCGGGCCATGATATCGCGGTAACTGCCTTCAGCGGTGTGAAGGATGAAGACCAGCAGAAGCGCTTTGCTCATTTGCCCGGTCAGGGGCCGCACGAGGCTGCACAGGCACAGAACATCTTCGATGCGGCAGAAGCAAGTGACTTCGATCTTGTGATTGTGTTGGTTGGCAATCTTCACGCCCGCAAGGACGCAATTTCACGTGGTGGCATAACCTATGATCCCATGGTCAAACGGCTGAGCGCCTTTGACAGCGTTGTCTCGCTCGACGTCAGATATGGTGCCGGTTCGTACTGGGCCTGCATCCGCGAGGACGGCGAAACCATCTGCAAGTCACGGCCTACGGGCGGTTATGAAGTGGCGAAGGAAGCTCCGCACATTGCGCTCGATCCGCGCCCCGAAGGGAAACGCAACCCACGTTATGATGGCTACTTCTGGGTTGGCCCAATCAGCGCCTCACCTCCGGCTGTATCCTCACCACTTGCCGATAAGTAAGAGGCCGTAAGACCGCATATTTTCCTACAAGACACAGCCCATGTTACCGCTCGGACGGCTCTTTCACATCGTCATCTGCACCGCCACACGCGGCTCGCTTTTGCGCATAAGGCTCATGGAAGGCGAAAGCATGTTGGATAAGTGTCAACTTTGGCAAGACACTCCCACTATGATTTTTCAGGATGTTAGACGCGATTCTTCACAAAGCGAAGTTGACACGCGTCAACTTAGCGCATCGATTTTCGAAAAATTCTCAGCCGAAACCGATGTCCAGGAAGCCCGGCTTGGGGCCGTTCCACTCACCAGCGGGGACCGGCTCGTTGTCCTCGTCATGATAGTGACGGCCTTTGCCGCGGCGCGGCTTTTCTGAGCGGTCTTCATCACGGGCGCGTTTTTCGCGGCGCGGTTTTCTGGGACGCTCTTCTGCTGGTTCCTCATCGCGCTCAGGCTCGGCAGCAGGATCTGCCAGTTCGACGCGAACATCGTCCTTGCCAAACACCTTGATCGCCGCGCCGGTCAGCTTTTCGACATTGGCGATGGCTTCTGCGTCCTCGTCAGCAACGAAAGTGAACGCCCGACCCTTGGCCCCTGCCCGGCCCGTGCGGCCGATGCGGTGAACATAATCGTCCGGGTGCCAAGGCGTGTCGAAGTTGAAGACGTGGCTGACGCCTTTGATATCGAGCCCGCGCGCGGCAACATCGGATGCGACCAGAATGTTCACGTCGCCCGATTTGAAGCGGTCAAGTTCCTTCAGGCGCGAACTCTGATCCATGTCGCCATGAATTTCGCTGCTGGCAAAGCCATGGCTCTGGAGGCTCTTGTTCAGTTCGCGCACCGTCGTCTTGCGGTTGGCAAAGATGATCGCGGTCTCGACATGATCGTTCTGGAGCAGCCAGCGCAGGGTTTCGCGTTTCTTGCGCGCCTGCACCGGGATCTTGAACGCGGTGATGTCCTTATTGGTGGTCGCCGCCCGCGCCGTTTCGATCCGCTGCGGGTTCGACAGGAATTTCTTGGCCAGCTTCTCAATCGGAGGCGGCATCGTAGCTGAAAACAGCATGGTCTGCCGCGTTTCAGGCAGTTTCGAGCAGATGAACTCGATGTCCGGGATAAAGCCCATGTCGAGCATCCGGTCCGCCTCGTCGATCACCAACAGCTCGCAGCCATTGAGCAGGATTTTGCCGCGCTCAAACAGGTCCATCAGGCGGCCGGGCGTCGCGATCAGGACATCGACACCTTCGTCGAGGGTCTTGAGCTGGTCGCCCATCTGCACGCCGCCGATCAGCAGGGCCATCTTGAGATCGTGGTTCTTGCCGTACTTCTCGAAATTCTCGGCAACCTGCGCGGCCAGCTCGCGGGTCGGCTCCAGGATGAGCGAACGCGGCATCAGCGCGCGGCGGCGTCCGGCTGCCATCACATCGATCATCGGGAGCACGAAGCTCGCCGTCTTTCCGGTTCCTGTTTGCGCAATTCCGATGATGTCGCGCATCATCAGGACAGACGGAATGGCCTGCGCCTGAATGGCTGTCGGCTCGGTGTAGCCCGCGTCTTCGACGGCGGCGAGCAATTCGGGTGAGAGGCCGAGATCGGCGAAAGTCATGCGGTTCGTGTTTGTCCGGATTTAGAGCAGGCTATTGCCTGTCAGAGGCTTGCTCAACGTTTGAGCGGATAAATTGGCTCTGGAACTTCCCCAGAAGCGGAGGCCCCTGTGTCCAAAAGGTGCCGAAAAGTCAAGAAAACGACAAAACCGGCGGCGCAACGGCTCAGTCTTCGATCGCCACCAACTGCGCCATACGCTCGATTTCGCATCTCGCTCCATTGCGCGACTGGAGCGTGTCACGATTAACGCACAGCTTGCCGTCCTTGCTCTGCTCGACGTAAAATCCAGCGTAGAAGTCTTTGGCGCGGCACGCTTTTTCAAGGTTTAAACTCATGATTTCAGCATCGCGCATGAACAACAGAAGCCGGTTCCCACTTCCCGTTTGGACATTAGAGATACTTTCAACCGGCACGCAGCGATTGGACTTGCCCTCTTCATATCGCTGCGTGGTGGTTTGCTGCTGTGACCGGGCCAGCATGTCGCGACGCATGCGCATGCTGCCTCGCCTTGGGCCAATTCGAATATACACTCGCTGCCGGACGGTCATCTGCCCCCAGCGCAAACTTTCCTTGAACGCATCAAACGAAGAAGGACCAGGTGCAACGGGAGCCGCAACGGGCAAAGCCACATCGGGCGCTTCGCTTAACTGCAAAGGTTCGGGCGTGGCGATCTCAACGGGATCTTGGACGGCATCCATGCTCGCACCAGCAGATCCCAGCCCTGCAATGGGCAGGATTAACGCCAATGGCGCAGCAATCTCTGCAAAGCTGGAAACCAAGGCCAGCGAGCCTCCTGACACTTCCCGTCTGTTAAACGCCGCGAACTAGCAGCCGCGATTGAACGACGGCTTAACTTGACCACTGTTTGGCGCAAGTTGGATCAACTCCACTGGCATTTCTGAGACAATTTGTGGCATAGGTGCAACAATGACGACAACGACCCAAACCAGCACATCCCCGTTCGTTTCAGCCGCTGAGGCGCTTTTGGGAACTAAGGGATTCACGCAAGACCCTGACACGGTTGAGCCGTGGCTTACCGACTGGCGCGGTCGCTACACAGGCCGTGCTCTGGGGATGGCATCTCCGGCTACGACCGATGAATTGAGCCAATTTGTCAGCCTGTGCTCGGACCATGACATCCCGATCGTGCCACAGGGCGGGAACAGCGGAATGGCAGGGGGTGCCACTCCTGACGCAAGCGGCGATGGCATCATCCTGTCCCTGCGGCGCATGAACCAGATCCGCTCATTGAATGAGGGCGCTGGTCAAGTCGTTTGCGAAGCGGGTGTCATTTTGCAGACCCTGCACGACGCAGCTGACGAGGCCGACATGCGATTTCCCCTCACGCTGGGCGGGAAAGGGTCTGCGACGATTGGCGGTCTGATCTCGACCAATGCCGGTGGCACGCAAGTGCTGCGTTACGGGACAATGCGCGCGCAAGTGCTTGGCATTGAGGCTGTCATGGCGGACGGGCAGATATTCGACAGCCTTACGGTCCTGAAGAAAGACAATCGCGGCTTCGACCTCAAACAGCTCTTGATCGGATCGGAGGGGACGCTGGGCATTGTGTCGGCAGCCACTTTGCGTTTGCTCCCAGCACCCCGCTCAAGGGTCACGGCATGGATTGGACTGAACAGCATTGTTGATGCACGCGCCTTGCTGCGCCGCGCAGACAGAGCATTGGGCGATGCGTTGGAAGGTTTTGAGGTTGTCCCGGCGCATTGCCTTGAAAGCGTGCTCGCGCATTTGCCCGATGCTCGATCTCCGCTGTCCGGTACGCATGCGTGGAACGCGCTGATCGAGTCCACTTCGCCTGATGATGATGGTGCCAAGCTGCAGGAAGCGCTGGAGAATGTCCTGGCCGAGGCTCTTGAATCCAGTTTAATTGCAGACGCTGTCGTCGCGGCAAATGAGACGCAGGCAGAATATTTCTGGACCTTGCGCGATTCCATCTCCGCCGCCGAGCGCGCCTTGGGCCCCGCCATGCAACACGACATCTCTGTTCCGGTTGAAAAGATGCCCGAGTTTATCCTTTCAGCAATCCCCACAATCGAAACCGAGTTCCCCGGTACGACGGGCGCGGCATTTGGACATCTGGGCGACGGCAATGTCCATTTTCACGTGATTGCACCAGCAAGTGCCATCCGCGGCCAGTGGGAAGACACCGAAGGCAAACAAGTCAGCGCGCGCGTGCATGACCTTGTCACCCAATGGGGCGGATCGATCAGCGCAGAGCACGGGATCGGGCAAATGAAGGTCGATGAGCTCGGCCGCCTTGGCGATCCAGTCGCCCTTTCGATGATGCGTTCGGTCAAGCAGGCGCTGGACCCGAAGAACATTTTGAACCCCGGCAAGCTTGTTCCTGCCCCCTGACCACTTTTCTATCCGCCGCCCCGCTTGCACCTGCTCTCGATCCCGCCTAAGGGGCCGCAGTTCGATGCTTGCGCGGGGGCAAGACGGAGCACATCTCTGCCCGTATCCTGCAAACGGCATTCGCATCACACGAGTTCTATTTTCCAAGCTTTCGGAGACTTCCAATGGCCAGCGCGCCGCAGCCGCAACTTCCTTTGTTTTATAAAGACCTGCTTCCCGTAAACAGCAAAGAGCACGGGGACTGGAAGGTCAGCACATTTGACGATGCCAGCTTCCTCGCCGAAACGCATGCCATTCCGGTTACCGTTGAAGAGTTTGTTGACGCACAGCGCAACTACCCGATCGTCTTTACTGCGGGCGACAATCCGCTTCCGATCGCGCTTTTCGGTCTGAACGAAGGGGTTAACACCTTTATCGGCGACGATGGCAAGCTGGTCGCGGATGTCTATGTCCCCGCCTATATTCGCCGCTACCCCTTCATCCTTGCCAAATTGCAGCAGGGTTCTGACGAGATGTCGCTCTGCTTCGACCCGACATCAGGTGTGGTCGCGAAACAGGCTGAGGGTCAGGACCTTTTCGATGCTGAGGGTCAGCCTAGCGAATACACCAAGGGTGTCCTCGATTTCTGCCAGAAGTTCGAAGAATCAGGCCAACGCACCCGTGCATTTCTGGAAGAGCTCAAGAAGCTCGACATCCTGATGGACGGCGAAATTGGCATCACGCGCTCGGATGCGCCTGACACACCTTTCGTCTATCGTGGTTTCCGCATGGTCGACGAAAACAAGTTTCGTGAGCTACCGACCGAAACGGTGGAAGCGCTGCACAAGAACGGCATGATCACCCTGATCCATGCGCATCTTTTCTCGATGAACCTGATGCGTCGCCTGTTTGAACGCCAGTTCGCTCAGGGCAAAGTCCCTGAACCCAAGAAGAACGGCGCTGCAAACTGAGGCAAGGCCCTCGCATCGGTTAGCCCTTTCGGCGACCGAACTAGGTTAAATTACGCGGTCCGGGTGGCTTGAAGCTGCCCGGGCCGTTTCCTATTTAGAGAGTGCGAACGGTACCCCCCTCATTGACCGTTCCATCCTGCTTCTCGTGACGGAGCAGGACTCCCTGAACCTTGGCCACCTCGTACACCTGTACGAGGTGGTTCTTTATTCGGCGGCCTCTTTGAACTTGCCCCCTTCGGCAAGCCGCGCAGTCTCTGCTCCCAGTTCGCGGACGAGACCGGCCAGCATTTCAGCGAGAGGCTCCAGCCCCGCAGTGACGTCGCAATGACGCTCATCAAGGTAGGTCGAGCGGCACACTTCGATCTGGACTGCGTGTATTCCCCGCGACGGGGCGGCATGCCGATCGAGCACATACCCACCTGAATAGGGCCGATTATGCGCAGCATCGTAACCCGAAGTCTCAAAGTATCGAAACGCGCGAGACACCAGTCCGCCAGCACATGACGCGCCAAACCGATCGCCCAGAACTATCCTTGGCGGGCGATCCTGCCCCGCCTGCACCTTTAAAGGCGGCATTGAATGAAGGTCGATCAAAAGAGCCGCGCCCCAGGCATCGCGGATGCGCTCCAGTTCTTTACGCAGGAAACTGTGATAGGGCCGGTGAATATGATTAATGCGCGCATCAAGCTCTTCACGCGGAAGCGGTGAACGCCAGATCTCGCCGAAACCCGGCAAGCGGCGAGGAACCAGTCCCAAACCGCTGCGCGCCCGCCGGTTCGAACTGCCATTGCGTTTCGAGGCAATGACCTGAGGCAGCGCATCGCGATATCGGGACTGCGCGATCATCTCCCAATCGACATCATCATGCGCGCGATTGAGGTCCATCATGGCGCGCGGCGCATGGGCGACGAGCAGACCTGTTCCCGTCACTTTAGCCACCGCGGCCCCGACCTTGTCGACATAGCGATCCTCAAGCCGCAATTGGCTCATTTCGGAATCGCGAAAACTCTCAAGCACATGGTCAGGGTAAGCGCGTCCAGCATGGGGGACCGCAATCAGCACCGGAAGTGGCATCGATTTGGGCGAAACGTGAGCGAATGCGAATTTGGCAGAGGCATCGCCACAAGGCGCAGGCACGCTCCCACCGGTTTGCTTGAGCAGCGGAGAAAAGCTGTGATCAGGAGGGGGGCTGCGATCTGCCATCGGATTGGTTGTTGCTGCCTTGAATTGAGAGGCGAGTCAAAGAGCGAATGGGGCTTTTCCTTAATGCGCGATGCCCTTGATCGATCCAATTCCCTTAGATCCGCTCGGCTTATTATGACTGATAAGAATTCTTAAGCCCGTCATGCTAGGACCTCCACTATGACAGAGACAAATGCCCCGCGAATCCTTCTGGCCGAAGACGAAGAGGCAATGCGCGCCTACCTTTCGCGCGCCTTGAGCAATGCTGGATACCGCGTTGAAACCGTCGATCGCGGAACGGACGCGATCCCACTGTTGGAAAGCGAAGACTTCGATCTGTTGCTCTCTGACATCGTCATGCCAGAGATGGACGGCATCGAGCTTGCGCAACGTTGTGCGGAAATCAGCCCGCGCACAAAGGTGATGTTCATCACCGGATTTGCCGCCGTTTCGCTGCGCGCAAGCCGCGAACAACCTCAGGCCAAAGTGCTTTCCAAACCCTTCCACCTGCGCGATCTCGTGCTTGAAGTAGAGCGGGTTTTTGAAGAACAGCGCGAGGCAAGCCTCTAGTTTCAGTTCCATGACGCGAATCGCTTGCACTTCAGCGAGCCTCGCGTTAATGCGCCGCTCCGCTTCGGCAAACGGGGCGAATATCGATGGTGCGGGCGTATAGCTCAGGGGTAGAGCACTATGTTGACATCGTAGGGGTCCCAAGTTCAAATCTTGGTACGCCCACCATCGTTCAGACCACCCAAATCGGTCCAAAAGCCCGCCATCCTGGTGGGCTTTTTTGTAGGCAATGTCGATTTGCGCCGTCCATTTGCAAATGCATCGCACAATCGCGGTTTCGCTGACTTGCACAGCGCCCTGCCTCTGCTAAAGCCCGCCGCAGGGATACTATCACAAAACAGAGGATGCGCGCGGCTCCCCGATGCCCGCGCCTAATCGCACCAAGGAAGGCGGGACACTTCTTATGCAGAAAATTCAGGTCAAAAACCCGGTTGTCGAACTCGATGGCGACGAGATGACAAGGATCATCTGGCAGTGGATCCGCGAGCGCCTGATCCTGCCCTACCTCGATCTTGACCTCAAATATTACGACCTCTCGATTGAGAAACGCGACGAAACCGACGATCAGATCACGGTCGACGCGGCCAATGCAATCAAGGAATTCGGCGTTGGCGTGAAATGCGCCACGATCACCCCTGACGAAGCGCGCGTCGAAGAGTTTGACCTTAAGAAGATGTGGCGCTCGCCCAACGGCACCATCCGCAACATCCTTGGCGGCGTTGTCTTCCGCGAGCCTATCGTGATCGACAACGTGCCGCGCCTTGTGCCGGGCTGGACTGATCCGATTGTGGTTGGTCGCCACGCCTTTGGTGACCAATACCGTGCGACCGACACGCTGATCCCCGGCCCGGGCAAGCTGCGCCTTGTCTATGAGGGCGATGATGGCGCGATCCTTGATCTCGACGTGTATCGCTTTGAAAGCTCGGGCGTCGCCATGGCGATGTACAACCTTGACGATTCGATCCGTGCCTTTGCCCGCGCCTCGATGAATTACGGTCTCGATCGCGCCTGGCCAGTCTATCTCTCGACCAAGAACACGATCATGAAGGCCTATGACGGCCGCTTCAAAGACCTGTTCCAGGAAGTGTACGAAGCCGAGTTTGAAGAGCGCTTCAAAGAGGCCGGCATCCACTACGAACACCGCCTGATCGACGACATGGTCGCCTCTGCGCTTAAATGGTCGGGCAAGTTTGTCTGGGCCTGTAAGAACTATGATGGCGATGTTCAGTCGGACACTGTGGCACAGGGTTTCGGCTCGCTTGGTCTGATGACGTCGGTTCTGATGACGCCCGATGGCAAGACGGTCGAAGCCGAAGCAGCACACGGCACCGTCACGCGCCACTATCGCCAGCACCAGCAGGGCAAGGCGACCTCGACCAACCCAATCGCCTCGATCTTCGCTTGGACCCGTGGGCTCATGTATCGCGGCAAGTTCGACGAAACACCCGACGTTGTGAAATTCGCCGAAACGCTTGAGCGCGTCTGCATCGAAACCGTTGAAAAGGGCTCCATGACCAAAGACCTCGCACTGCTGATTGGTCCGGGTCAGAACTGGCTGACCACTGAGCAGTTCTTTGAGGCTATTGTGACGAACCTCGAGAAGGAAATGCAAAGCTGGGCCTAACCGCCAAGCGGACGTTCATTCCCGTCCTTTCAAGAGGCGGCCAAGCGCGATGCTGGCCGCCTCTTATGCATTGTGCGTCGCACGTAAGCGGATGACACAAGACTCAAGCGCCGCTACCTCAGCGACATGGCAGGCGAGCTAACAATTACTTCGGAGATCAAGGACACTCTGGTGATCCTTGGCGCGGCGGGAATCGTGATCCCGGTGTTTGCGCGATTTCGTGTGACACCCGTTATCGGGTTCATCCTGATCGGGATTCTGGTGGGGCCCTATGGTCTCAACTCGCTGACCGAGTCCGCTCCATCGCTGGTGCGATTATTCGACCGGATAATCGTCGGCTTGGGGGTCGGATCGATAGGGGACACAACCCCTTTTATCGCCTCCTTTACCATCTCGGACCCAGAGCGGCTGACGCCCTTTGCTGACTTCGGGATTATCCTTCTGCTGTTCGCAATCGGACTGGAGCTGAGTTTCAACCGCCTGTGGCAGCTGCGGAAGCTTGTCTTCGGGCTTGGTTCGCTCGAATTGCTTATCATCGGCACTTCAACCGCGGCATTTCTCTTTTTCTCAAGCGGGATGGATCGCAATGGCGCTTTGGCGCTCGGCTTTGCCCTCGCCTTTTCTTCCACCGCGATTGTGCTGCCCATTTCCGGCACGCGAACACCTGTGGGCCGAGCGGCACTCTCAATGCTGCTGTTTGAAGATATTATGATCGTCCCGATCATCTTCATCCTCGGCGCTCTGGCACCCAACGCGCAAGGCGATGGCGTCAGCGGCCTGATGACGACCTTGTGGCAAGGCGGCCTTGTCGTCGCGCTCCTGCTCATCATCGGACGGTTTGTCTTGCCCCGCCTGTTCAGCCAGGCCGCACGGACCAAGAGCCCCGAATTGTTCCTGGCCGCCACGCTGCTGGTGGTGATCGGGGCCAGTCTGGCGACGGGCGCAACCGGCCTCTCTCCCATCGTTGGCGCTTTGATTGCCGGCCTCTTGATTGCCGAGACCGAATATCACGGAGAAATTGAGAGCATTATCGAGCCCTTCAAAGGCCTTGCTCTGGGCATCTTCCTTATCACGGTTGGCATGAGTATCGACCTAAGGACAATCTGGTCCATGCTGGGCGAGCTTGCCGTTGCCGTGGTGGGCGTGCTGGTTTTCAAGGCGATCGTCACCAGCACTCTCCTGCGCTTGATGGGAGCACGCCGCAGCACAGCGGCTGAGACCGGAGTCTTGATGGCAAGCCCATCGGAGACAACTCTGATTGTGTTGGCGGCGGCCACATCGGCATTGGTTCTGGATAAGGAAACCGCGCAGTTTTGGCAGATTGTCACGGCTATCGGCCTCACGGTCACACCGCTGCTTGCAAAACTTGGCCGCGTCATTGCTCGCAGGGTGGAAGCGGTACCGGAATTTCTCGATGACGACACGCCAGAGCAAGCCCGAACAATCGTTATCGGTGGTGGCCGTGTCGGGCTTTTGGTGGCGGACATGCTGCGCCATCATGATCAGGCCTATGTCATCCTCGACTCCGATCCCGACACGATCAGCACAGCGGTCAAAGACGGATACAGAGCGCTGTTTGGCGATGCCGCGCGTGGTGATGCTTTGTCACGCCTTGGGGTCGAACGCGCGCCTGCCGTGGTACTGACCATGGACGAGCCGGTCTTGGCTCAGCGCCTCGTCACCAAGCTCAGAAGCGCTCATCCTGATCTGTTGATCGTTGCGCGCGCGCGTGACACGGATCATGCAGCAGCGCTCTACCGAGCCGGGGCAAGCCACGCGGTGCCAGAAAACCTCGAAAGCTCGCTGCAGCTTTCGGAGGCTGTGCTGGTTGATATCGGCGTTGCTATGGGGCCGGTGATCGCATCGATCCATGAAAAGCGCGACGAATTCCGCGACAAACTGGTGAGTGAAGGCGGGCTTACCGAGAAGCCAAAGCTGGGCGCTCTAAAGGAGGCCTGACCCGTCTCGCAGGTTTGGCCCGAGGAGACGATCAGCCTTCGATACCTGCTTTCACGGCCAGCATTGCCTCGCTGGCCTTGGCGCCATCTGGGCCACCGCCTTGAGCCATATCCGGGCGCCCGCCCCCGCCTTTGCCTCCCAAAGCTGCAACCCCTGCGCGGACAAGGTCAACCGCGCTAAAGCGTCCGGTCAAATCATCGGTTACAGCAGCCGCAATCGCAGCCTTGCCGTCATTGACAGCGATAATGGCCGCGATGCCTGAACCCAGACGCGCTTTGGCCTCATCGAGCAAGGGCCTGAGTTCTTTCGGATTCAATCCATCCAAGACCTGACCACTAAAGGTTACGCCTGCGATCACTTCGTCCGCGGGCCCAGAAGCCGCTTCGCCTCCCGTACCGCCGCCGCCAAGAGCCAGGGCTTTCTTCGCCTCAGCCAGTTCCTTTTCGAGCCGTTTGCGCTCGTCAAGCAGCGCCGAAATCCGCTCTGGCACCTCTTCGGGTGTCGCCCGAATAGCGCTTGCCGCCGCCTTGAGAGACTCCTCGCGGTCAACTAGCCAGCGTCTCGCAGCATCGCCGGTGAGCGCCTCAATCCGCCGGACGCCCGAGGACACAGCGCTTTCCGTCACAATGCGGAAAAGGCCAATATCGCCCGTCGCCCTTACGTGCGTACCGCCGCACAATTCGACCGAATAATTGCGCCCGCTCGCCCCGGTGCGCCCCATGGAGAGCACCCGAACTTCGTCACCGTATTTCTCGCCAAACAGCGCCAGAGCGCCCGCTTCAACCGCATCATCCGGACTCATCAAACGGGTCGAAACCGGCTCATTGGCCCGGATTTCAGCGTTCACTTCGGCTTCGATCTCCGCAATGTCCCCAAGTGACAGTGCCTTGGGATGGGAGAAATCGAACCGCAGACGATCCTCTGCAACCAGCGAACCCTTCTGTGTGACATGATCCCCCAGACGATTGCGCAAGGCTGCATGGACCAAGTGCGTCGCCGAGTGATTTGCGCGGATCGCTGTGCGCCTGTCTTCGTTCACGGCAAGCTGGACCGTGTCACCAAGCGCAATTTCGCCCGCCTCCACCGTCGCGGCATGCGCGTGTAGCCGGCCAAGCTGCATGTCAGTGCCGGTCACATGAGCCACCAGACCGCCAGCAGTGCTGATCAAACCGGTGTCACCCGTCTGGCCTCCGCTGGTCCCGTAAAACGGCGTTTGATTGGTGAGGATCGTTACCGTGTCACCCGCGCCGGCCCGCTCGACCTCTGCGCCGTCTTTGACAAGCGCAACCACAGTCCCTTCGCCGGATGTGGCCGCATAGCCGGTAAACTCGCTCGCGCCCTCACGATCGGCAATGTCGAACCAGACTTCCTCGGAAGCGGCCTCGCCTGACCCTTTCCAAGCTGCCCGAGCAGCCTCTTTCTGGCGCGCCATAGCCGCATCAAAGCCGGCCTTGTCCACTCCGATGCCGCGACTGCGCAGTGCGTCTTCGGTCAGGTCATAAGGGAAGCCATAGGTGTCGTAGAGTTTGAACGCGGTTTCACCATTCAACTCCCCGCCCTCACCCATATCGCCTGTGGCGTCATCAAGCAGGCGAAGCCCCTTATCGAGCGTTTTGCGGAACTGGGTTTCCTCGCGCAGCAGAACTTCTTCGATAAGCGATTGCCCGCGCGAAAGCTCAGGGAAGGCCTGACCCATTTCACTGACCAAGCTCGGGACAAGGCGGTGCATCAAGGGCTCGCTTGCGCCGAGCAAATGCGCGTGACGCATTGCACGGCGCATGATCCGCCGCAGGACGTAACCCCGTCCTTCATTGGACGGGAGAACGCCATCAGCCATAAGAAAACTGGTCGACCGCAAATGGTCCGCGATCACACGGTGGCTGGCGAGCTGATCGCCTTGAGCGGCCACATCGGTGAACTGCTCAGAGGCACTGATCAAAGCCTTGAACGTGTCGGTGTCGTAATTGTTGTGCACACCCTGCATCACCGCAGCGATCCGCTCCAACCCGCTGCCAGTATCGATTGACGGCTTGGGCAAATCGCGGCGTGTTCCATCTAACTGCTGATCGAACTGCATGAAGACGAGGTTCCAGATCTCGACAAAGCGATCCCCATCTTCCTCCGGACTTCCCGGTGGGCCACCCCAAATGTGATCACCATGGTCGTAGAAAATTTCCGAACACGGCCCACATGGTCCGGTGTCACCCATCGACCAGAAATTGTCATTGGTAGCGATCCGGATGATGCGATCCTCTGGAAGCCCCGCAATCTTGCGCCAAAGGTCGAAAGCCACGTCATCCGTGTGATAAACGGTGGCGATCAGGCGATCCTGATCCAGCCCCCACTCCTTGGTGAGCAAGGTCCAGGCATTCTCAATCGCTTGCTCTTTGAAGTAATCGCCAAACGAGAAATTCCCGAGCATTTCAAAGAAAGTGTGGTGCCGCGCCGTATAGCCGACATTGTCGAGATCATTGTGCTTACCACCAGCGCGCACACATTTCTGCGAACTGGTCGCGCGCGGCGCTGGCGGGGTTTCGAGCCCAGTGAACATGTTCTTGAACGGAACCATGCCCGCATTCACGAACATCAGCGTGGGATCGTTATAGGGAACCAGAGGTGCACTGGGCACTTCGGCGTGATCAGCTCCCTTGAAGAAGTCGAGGAAAGAGCGACGGATATCGTTGGTCGAAGTCATGGTGGTGTGCAGTTAGGCAATCCAGCGCTCAGTCACAAGCCGATGCGTGGCGATCATGCGACACAAGCTTCGTATGTTTCGCGATCACAACAGATAAGAATCTCGATCAGAACGAAAAACCGGCGCCAAACGCACCTTTCTCGGGGAAGAAAGCGCACCTGACGCCGGTATTCCGGTTTTCCGAGGCTCGCACTGATTGCCGAGCGCTCGCTTGAGGATCAGCTGTCGGTTTCCGCGTCCGGGCCCGTCATCATTTCCTCGGCGACCTCATCGGTTTTACCGCGAATAGCAGCTTCCAACTTGTCGCAAGTCTCTGGGTTCTCTTTGAGATAGACCTTGGCGTTTTCACGGCCCTGGCCAATCCGAACGCTGTCATACGAATACCAGCTGCCCGACTTCTCCACGATCCCGGCCTTCACCCCCAGATCGAGGATTTCGCCAATCTTCGAGATGCCTTCGCCATACATGATGTCAAACTCGACCTGCTTGAAGGGCGGCGCCACCTTGTTCTTCACCACTTTGACGCGGGTCGAATTGCCGACCACTTCGTCGCGATCCTTGATCTGGCCAGTGCGGCGAATGTCGAGGCGAACCGAGGCGTAGAACTTAAGCGCGTTGCCGCCAGTCGTCGTCTCCGGATTGCCGTACATCACGCCGATCTTCATGCGCAGTTGGTTGATGAAGATCACCATGCACTTGGAGCGATTGATCGACCCGGTCAGCTTGCGCAGCGATTGGGACATGAGCCGCGCTTGAAGGCCGACATGGCTATCGCCCATCTCACCTTCAATTTCGGCGCGGGGGACAAGCGCCGCGACCGAGTCGACCACCAACACATCAATCGCGTTCGAACGTACGAGAGTGTCGGTAATTTCCAGCGCCTGCTCACCTGTGTCAGGCTGCGAGACGATCAGTTCGTCAATGTCCACGCCCAGCTTCTTGGCATAGACGGGGTCAAGCGCGTGTTCAGCATCGACAAAAGCCGCTGTACCGCCCGCCTTCTGAGCCTCTGCGATGCAGTGCAGCGCCAGTGTCGTCTTGCCCGAGCTTTCCGGACCATACACTTCGATAACGCGCCCCTTGGGCAGGCCACCAATACCAAGCGCGATATCAAGGCCGAGTGAACCGGTCGAAATTGCTTCGACCTCCATCGCCTCTTTCGAGCCCAGTTTCATGGCAGAGCCTTTGCCAAACGCGCGGTCAATCTGTGCGAGAGCCGCGTCGAGCGCCTTTTGACGGTCCACTTCCTTACCCTTCTCTACCAATTTCAGCTGCGTAGCCATCGCATGACCTCCTTGAGTTTCCTAGGGCGGATTAAGGTGTTTTAACCGGCCTTCTTCGGTTGTCTTACGATGCTTTGTATCGGGTTTGTTCCAAAAGAACAAGAGCGGAACGAATTTTTTCCAACATTCCCTATTCGTCGATGATCGGGCGCAGTTTCCATCTGAATTCATTGGTAGAATTTGCGGGAATTTTCACTTCGACGGTTTGATATCCGTTCTTCACGCGCAGTTTTTTCCCTCGAAACCGGATGTCGTAATCGCCCGACCAAGCCAGATTGAGTCGCACATAAATATGATGCGGGTTGGCATTGGTGATGCTTGCGACCATTTTGCGCCACTTGCGAGACCCATCGTCGAAGTCAGCTTCCTTGGTGCGCGCGCATTGGGAAAAGACTTGCGAGCTTTCCCCAATCTCCAGTTCCACGTCCTGGCCACGGGCATAGTCGCGCAATTCGGTAAAGCCGGAAAGCTGGGCCCCGCGCGAGCTCGACTCAAACAGCGACATCTGACCCTGCGGCAAGGCTATGCCCAAACCTTTGCCCTCTTCATTCTTGGTGACGAGCAGGATTTCCGCCGATTGCGGATCATCAAGATCATCGATCCAATCATAGGGATCGCACGCGCCGGTGTAGAGGAACCGACCCTTCACCTCATCTTTATTGAGGAAGGCCACCTGTTTGAGCCCGTTGGCGGAGACATTGACCCGATTGGGGACGCGAAAGAGCTTCAGGTCGCCGAGGTCTTCTTCTTCGGCAGTCACAACCGAAACGGGAGTCTCTTGAAGGGTTCGCGTTCTTCTAGACCCTGTCACCGTGATCTTATCGGCCATCATCGACATCATCATCCCTGCCGGAGCAGGCGACGGCGGCGGCGGCAGCACATTGACGGAAGATGGTACAGGCGAGCCCGCCGCCGTGCTGCCAATGGG
>JBCBMN010000041.1:0-19536 GCA_039822745.1 Pseudomonadota bacterium | reverse complement strand
AAAAGCGGCTGATCGACTGGATCATCTCTTCGGCGCGTTGCGGCTTCCCTGTCATCACCAGAGCGGAGAGCGAATTGAGCGTATTGAACAGAAAATGCGGATTGACCTGATAACGCAGGCTCCGCAATTCCGCCGCCTTTGCAGCACTGCGAAATTCCTCTTCGCGCCGTTGTGCAGCGCTGGCCTGATATCCTGCGAGCAATGCGAAATACAGCGAGGCCCATGCAAGCAGCAGGAAATATCGCCCCAGTGCGATGTCGAGCACCGCTCGCCAACGGTCCGCCGAGGTCTGCGCTGGCACGATAAGGATACTTTCCGATCCCGAACTTCCCGCAACGCTTTGCCCGCTATTGTCGCCGCCGCCGACAGGCACATCACCGAGCAAGTTGCCGGCTTCGTCGCGGCGCAGGCTCAGATTATTTTTCTCGGCATACCTTTCGACCTGCTTGACCTGCATGTCAGCGAACATGACCTGATTGACCTGACCAATCGCCAAAGCAACCGGCAGCGCAAAGATGATCGCAGCCGAGGTCTTCACCCACAGGGCACGTCCATCAAACAGACGCAGGATGAACCACAGCACAATTGTCAGCGCGATACCGGAAGCGGTGACCACACTGCGGAGCAAGGCCAGTTCAAACTGGGCTTCGAAACCCGCCACATAGCTGCGCAGTGTGATCAGCGCGAAATAGGCAGCCCACAAAATGACCATCGAGAAGAGGACCGTGCGGAATGGAACGCTGACGGTGGTCTTCGCAGAGCGCTTTGACGGCGCAAGGGGGGCTTTGGCAGGGGGCATCATGATCCTTCGCGAGATAGCGTGTCGCGGGACGATTAGCCAATCACCTGAGTCAGCGCATCATCGGACGAATATGAACGTTGGTCGAACACAGCGCGTCAATCGCGGTTCACTTAACCGAAGAATGGCACGGTACGGCGATTACCAATGCCACTCCTCAACCGCCAAAAACCGCAATTGTCCGTGCCGGTCAGTCCCGCGGTTTGATCATATCAGCGGGGACAATCCACTCACCAAACTGATCCTCGGTCAGCAGACCAAGTTCCAGACCCGCTTCCTTCAGAGTGGTGCCATCGGCGTGGGCTTTCTTGGCGATCTTTGCGGCATTGTCATAGCCGATATGCGGGTTGAGCGCAGTGACCAACATCAGGCTTTCATTCATCAGCTTGTCGATGCGCGCGGTGTTGGCCTCGATCCCGGTAACGCAATTGTCGGTGAAGCTTACCGCGCTGTCGCTGAGCAGGCGGATCGACTGCAGTACGGAATAGACCATGACCGGCTTGAACACGTTGAGCTCAAGATGCCCATGCGATCCGGCAACGCTGACAGTGGTGTGATTGCCCATCACCTGCGCGCAGACCATGGTGAGCGCTTCGCACTGGGTCGGATTGACCTTGCCCGGCATGATCGAAGAGCCCGGCTCATTGGCTGGCAGTGCGATCTCGCCCAGACCTGAACGCGGACCTGAGCCCAGCAGGCGGATGTCGTTGGCAATCTTCATCGCCGAGACAGCCACCGAATTGAGCGCACCCGAAAGCTCGACCAGAGCATCATGCGCCGCGAGCGCTTCGAACTTGTTCGGTGCGGTGACAAAGGCATGGCCAGTGGCGCTGGCCACATGAGCGGCGAACTTCTCGGCAAAGCCAGCCTTCGAGTTGATCCCTGTACCAACGGCCGTACCACCCTGCGCCAGTTCGAGCACGCGCGGCAGAGCGTTTTCAAGCCGGGCAATGCCATATTCGATCTGCTTGGCGTAACCGGAAAACTCCTGGCCCAGGGTCAGCGGTGTTGCGTCCTGCAAGTGGGTGCGCCCGATCTTGACGATATCGGCAAACGCAGTGGCTTTGGCATCAAGCGCCGCGTGGAGGTGCTGGAGCGCAGGGACCAGCTGCTCAACAGTCTCGCTAGCCGCTGCGATATGCATGGCCGTGGGGAATGTGTCGTTCGAACTTTGCCCCATATTGCAGTGATCATTGGGGTGGACCGGTTCTTTGCCGCCATGGTCTCCGGTGAGGATCTGGTTCGCGCGGCTGGCGATCACTTCGTTGGCGTTCATGTTCGATTGCGTGCCCGAACCGGTCTGCCACACACTCAGCGGGAATTGGGCAGCCAAAGTCCCGTCGATGACTTCGTTCGCAGCCTGGACAATGGCATCGCCCAGTTTCGCATCTAGCACACCCAGATCCATATTGGCCTTGGCCGCGCTTTGCTTTTGAATGCCGAGTGCTTTGACCAGTGGGGCGGGCATGGTTTCGACCCCGATCGCGAAATTGGCGAGGCTGCGCTGCGTTTGGGCGCCCCAGTGCGCATCAGCCGGCACCGCCACTTCACCCAGCGAATCGGTTTCGATCCGCACTTTGCCGGTCGCGCCGAAGATTTCGCCGTTATTGATCATGTCACTCATCGAAGATCCCTTTGTGCTGGTCGATTGCTGTCCGCTGGTCTGTCGCGATGCGAGCCGCGCTCCCATAAGCACCGCGGCCCGGTGTCGTCAAAGGCCTTGGCGGGGTCACCGGCGAAGTCTAGGGCGCATCACACACGACTTCGGCCCAAATACTTGGAATTGGGGAAGGGTTGACGGGCTGTATTATGGCCGCAATACAGCTACCAAATGCGACATGACGGATGAGATCACAATGACTACAAGCACGCTCGACATGACGACACAGACCGACACAGGCAGCGCCAAGGCGCGCAAAGCAATGATCGACAGCCAGCTGCGCACCAGCGGGGTGAATGAGGAATTTGTGCTCGGGCGGATGATCGCAGTCCCGCGCGAAGACTTCCTGCCCGAAGATAAGCAGGCACTCGCCTATATTGATCGCAGCGTCGCGATTGAGGGCGGCGCGCTCGCCTCACCGCTCTTTTACGGGAAAGCCCTGCTCGAAGCGGTGCCAGAGGCCGATGATCGGGTTTTGATCGTTGAAGGTGGGACCGGCTATCTGACTACTCTCATTGAACCGCTGGTCGAAAGTGTCGAGACCGTGAGCGTGGAAGTCGCATCGAAAGGTGATGTCACCGGGAGTTACTCGCTCATCATGATTGATGGCGCGATTGAGCAATTGCCAGCCGGTCTGGCAGCCTGCCTTGAAGAAGGCGGCCGCATCGTCTCGGGCTTGTTGCTCCGCCAGGTGACGCGCCTGGCGTCAGGACGCAAAGTGGTCGGCCAGGTTTCGCTGCAACCTGTTGAAGACCTTGGCATTCCAGTGCTGCATGATTTTGACGCACCGAAGAAGTGGACCTTTTCGTGAGATCTATGCGACGTCTTTCGGCCTTTGCCTTTGGCACGGCAGCTATTGCGATGGCTGCGGCTCAACCAGCGCAAGCCGACACGCTGCGTGAAGCGCTCGCTGCAGCCTATAACAACAACCCGACATTGCAGGCTGCGCGCGCAAACCAACGCGCCACAGATGAGGATGTGCCGATCCAGGGTTCAGGCGGCCTGCCCTCGCTCGACACCACAACCAGTCTCGTCGAGTTCGTCCGCGCCAACGCCAACAACTTCTTCCAGCCAGAGCGCGTCTTGCAAACCCAAGCCAATCTCGGCGTGCCAGTTTATAATGGCGGCTCGGTCAAGAACTCGGTCAAAGCCGCAAAGGAGCGGGTCGAAGCCGGCCGTGCGAGCCTTCGCGGAACCGAAAGCGCGATTTTCAGCCAGACAGTCGCCGCCTATCTTGATGTGCTGCGGACCGAGGCGCTGGCCAATCTCGCATCAAATCAGGTCGATGTTCTGACCGTCAACCTGGAAGCGACCAGTGACCGCTTTCAAATCGGCGATCTGACACGCACCGATGTGGCTCAGTCTCAATCGCGCCTAGCTTTGGCCGAAGGCGATTTGCGCACGGCAGTTGCGAACCTTGTTTCGGCGCGCGAGATTTACATTCAGCTGGTCGGCCGAGCGCCCGGAAAGCTGGCCGCACCACCGCCGCTTCCCGGTCTTCCCGCAACCGTTGAAGACGCGGTTGCCTATGCGCTGCAGAACAACCCCGATTACATCGCTGCAAAGGAACGCGCAGAAGCTGCGGGCTTTGATAGCGAAGTGGCGGGCTCTGGCCGTTTGCCGACACTTTCGCTGTTCGGCACTTATGATTACCAAAATACATTGGGTTCGATCCCCGATATTCCAGCCGACCCAACCGATCCCAACAGCACACCGACCGCCAGCGACCAGACCGCGACAGGTATCCAGGCGGGGATCACCTTGCGCATCCCGATCTTTCAGGGTGGGCGTATCGCTGCGCAACAGCGCCAGGCCTATGCGCGCGAAACCGCTGCGCTGGAGCAAGTGATCGAAACGGAGCGCAGCATCGTTCAGCAAACCCGCTCCGCTTTCGCAAACTGGCAGGCTTCCATGGCCGTGATCGACAGTTCGCGGGTTGCGGTTGAATCGTCTGAAGTCAGCCTTGAAGGGGTGCGCGCTGAAAACTCCATCGGTAACCGCACGATTCTCGATGTGCTGAATGCTGAGCAGGAGCTCGTCAATTCCAAAGCGCAGCTCGTGACGGCGCGGCGCAACGCATACGTCGCCGGGTTCACTCTCTTGGCCGCGATGGGACGGGCCGAAGCGCGTGATCTCAACCTCGACACTGGCGGCGTGCTTTACGATCCGATCACCAATTACAAGCGCGTCAAAGGAAAGCTCTGGGATTGGGGCCGGGACCCTGAGCCCGAAGCCAATTCCACCGGCACCGCAGAAATTCCCGCTGCGGAAGCAACTTATGGTCCTCTCGACATCGATTAGGCTATAGCTTGTCTCGAATCGGGAATTAGGCAGCGCAAAGCCGGGGAGTTCATGGCGCAGGACAACGAAGCATCGGTCGAAGAAATTCTTGAATCGATCAAGAAGGTGATCGCGCGCGACAATCGCAGCGGTGTTCGTCAGGCTCGCCGTCGCCGTGAAGAGCGTGGCGCCCTGGTGGAAGCCGAACCGGTCGACGATGACGATGCTGATGAAGTCCTTGAGCTGTCCGACATGCAATTCGCGGATGACGAGGTTGAAGGGCTGGGCAAAGACGGTGAGGCTGAAGCGCCGCTGATCGCTGAGGAAACTCGCGGTGCGATGCAGGAAAATCTTGCTGCTCTGGCCATGCTGGCTGAGCCGGGTGCAAGGCCTCAGATCGTGCGCTCCGGGGAAACATCGCTGGAAGGTCTTACACGCGAATTGTTGCGGCCCATGTTGGCTGAATGGCTCGACAAGAACCTGCCTGACATGGTCGAGACGATGGTTCAGGCCGAGATCGCCCGGATCGCTGGCAAACGTCGCTGAGCACCGAGCTTCACTCGGGTTCCACTCGCTCTTCGCATAAGCAAATCGCTGGAAATGGGTGAACGCGCGCGGTAACGCGGCGGCTATGGACATTTTCAAGACATATCGCTCAATCAGTGCTTTCGCAGCCCTTTGCGCCGCCAGTTTCGCAGGCCCCCTTTGGGCCGATACGCACACTGAGCCATCTGATCGTGTTGTCGGCCTCGAAACGGCTCCGATGTCGGCGAAAGACCTGATCACCATGCCGCGTCTCGGTGCGCCCACGGTGACGCGATCGGGTCGATATGCTGTTTATACAATCACCCGGACTGATGCTGAGAGCTTCAAGCGGACGCCGACCTACTATCTGATGGATCTGACCACGCCGGTCATGAATCCGATTGAGCTTGATCTTGGTCCGGACGCTTATGCGCTGTCTTTCGCCGCGGACGACTTCCTCTATTTCCTGAGTGACGATCATACAGACGACGAGGCCGAGATCCGCACGCGGCTGTGGCGGGTCGCGCTGGAGGGAAGTGGCAATGTCACAGGCCCCATGCTGGTGGCAGATATTCCGGGCACCGATATTGGCGGTTTCCTTGTCGCTCCCAGTGCGGACAAAGTCGCACTGATGGCGCAATTGCCGCGCGATTGCCCGCGCTTTGGTTGTGAAGACCGGGGCCAGCCGGTCGGAACGGGTCGCCTGTATGAAGGGGATGCTGGATTCTATCGCCATTGGGATCGCTGGGTGGATCAGGGACACTTCAACCGCGTCTTCGTCTTCGGGATGGAAGACGGCCAAGTGGTTGGCGACGGCACACCGATTGATGGTGTGGACCCCAAGACCGGCATCACAGGCAACACGCCGACAATGCCCTTTGGTGGTCTGGAGGAGCTCGCCTGGGCACCTGACGGCTCAGCGCTCTATTTTGTGGCGCGCGAAACCGGCGCAAAGGAGCCAACCTCTACCGATCTCGACATTTATGTCTCCGATCTGACGGGTGAGGCGCCCAAAGTGCTCACTGGCGACAATGACGCGCACGATTCAGGCCCGGCGCTCTCACCCGATGGCAAGACCCTCGCCTATCTCGCCATGCAGCGACCGGGTTACGAATCTGACCGGCTGGTGATCCACCTGCGCGATATGGCGAGCGGGGCGACGCGGGCTTTGACCAAGGATACCGACCTGTCCTTTGGCTCGCTGATGTGGAGTGCGGATGGCAGCTATCTCCTCGCCACCGCCGCCGATGTACTCGACACGCCATTGTTTAAGATCGATCCAAAGACCGGGGAAGTGATCAAGCTTGATCTGATGGCTGGCAATGAAGCGCATATCGGGTCTGTCACCGCGCTGCCCGGAGATCGCGTTCTTTTCACCCGAGACTCGATTGGATTGCCCAGCGAACTCTACCTCTCAAACGCAATGGGCATGGCGCGCCCGCTGACCGATGTGGTCACTTCGCAGATGGGCGGCATGGCGACGACAGTCACCACACGTTTCAGCTTTGCGGGCGCTGATGGCGACACGGTTTGGGGCCAGATCACGCGGCTAGAAAAGCAGGAAGGGCCGATCCCTGCCATCCTCTACATCCATGGCGGCCCGCAGGGCACGTTCCGCGACAGCTGGTCGTCTCGCTGGAACCCGCGTGTGGTGGCGAGCCAGGGCTATGCGGTCATCTCGGTCGATTTTCACGGGTCAGCCGGATACGGGCAGGACTTCATGGACTCGATCAATCAGGATTGGGGCGGCAAGCCTCTGATTGATCTGCAGAAAGGGCTGGAAGCTGCGCTCGAGCGCGATGCGCAGATTGACGGTTCACGCGCCTGCGCCATGGGGGCCAGCTATGGCGGCTACATGGTGAACTGGATCGCTGGCCAGTGGCCCGATCGCTTCGATTGCCTCGTCCAGCATGACGGTTTGTTCGACATGCGCAGCTTCTATTATTCGACCGAGGAATTGTGGTTCCCGCGCTGGGACTTTGGCGGTTCCTATGCCGAGCAAAGCGAGATGTACGAACGCTGGAACCCCGCCAATCATGTCGATCAATGGCAGACCCCCATGCTTGTGATTACCGGCGAGCAGGACTTCCGCGTCCCCTATACGCAAGGCATCCAGAGCTTCACAGTGCTGCAAGAGCGCGGCATTCCCTCGCAATTGCTGGTCTTTCCCGATGAGAACCACTGGGTGCTGGGCGCGAAGAACTCACTGCAGTGGCATGAGACCGTTTTTGCCTGGCTCGATCGTTGGCTCGATGAGGAAGAGCCCAGCGAATGAGTATGGATGAGAACGCAAGAGCGCTGGCGTCGGCGCAATATTCTCTGGCCAAGAAATATGGCGATCCGGCCAATGGTGATGGTGTCGAACGGCACATCTTCCTTTGCGCGATCTCGGAAAAGCAGAAATGCTGTTCACGCGAAGTGGGCGAGGCATCGTGGAATTACCTGAAGACCCGGCTGAAGGATCTGGGACTGGTCGGCCCAAAGCGGACGTCAGATGGTCCCAAAGGGCCAGGCGGCGTGCAGAGGACCAAGGCTGATTGTCTGCAAATGTGCGATGCCGGGCCGGTCGCGGTCATTTGGCCGGAAGGAGTGTGGTACCACTCCTGCACCCCGCCTGTGCTGGAGCGCATTATTCAAGAGCACCTGATCGGTGGTAACCTGGTTGAGGAATACCGGCTCCAACCCGATTCAAGGGCAGGGGCTTAAGTCAGCGTTCCGCGTCGCGGTTTCCAAAGATCTCATCGGCGCTGGGCAAGCGATTGTCGACTGCTTCGTCATGGCCCGTGCCGTTCGAGAGGAACACCAGACCCATCAATCCTCCACCAAGCCCCATCGTCAACGCAATGCCCAGCGAAACGGCGATGAAGAAGTGGATCGAGACCTGCGGGTAGAAAACCCACAACAACCCGACCACCACAAGGATGGTCGCAAGGGTCACTCCCGCCAGCAATCGCATGATGTCGCGAAAGCGGCCCCAAGCATAGGCTGCGTTCTCGGGATCATCGAGGGGAGACTTTTTGACCATGCCCCCCAATGGTCCGGCGTGGGGCGATTGGCAATGGCACACAATGCATGTCAGCATGCAACAGATTCGCCTTTTCAGCCGATCAATGGCACTCTGTCTGGTGGGAGAAAGGAGTCGAGTCCATGAACATAAGCAATATCATCGCTGATCGGTCAGCCTCCGACATCGTCTCTTGCAACGTAGAGACACCCGTTTCTGAGGCGGTTGCCATACTTGCAAAACAACGCATTGGCGCCTTGCCTGTGATGCGTGGAGGCACGGTTGTCGGGATCATTTCTGAGCGCGACGTGATCTATCGCCTCGCCAGCAATGGCAGCGGGTGCCTGGAGGGCCCGGTCGAAGCGATCATGACATCGCCCGCGATTACCGTCGAACCCTCAACCACGGTTGACGACGCGCTGGCCTTGATGACCCGCCGGCGCTTTCGCCACTTCCCGGTGGTCGAGGACGGCGCGCTGATTGCGTTCATCTCGATCGGCGACTTGGTGAAAACGCGGATCGACGAGGTCGAAAACGAAGCGGAGGCGATGCGCAACTATATTCAGACGGTCTGAACATCGCCCCAATTGAAGAGGCACCTTGAGGTTCTGCCCTTGCAGACCTAAGTTGCGTCTATGTCGCAAGTCCTCACCCTTACCCCCGCCGCTGCGCAGCGCGTGGCTGTGATCGCCAAGAAGCAGACCAAGCCAGCAATCCTGCGCCTTTCGGTGGAAGGAGGCGGATGTTCTGGATTCCAGTACAAGTTCGAAATGGCTGCCGGTCCTGAAGGCGAGGACTCGGTAAGCGAAACCGATGGCGTTCAGCTGGTCGTCGATCCAGTGAGCCTCGATCTGGTTGGCGGAAGCGTGGTCGATTATGTGGAATCGCTGGGGGGGGCAGCCTTTCGGGTCGAGAACCCCAATGCCGCGGCCGGATGCGGTTGCGGATCAAGCTTCGGTATTTGAATTAGACGAGTTTCGCTCCAGTTCCCAAGCCATCTGCGCCTTCCATCCTTCCACCTGGATAGTATCCCGGTAGGCTCCGGGTGGAAGGGTGCAGGGCGCGGGCGGCATGGCTCCAGACAAAAGGTTTCCCATGAAACTCGCGACATTCAACATTAACGGCATCAAGGCACGGCTTCCCCGGTTGAAGGAGTGGCTTGAAGAGACGCGCCCTTCCATCGCTTGCCTGCAAGAGATCAAATCGCAGGATGAAGGCTTCCCCGCGAGCGAGTTTGAAGAGCTGGGCTACCAGCCAATCTGGCATGGGCAGAAGGCCTTTAACGGCGTCGCCATTCTGGCGGACACAAGGGCAGGCTATGCCATTGCAGAGGTTCAGCGCGGCCTCGGCATTGACGGCCCCAAGGAGGGCGAAGGCGAACAGGCGCGCTATCTCGAAGTCGATGTGACCAAGGACGGCGCGCATGTCGCCCGCATCGTCGATATCTACCTGCCCAATGGCAACCCGCAGCCCGGCCCCAAATTCGACTACAAGATCGCATGGATGGAGAAACTGCGCGCCCGCATGGCGATGATCTGGGCAGAGGAAGTGCCCGCAGCGGTGCTGGGCGATTACAACGTCATTCCCTTCGATGACGACACCTATTCGGTCAAAGCCATGGCCAGTGACGCTCTGACTCAGCCAGAAAGCCGGTCTGCCTATGCTCGCCTGCTCGCCGATGGTTGGACCGATGCTGTGCGCACCCTCAATCCACGCGGCGGTGTCTGGACCTATTGGGACTATCAGGCAGGCGCCTGGCAGCGTGACCACGGCTTTCGGATTGATCATGCGCTTCTGACGCCCGAACTGGCCGACCGACTGATGGCCGTTGGGGTCGATCGCGATCACCGCGGGCGCGAGAAGGCAAGCGACCACGCTCCGGTCTGGGTCGAAATCGCATAAAAAAGGGCCCGCTGTGCAAGCGAGCCCTTCAATTCTTGTCAGCTGTCTGATCGATCAGCGGTAAAAGATGTGCGTGTCGATCTTGGCCGTGCGCTGTTTGCGATAGCTCCACTTGGGGCGAACATAGGTCGCATGGAAGTACACCGCTTCGCCTGCCTCGGATTCCCAGAGACCTTCATGCGCGATCTGCGCGATGGCTTTTGCCCGCTGCCAAGCGGCTGTTGAGGTACGGATGCGCGGCATGCGGCCATTCTTGACGAATGAGAATTGCGCGCGCTGATAGACAACGCCGCAATAGCTTGTCGGCCAACGCGCATCTTCAGAGCGGTTGATGACAACTTGTGCCACGGCCAACTGGCCTGCGAGCGGCTCACCGCGCGATTCAAAATAGACCGCGCCTGCAAGGCACTGCATCTGATCGCTCAGTTCACCCGGCTGAACCATGCCAACAAGCTCGCTAAGCGAACCTGCATCGGAGATGACGGGAGCCGACAGCTCCACTTCCGCATCTACAGGGAAGGTCTGAGTGACCGGCTTGGAAATGAATTCAATCTCGCGCTCATCCTGAACATCACTAGGGATGATTTCAAAAGGAGCGGTCTCGAGATCGACAGGCTCTTCGCCCGCAACCAGATCCGACACGGTAACGTCGTCAGTGGTAGCTTGTGCGAAAGCCTCTGCGCCATCAGCGCTGGAGAAACTCAAACTTGCGGTGGCGACAAGGGCGACCGCGCTCAAAGAGTAAGTCTTGCGACTCATGTAATCACTATACTCGTGCGGTGGGCGAGCTCCGACGCAGGTTGGAACCGAATGCGATTGTTTCGCTGGTTTGTATGGTGGTTCAAAAAGCCTGCCGGCTGCCCCCCGTCTGCGTGCCAGCCGGCTGACCGAATTGCCAAACCGCTGGCCTCCGCCTCGGAAGCGGGGCTGCAAATAGTTTCAGATGATACAAGATCAAGTTAATTCGGCATCAGTGCGATGAAACGTTCTGCCTCGGCGATATCCACCTCTAAAATCCAGACATCGGGGTCTTGGGCGCGCCTTCGGTCTAGATACTCAGTAAATTCAGATTTATTTTCAATGTCTTGTGATTTTGACAGAACAAAATTGCGTGTCCCATCAAGCTGCGGCATTCTTTCGTAAAGCCGTGTATCTTCGCCGCGATACATGGTTACGATTAAAATCGTGCCCGCGTCAGGCTCCCCCTTGGCCAACACCATCGCAGACCCCCCATTTGATTCGGCTAGGCGAATCAAACTTCCGACTTCGAGATGAGCAGGCAGACGCATGGTGGTTTTCGGGGCTGTCCGAATGCCTCAGCTTTGGTCCGAATAGCCGGGCAAACCTGACAGAGCGATGCGCGAGCGCATGAAAGTGCCCGTCCCGCGTCCAACTTCATCGCCTTCTTCATCGATAAGGCGGGATTCAGCGACAAAGACCCGGCGCTTACCACTCACCCAGCGCCCTTCGGCCACAACATCGCCCGCACGCACAGGCTTGGTGAAGTTCATGTTGAAACTGGTGGTCAAGAGGAAGCAATCGGTTGAAAGGGTGTTGGCGGCGTAAAAGGCCGCGTCATCAAGCATCTTGAAGTAGATCGTCCCATGCGCAGCGCCAGCGGCGTGGAAGACATCTTCGCTTACCGTGAAGTGCAGTCGCGATGTCCCTTTGCCTGTAATATCCAGCCGTGATTGGAACTTGGCGTTGATCGGAGCCGAAGCATAGAGCCGCTCCAGGGCGCGGTAGTGCAGTTCCGCGCCCGCCTTGCCCGCTCCAGCTTGTGCGTCAGGCGGCATCGCGAAGGAATTGATTGGTGAGCAAAGCGAAAATCGCCTCGGCATCATTCGCGTTAAGCAAGGCCTGAAGCATCGCGTCATCACGCATCAGCCGTGAAATCGCCGCCAAAGCATGAAGGTGAGTTGCACCGGCATTCTCTGGTGACACGAGGCCGAAGACCAGAGTCACCGGAACCGCATCTGCCGCTTCAAAATTGCACGGTGTCTTAAGCTTCAGAATGGCAAGCGTGGGACGCACAACCTGCTCGCTGCGGCAGTGCGGAATGGCGACACCCTTGCCAAAGCCGGTGCTGCCAAGCGCCTCCCGCTGCTCCAACCCATCAAGCACAGAGACGACGTCAAACCCGTACGCTTCACCAAAAAGATCGGCGAGCCGGGTCAGAACTTCGTGCTTCTGATTGCGTGGGCCGGTTTCGGGGTGGAAAAGCGCGACGGCTTCCGGCCGAGTTACGATGTTAACGTCCATGTAAATTCGAGATCCCGTAATACTGTCCAAAAGACCCGCCCGCGTTCAGGAAAACAGCATGCGTTGGGGGTGCTGTGCTTTTCCTTTTGGCGCGTCGCCGGATCTGTTGCGCCTGTTTGTCAGAACTTTATCCGAACCGGGTTGGCGAGACCCTAACGCGGTTCAACCCATCCGATCGAACCGTCCGGGCGGCGATAGACCATATTATGCCGCCCAGTTCCAGCATTTTTGAAAAACAGCGCACTGGTATCTCGCAGGTCAAGCATCATGACAGCATCCGCGACCGAGCCTGTTGGAATATCAACGCTGGTCTCTGCAATGATCGGAGGCGCATCGACCGTCACCTCTTCTTCGCCTTCATCGGGGGCGAAGATCGTGTAGGCCGCTTCCTCTTCAGCGCGCACCTGAAGCGCGCGATCATGGCGGTCCTTTAGTCGCCTTTTATACCGGCGAAGCTGCTTTTCGATCTTTGCCGCTGCGTTATCGAGCGCGAGGTGCGCGTCATGCGCCTCGCCATGCGCTTTCAGGATCGTTCCCTGAGTGACATGGGTGACAATGTCGCACTGAAAGGCCGAGGCAGACGCTTTGCCGATCGTGACATGGCTGGAAAGCGCACGGTCAAAGTATTTCTCGACAATAGAACCCAGGCGGTCTGCTGTATGCTCTTGTAAGGCCGCGCCCGTCTCCACCTGATGCCCTGAGATACGGATATCCATCGCGTGCTTGTCCTCCCTTGCATGTGCCGCTCGCCTGACCTTGCGAAAGGTGAGTGGCAAAACTGTCAACGGGACCAGATTGGCTCCTTGATCCCGGCAATAAACTCCGCATGCCGCACCAGTTCCTCAGCATTGGCTGCGTGAGGGCGGGGTTCGCGGCGAGGCTTCGATTTCGTGCGATCTTGTACTGGCTGGTGCCCAAGATCCGTTTGCGGGCCCGGTTCGGGAGCCTGCGCGGCCAGTTCCAGACCGATTTGGCGACCACCTTTGAGCTCGACATAGACCTGCGCCAGCAATTCGGCGTCAAGAAGTGCGCCATGCTTGACCCGGTGCGAGCGGTCCACGCCATAACGCGTGCACAAAGCATCGAGCGAGTTCTTCGCGCCCGGATGTTTCTTGCGCGCAATCGCAACGGTATCGATCATGCGATCAAGGCTGATCGGTTCGCGGCCAATCCGATCCAGCTCTGAATTAAGAAAGCCGAAGTCAAACCCCGCATTGTGCGCAACGAGCGGTGCATCGCCGAGAAATTCGAGCAATTCGTCTACGTTCTCGGAAAACAGCGGCTTGGTTGAGAGGAAGGCTGCGGAAAGGCCGTGCACATTCTCGGCTTCTGCCGGCATGTCGCGTTCGGGATTATAATAAGCGTGGAATGTGTTGCCGGTTTCAACGCGGCCGATCATTTCCACGCATCCGATTTCAACCATGCGGTCCCCTGTCTTGGGATCGAGGCCGGTTGTTTCGGTGTCGAAGACGATTTCTCTCATTGCGTGCACTATCTGCCCAATTGCAGCCGCGCGCAAGGGGGTGCTCGGAGCGATTCGGACCTAATTTGGTCCCGGTTTCAGTTTCTTAATCAGCTCAGTCACTTGGGCCTGAGTTTGAGAGAGCGTGGTGCCGGTATCGATAATATGATCTGCCCGTTCGCGCTTTTCGGCATCGGGGGTCTGCAATCCCAGGATGTGCTCGAATTTCTCGACTGTCATTCCAGGCCGCGCAAGCACACGTTCGCGCTGGGCTTTAGCCGGAGCGGAGACGACAACGATCACATCAACAGCCGCGTGCCCGCTTCCTTCGAACAGAAGCGGGATATCAAAGACAAGCATAGGTGCGCTGGCATAATCCGCCATGAATTCGGCGCGCTTTTGGCCGACGGCGGGATGAACAATGCCTTCAAGCCGCGCGAGCTTCTCAGGGTCTCCAAAGACCAGTTTGCCCAGGGCCTCACGGTCCACACCCTGATCATTGGTCAAACCGGGAAAAGCCGTTTCAATCGTCTCAAGCAATTCTCCGCCAGGCCCCTGCATCGCCCTGACCTGTGCATCGGCGTCAAAGACGGGCACTCCGGCATCAGCAAACATCGCAGCGACGGTGGATTTGCCCATACCGATCGAGCCAGTAAGGCCAATGATCAGCGGGCTGGCAGGGGAAGCGCTCATGCAAGCAACCTTTCGCGCAGTTCGGCATCATGTTCCCGCGGCGGCGCGGCGCCAAAGAACTTCTCAAACGCAACCGCCGCCTGACCGATCAGCATGTTGAACCCGTCAATCGTCGCAAAGCCAGCCTTGCGCGCATTCTTGAGAAACGCAGTGTCGATCGGGTCGGTCACAATGTCATAAGCGATTGCACCGGGGGGTGCATGGCTCCAGTCAAACGCCAGTTCTGGCTGGCCGCGCATCCCAAGGGGCGAGGCGTTGACGATCAGGTCCAAGCATCCCTCGCGATCATCAAAGGCAAAATCGGTCGGCTCAGCAAAGCGATCAAGGTGGACGGCATGATGATCGCCCTTGGGTGCCAGTTCATCGAGCATAGCGCGCGCCTTGGTCGGGTTGCGTCCCGCCAGCACAAGAATGAAGCCTTCATCATAAAGCGCGGTGACAATCGCGCGCGCCGCGCCGCCAGTGCCAAGAATCCGGGCCATACGAAAGTAATGCTGTTTGGACAGTTCATCGCGCAGGGGTTCAAGAAACCCGGCTGCATCAGTGTTGAACGCACCCAAACCATTCTCTCCGCGCAAAAGCGTGTTCGACACACCTATGCGTCGGGCAACCGAATGGGCGATGTCGCTCTGTTCCAAGGCTTCGTGCTTCAATGGCATCGTGACATTGCAGCCGACCCAATTGGGGTCTTTGAGCGAGCGTGAAATGTAGTCCTGTAGTTTGCCGGACGAGACACGCTCAGCGCTGTAGTCTGCTTCAATTCCCAGCTTTTCGAGCCAGAAGCCGTGGATCATCGGCGATTTCGAATGGGCAATGGGGTCACCGATCACCTGCACATAAGGACGCGCGCTCATGCGATCAGCACACTTTCTTCGCGCAGCGCTTCAAGTAGCGGCAAAAGCGGCATGCCCAGGATGGTGAATTGGTCGCCTTCGATCCGCTCAAACAGCTGCACACCCATCGCTTCGATCCGAAAAACGCCCACGGTAAAGCCAACCTCGGGCCATTCGCGCTGAAGGTAATGCTCAATAAAGGCGTCAGACAGTTCGCGCACATGCAGAAGCGCTTGAGAAGGAGCGCTCCAAACGCAGGTGTCACCGCGCACCAGCGCGGCAGCGCTGTGCAATTCGAGCGGCTTGCCAGAGAAGAAGCGCAAATGCTCCGCCGCGTTCTCACGCGAGGTCGGCTTATCGAAACGCTCGCCGTCGACGACGACAAGGGAATCGCTTCCCAGAACCAACCGGTCCGAATGGAGTTCGGCAAGGGCGGCCGCTTTTGCAACGCTCAGCGCTTCGGCGATTTCGGGCGGGGATGCGCCGACCAACCCCGCTTCAATCGCACGCTCATCAATGTTGGCGGGAATGGCTTCGTATTCCACCCCAGCAGCATCAAGCATGGCCCGGCGCGAGGAGGACTTGGATGCGAGGATCAATTCAGGCGCGCTCATATCAGCTTCGCCACTCCGTCAGCGGCAGGCTTTTGGCGGCGGCGGCGGTCGTGAGCGAGGCGAATGATCGCCGCAGCGCTTTCCTCAATCGAACGCCTTGTGACATCGATCACCGGCCAACCATTGTCGGCAAACAGGCGACGAGCAAACTGCAGCTCTTCTTTGACCTTCTCATTGTCGACATAGGAGGTTTCGGTCCCCTCATTGAGCGATAGTAAACGGTTCCGGCGAATCTGGACCAGCCGCTCAGGCGCGGTAGTCAGTCCCACCACCAATGGGTTGCGCAGGCCGAACAGCGCAGGCGGAGGAGGGCTTTCGACCACTAACGGAATATTCGCGACCTTATATCCGCGATTGGCGAGGTAGATGCTGGTTGGTGTCTTGGAGCTGCGCGACACGCCGGCAAGCACGATATCGGCCTGCTCCCAATCCTCATGCGCCACACCATCATCATGCGCGATAGTGTACTGGATCGCATCAACACGCTTGAAATAGTCTGCATCCATTGCGTGCTGGCGACCGGGGCGGCCATGCGCTTCTTGTCCCAGTTGGGATTCCAGGGCCGCGGTCACCTGATCAAGAACCGGAACGGCAGGCAGTCCCAGATGGCGGCAATGCTCTTCCAGCCGTTCGCGTGTGTCCGGGTTAACCAGAGTGTAAAGGACAAGACCCGGACTGTCGGCGAGATCCTCAACAATGCGATCAAGATGCTGGCGCGATCGCACCATGGGCCAGAAATACCGGCTCACATTCGGGCTGTCGAACTGCGCCAGCGCCGCTTTCGCAATCATTTCAAGCGTTTCGCCCGTCGAATCCGAGACAAGGTGGAGGTTGAGTCGATTCATACGAGTCGCTTGATCGCGGCGGTGCCCTTGTGGATAGTGAGGCGCATAAACCACGGGAGAGCGCGGTCGACAAGCTGAGGAGCGATAATCCCCGATTTAGCGCTGTAAATTTTCGGGCCGCTTGTCGACAAAAAGTCGCACTTGCGCACAGGCTGGTAACAGTGTGGACAGTTCGCGATTGACTCAAGGAGGCTGCGGAGTCGGCACTGTGCACAAAGGCTGTTCATAATCGCGAAGATAGGGCACAGGCTGGGAATTCCCGGTTTCCACAGGGCCAACAAACTCCATCAACTCTTTATAAATATCATTTATTTGTTTTAAGGATCACTCATGCCTGGCCCTTTGCTCGACACCTTGAACGGTGAAAAACAATCCGTCGCTCCAATCTGGCTTATGCGTCAGGCGGGTCGCTATCTTCCCGAATATCGCGAATTGCGTGCTGAGAAAGGCGGCTTTCTTGAGCTCGTCTATGACAGCGAAGCGGCTGCGGAGATTACGGTGCAGCCAATCCGGCGTTTCGGCTTTGACGGAGCGATCCTGTTTTCGGACATTCTGATCGTGCCGCACGCAATGGGGCAAGGGCTTGAGTTCCTGGCAGGCGAGGGGCCGAAGATGAGCCCGACCTTGCTGGAAGTGGAACTCGACAGCTTTACCCCAGCCTATGATCGTTTTGAGCCGATCTATGAGACCGTGCGCAAGACGCGGGCGATGATTTCGGATCAGGTCACGATGCTGGGCTTTGCTGGCTCTCCGTGGACGGTTGCGACCTACATGATTGCGGGCGAAGGCTCCAAGGATCAGGGTCCCGCCCGTTTGCTCGCTTATCGCGATCCTGTTCGCATGCAGGCGATCTGTGATGCAATTGCCGAGGTTTCGATCGCATATCTGCGCGGGCAGATCGATGCGGGTGCTGAAGCGGTGCAGCTGTTTGACAGCTGGTCTGGAAGTCTCGCGCCTGATGAGTTTGAGCGCTGGGTCATTGCTCCGAATGCGAAGATCACCGCAGCCATCAAGGAATCGCACCCGGATACGCCGGTAATCGGCTTTCCGAAGGGAGCTGGAGCCAAGCTTCCGGCTTACGCGAGGGAGACAGGGGTTGATGCGGTTGGTCTTGATGAGACGCTTGATCCGCATTGGGCACACGCCTCGCTGCCTGAAGGCATGCCGGTGCAGGGTAACCTCGATCCGCTGCTGGTCGAGGCGGGTGGTCCGGTTCTGCCTTTGCGCTGCAAGACCATCCTCGAAGCGTTCGAAGATCGTCCGCATATCTTCAATCTGGGTCATGGGATCGGTCAGTTCACACCTATCCCCCATGTCGAGGAATTGCTCAAAGCGGTGCGCGGCTAAAAATGCTTAAGAGGGTGAGATAATGGATTGGCTTCTTTCGATCAGTCAGTGGCTTCGTGTGGGCCATGTGATCTTTATGGTGTTCTGGCTTGCTGGCCTGTTCATGCTGCCGCGCCAATGCATTTACATGCTTGATCATGAGCCAGGGTCGGAAGGTGAGGCCAAATGGGCTGACAGGATGGGCAAGCTGCGCAAGATCATCCTTACACCCAGCCTCATCCTCGTTTGGGTCTTTGGTTTGGCCATCGCTATTCCTGGCCAGTATTTCAGCGGGGCCGGGTGGCTCCATGCCAAGGTAACGCTCGTGGTTTTGCTGTCCGGGTATCACGGATGGCTGGTGGCGCAGACCAAGAAGATGGCGCGCGGCGAACGACCCTTGAGCGAAAAGACGTTGCGGATGATCGGTGAGGTTCCCGGTCTTCTGCTCGTGCTGATCGTTGGTTTGGTCTATATCAAGCCATTCTGAGCCACGTCCTTGCATTCATGGATTGACCCGGCCTCATTCGAATCATATTTTATGCCCACCAAACCGGTTTGAGGCTTGCGCGATCCGCGCGCAGCCCGTCTGCTTTCTCCAAGCCCAGCTTTGATCGTTCCTTTGCGACAAGGCGCCTCCGTTAACGAGGTACTGACTTACCGGCTCTCCCTTGGCGCTCGTATGCGACGGGTGCTTTCAATTCTTGGATTTTAATTTCTCATGCATCTCAAAGACTTAAAAGAGAAGACACCTGCCGAGCTGGTCAAGATGGCCGAAGAGCTGGGCGTCGAGGGCGCCTCGACAATGCGGCGTCAGGATCTGTTGTTCAGCATTCTTCGTGAACTCGCAGAGGACGAGGAATATGTAGAAAAGATCATGGGTATCGGCACCATCGAGGTGCTTCAGGACGGTTTTGGCTTTCTGCGCAGCCCTGAGGCGAACTATCTCGCTGGTCCCGATGATATCTATGTCTCGCCTAACCAGATCCGCAAATGGGGCCTGCGCACGGGCGACACGGTCGAAGGCGAAATTCGCGCGCCCAAGGATGGAGAGCGCTATTTTGCGCTGACCAGCCTGAGCACAGTCAATTTCGAAGATCCCGACGCGGTTCGCCTGCGGACCAATTTTGACAACCTCACCCCGCTCTATCCCGATCAGAAGCTTTCACTCGATACGCTTGATCCGACGGTTAAGGACAAGTCGGCGCGAGTGATCGACATCGTGTCGCCGCAGGGCAAAGGTCAGCGCGCTCTCATCGTCGCACCGCCGCGGACGGGTAAGACGGTTCTGCTGCAGAACATCGCCAAGGCGATTACTGACAACCATCCGGAGG
>JBCBMN010000040.1:0-19743 GCA_039822745.1 Pseudomonadota bacterium | reverse complement strand
CAGCGATCTGGTGCGCACTGGCGGCGCTACAGGGTCCCAATGATACCGCCACAGTTCTGACTGCCATCCTCAGAAACCTCGCATACATCTTCCTGATCTTCCGCCTGTTCGGAGCGGACGGCCGTGATGAAAGCCTGCGCCCGATCCGGCCAGTGATCATCACCCTCGCCATGGTCGAGATGTTTCAGCCATTGCTGCTCATCGTTGATGTTCGTGTCGGCGTGATGCCCGAACTGGCAGCGTTAACGTTTGAAGCCTCGGTGATTTTGCACATGCTGGTCGCGGTCGGCGCGCTCATGCTGATGCACAACCTCTATGCCGGCGCTGCGGCATCCTCGCGCCAGATCCTTCGCTGGAGCACAATCGCGCTTGCCGGCATTTTTGCGTTCGACCTGAACCTCTACACGATCGCATATCTTGCGGGCGAATTGCCGGAATTTCTGGTCGCTTTGCGCGGTGCATTTTGCGGCATCATGGCAGGTATGCTTGCATTGAGCGCAAATTCGCGCAGCGCAGGCTTGCAGTTCAGCCCAAGCCGCGCCGTGACATTCCAGACGCTCTCACTGTTGGTTATTGGCAGTTACCTGCTGCTTATGGTGCTGGTCACTCGCTCGCTCGCGCTGATTGGCGGAGATATTGCGCGGGCCAGTCAGATTGTCTTTCTTGTTCTGGCAATTGTCCTCGCCATCATATGGCTGCCATCGCATCGAATGCGCGGCTGGCTGCGCGTGACGGCGACTAAGCACCTGTTCCAGCACCGCTATGATTATCGCGAGGAATGGCTGCAATTTACCCGAACCGTGGGGCGTGGTTCGAGCGCAAGCGCAAGCTTTCATGAGCGCGCAATCAAGGCCATTGCCGACATCACCGATAGTCCCGCAGGCCTGCTTCTGATCCCGAATGAGGAAGCCCAACTGGAGCTCACGCAACGCTGGAACTGGCCCATTATTGAAGTGCCTGCTGTTGCCGGTGAGTTTGCTCTGTCTGGCCTGCTTGAAAGGCACAGCCACATCCTTGACCTTGATGAAGTGCGTGCAGGCATCGATCATCACGGCGAATTGGCTCAGGTGCCGGCTTGGCTGATCGAGGCAGAGGATGCCTGGGCGCTTGTTCCGCTTATTCATTTTGATCGGCTGGTCGGTTGCATCGTCCTCGCGCGTCCGCGCATCATGCGTCAGTTGGATTGGGAAGACTTCGACCTTTTGCGCGTCGTTGGCCAGCAATTGGCGAGCTACCTCGCCGAGCAAGCCGGGCAACAGGCCTTGATGGATGCAAGCCGCTTCGATGAGTTCAATCGTCGCATGGCTTTCGTCATGCACGACATAAAGAACCTCGCCAGCCAGTTGTCGCTGCTTGCCACCAATGCCCAAAAACACGCTGAAAATCCGGAGTTTCGGGCGGACATGCTGGTCACTCTGCGCGCGTCTTCGGAAAAGCTGAATGCTCTGCTGGCGCGTCTTGGCCGGTATGGGGCAGGCAGCGTGCAAAACATGGCCCCGGTGGACTTGACAGGTCTTGCCAAGGGTCTGGAGCGGCGCTTTGCTACCGCTCATCCGGTTTCGCTTACCACTGATCAGGAGGCGACAGTCCTCGCCGATGCGGAAGCGCTGGAGCAGGCACTCATTCACCTTATCCAAAATGCCGTGGATGCAAGCGAACCTGACGCGCCGATTTATCTCAATGTCTCGTGTGACACGTTTCAAGGTCGGCTTGATATCGTCGACGGGGGCTGCGGTATGTCGCCTGACTTTGTGCGCTCCGGCCTGTTCAAGCCGTTCGTTTCGTCAAAGCAAGGCGGCTTCGGCATCGGGGCGTTCGAAGCACGCGAAATGATCAAGGCGATGGGCGGCAGATTGCTGGTGGAATCGCGCGAAGGGATCGGCACCCGCTTCTCGGTTCTGCTGCCTGTGCCCGAGACCGCTCGCTTGCTGAGCGATGATGCGGTGGACCGGCCCATTCAATCTAGAGAGGTGGCCTGATGGCTGACAAGAAACCTACATTGTTGATCGTCGAAGATGACGAAGGCCTGCAGGCACAGCTCAAATGGGCTTATGATGATTTCGAAGTCGTCATCGCGGGCGATCGTGACAGCGCGCTTGCATTGCTCCGAAGTGAAGCGCCTGCGGTGGTTACGCTCGACCTTGGCCTCCCGCCTGATCCCGATGGCACCAGCGAGGGCTTCGCGGTGCTGGATGCGATCATGGAGCTCAAGCCCGACACCAAAGTCATCGTGGCAAGCGGTCACGGGGCGCGTGAGAGCGCACTTCAGGCGATTGAGCGCGGTGCTTATGATTTCTACCAGAAGCCCTTGGATATCGAAGCGCTTGGTTTGATCGTTCGCCGCGCTTTCAACCTCCATCAGATCGAAGACGAGAACCGCCGCCTCGTCGCCAATGCCAGCGAGGACAAGACCGTTCTGGGTCGCTTGATCACTGGGGCGCCCGAGATGGTAAAGGTGGCGCGAACGATTGAACGGGTCGCTTCGACGAGTGTTTCCGTGATGCTGTTGGGCGCGAGCGGGACAGGCAAGGAACTGCTTGCCCAAGGCTTGCACGATGCGAGCGACCGGGCGAACGGTCCCTTCATCGCGATCAACTGCGCAGCGATCCCCGAAAACCTGCTCGAAAGCGAGCTGTTCGGGCATGAAAAGGGTGCTTTCACAGGCGCGGTCAAGACGACGGAAGGCAAGATTGAAAGTGCCAATGGCGGTACGCTGTTTCTTGACGAAGTTGGCGACATTCCGCTGCCCTTGCAGGTGAAACTGCTACGCTTTCTGCAGGAACGCACGATTGAGCGGATCGGCGGCCGCAAGACGATCTCTGTCGACACGCGCATCGTTTGCGCGACGCACCAGAACCTGGAAAGTATGATCAATGAGAATACTTTTCGCGAAGACCTGTTCTACCGCCTCGCTGAAATCGTCGTGCGTATTCCTGGCCTTGCAGAGCGGCACGGCGACGCTGTCCTGCTCGCCAAGGCTTTCTTGAAGCGCTTTGCCGCTGAGATGAACCCATCGGTCACGGGCTTTGCGCCCGATGCCCTGACTTCGATTGATAGCCATGAGTGGCCAGGCAATGTCCGTGAGTTGGAAAACCGGGTGAAGCGGGCAGTGATCATGGCCGATGGCAAGCTCGTTCACGCAGAAGATCTCGATTTCCAGGCCGATGATGAAGAAGAGGCGGATGTCCTCAACCTCAAGGCTGCGCGTGAGCAATCCGATCGCCGCGTCATTCGGCATGCACTAGCTCGCAGCGAAGGCAACATTTCGAGCACGGCCAAGCTATTGGGGATCAGTCGTCCGACGCTTTATGACTTGCTGAAGCAATACGATCTTCATGCGTAAGGTTCTGATCGCCCTTGGCGCACTGGCTTTGGCCGGATGCGGCGCGATGGCGGGTGCAGATCAAAGTGAGCCGTCCGGGGCAGTGGCGGGTTCGGAGCCGTTTCTGGCGCTCATCAAGGAAGCCAGAGAGGCTGCGCAGGACGGCGACTTGATTGATGCCGGGCGCCTGCTGGATGAGGCAAAGGCGCTGGCGCCTGAGAACCCGGCAGTCTGGGTTGATATTTCGCGGCTCAGGTTCAGAGGCGGTGAGCATGTCGAGGCGCTTGAAGCAGCTCAATATGCGTTGCAGCTTGGCCCTGATTACGCACCGGCTCTTTTGCTGCGTGCGCAATTCGTGCGCGATGCTCACGGCCTGACTCCGTCGCTCACGTGGTTTGAGGCTGCGGTCGAGGCGGACCCCAATGATCCAGTGGCTTTGGGGGAGTATGCGGCAACGCTGGGAGACTCAGGCTATTACGCGGAAATGCTGGAGGTCACGAGGGCGCTTGCCGACATTGCGCCCAAAGAGCCGCGAGTTCTCTACCTAAAAGCGGTCTTGGCGGCACGAGCTGGCAATCCGGTGCTGGCCAAGAGCTTGGTAGAACGCAGCGGGCTTGCCGAGCTGGGCATGCCGTCGGCCATGATGCTGGATGCTCTCGTCGATCTTCAGGAACGCAATTTCGACAGCGCGGCCGAGACTTTGGAGGCTCTGGTTATAAAGCAACCCGGCAATGCGCGGGCCTCTGAGCTTTTGGCACGTGCATATTGGCTAAGCGCTCGCGATGCGGAGTTGGTCGGCAAGTTCGCAACGGCGGCAGGGCGAAAAGATGCATCCCCGTATTTGGTCATGCTGGTTGGGAGGGCGCTGGAGCGCCAAGGTGACCGGAAATCGGCTGCTCCTTTTCTCGAAAAAGCATATCAGGGACGCGGTTCAGGATGGGTCGCGCTTTCCAGCCAGGCTGATCTTCCGGACCCCACTGCACGAATGCGCGAATTGGTTGGCAGCAACAAGAAGGCGCAGGGAAGACGCTTCGCACGCCAATTGGTCCGACAGTTTAGCGGATCGGCTGATATTGCCGCGCTTTCAGGCGACGCCGCCCTGGCGAGGCGCGACTATGACGGTGCAATTGAGCTGTATCGCAAAGCAGCTCGGGTGCGCCGGCCGTGGCCCCTGACAAAGAAGATCGCCGCGTCCTATCGAAACGCGGACGACCCTTTCGCTGCCGATATCGTGCTTGCTCGCCATCTCGTTGGGGAGCCGCGAAACACCGAGGCACTTTTGCTGAGTGCTGAGCGCGCTGCGGGTAGAGGCGATTGGTTGCGAGTTGCGGTGCTGTTGGACAATGCGATCGAATTGGGTGCTGGCAATGATCCGCGGCTGCTGAAACTGCGCGGAATTGCGGCGCGTGAACTCGGCGAGATGGAGCTGGCCCGCCGCTTTGAACGGATGACGTGGGACTTGCACCCCGGCATACTCCCGTCCAGCTGAGGCTCGACAAGTTCCATCGGGCAAGGCAGGGCAGCGCGCCATGTTAGCCCGCCTTAAGCCTCTTGCCGATCCGATGGTCGCCGTTCTGCTGGTGGCCACTGGTCTTGCTTTGATAATGCCTTCAACCGGGCAGGCGCGCGAAACCGCACAGACCGTTTCAAGCGTTGCGATTTTCGCTCTCTTCTTCGTCAACGGCATGCGTATCGCGCGTGGAGAGATTGCTAAGGGCATAGCCAATTGGCGGTTCTTTGGCCCGCTCTTGCTTTGGGTATTTGGAGTGATGGCGTTGTTGGGGTGGTCTGCTGGCGCTGTAGCCGGGATAATGCTTCCGCCGCTTGTTGCGCTTGGCTTTGTCTATTTGGGCGTTCTGCCTTCCACTATTCAGTCCGCCACCTCCTACACCACCTTGGCCAACGGTAATGCGGCGCTTTCCGTGGTGGGAGCAGCGCTCATCAACATTGCTGGCGTCTTCCTCTCAGCCCCGCTCTTTGCCCTGCTTGGCGGAGAGAACGGGGCGAATATCGGCAGCGAGATGATTTTGCGCATCTCCCTGATCCTGATCCTGCCGTTTGTGCTTGGGCAAGCCGTACAGGGTTGGACGCGCGACTGGATTTTGGAGCGCAAGGGTCAGGTTGTGTGGCTCGACCGGATCGTTATCGGGATCGCCGTTTATGTCGCGTTTTCCGGGGCGGTTGAGGAGGGGTTGATGGCTATGTTTTCTGCGCTCGACTGGGCGGTCTTACTGGCGCTGGTGATCGGCCTTTTGATCATCGCAACAAGCGGGGCGTGGCTTGCCAGCGGAGTGATCGGGTATCCGCGCGAGGACCGCATCGCCTTTCTCTTTGCCGCCGGACAAAAGAGCATCGCCATCGGTGCGCCGCTTGCTGCGATCCTGTTCCCGGCCGAGATTGCCGGTTTCGTGATCGCGCCGCTGCTGCTTTACCATCTGCTGCAATTGATCGCAGCGGCCCCGATAGCCACGGTCCTTGCTAGCTCTCAGAGGTAGAGCCGCCGTCCTTCTTGTTGTGCAGGATCGACCACCAGAGCGAGAGACCGATCAGAGTTGCTCCGATCAGCCCGGTGATCGTTTCATTGATGTGATACTTGGCGGACAGCAGCATTATGACGCCAAGCACGATTATCGCCCAGAAGGCTCCATGCTCGAGGAAACGATATTGTGAGAGTGTGCCGGTTTTCACCAAGTGGACCGTCATAGAGCGCACAAACATCGCCCCAACTGATAGGCCAAGAGCGATAACAATCATGTTGTTCGACAGGGCAAAGGCGCCAACCACTCCGTCAAAACTGAAACTGGCGTCGAGCACTTCAAGATAGAGGAAGCCGCCAAGGCCCGAGCGTACAATCTCGCCAGCCGCTTTCTTGCGGGCCTCACGCTGTTCGATGATCTCGCCTAGCGCGTGGACCGCGATATAGGTGAGCAGGCCAAGCAGCCCGGCGCTCAAGAAAGTGAGCGCTTCGGCGGGTTCCAGCAAGGTCGAAACGCCATAGAGCAGCGCCAGAACCAACGCGATTTCCAGGGCCGGAATGCTTGAGAACCGCGCGGCCGATTGTTCGATTGCTGCGATCCAGTGGATGTCTTTCTCTTCATCGAAGAAGAAAGTCAGCCCGACCATCGACAGGAACGCGCCGCCAAAGCCCGCAATCCCGATATGCGCACCAGAGACGATGCGCTCATATTCGTCTGGGTCACCAAGTGACAGCTCGACCGCTGCCAACGGACCGATGCCTGCGGCAATCGACACGATCGCAATCGGGAAGATGATGCGCATGCCAAAGACTGCGATCAGAATTCCGATTGTCAGAAAGCGCTGCTGCCAGACCGGATCCATCTCGCGCAAAACGGTTGCGTTGACGACAGCATTGTCAAAGCTGAGAGAAACTTCGAGGATGGAGAGCACAAACACGATCCACAAGATCGTCGCCATCCCGGCGAGCGAGCCCGTACTGCTGAACCCGTACCAGGCCGCAATACCAAGGCAAACGGCGGTGAACAGCAGCGAAAAGCCGTAATAGCGGAGCAAAGTCTGCATTGGATCAGGCCTTGGGCTGGTAGGTTTGCTCTTCGCCGGGGAAGGTGCGCGCACGAACCTCGCCTGCGTAGCCTTCGACGGTCTTTTCGATCACACTGGCAATGTCTTCATATTTCTTCACAAAGCGCGGCACTCGCTCGAACATGCCGAGCATGTCTTCGGTGACGAGGACTTGCCCGTCACATTGTGCTGAGGCGCCAATGCCGATTGTGGGGCAGGTCACTGCTTGCGTCGCAGCAATCGCAATGGGTTCAACCACCCCTTCAATAACGATGGCAAAGGCTCCCGCTTGATCGAGCGCGACAGAATCGCTGACGATCTTTTCGGCCTCCGCATCAGAGCGTCCGCGCGCGGCATATCCGCCCAATACGTTCACGGCCTGCGGGGTAAGGCCGACATGACCCATGACCGGAATGCCGCGTGAATTGAGAAATTCTACTGTTGGCGCCATTGCCTCACCGCCTTCGAGCTTGACCGCAGCAGCACCGGTTTCTTTCAAGAGATATGCCGCGCTTTCAAAGGCTTGTTCCGGTGAGCCTTCATAAGATCCGAAGGGCATATCAACCACAACCACCGAGTGATAACTGCCGCGAACCACAGCCGCGCCATGATTTGCCATCATTTCAAGCGTAACCGGGATGGTCGAGGGCAAGCCATAGATGACCTGGCCCAAGGAATCCCCCACCAACAACAGATCGCAATGCGCATCCAGCAATTGCGCTTGCCGAGCCGTATAGGCGGTCAGCATAACAAGTGGTTCTTCCGTTACCCCATCCTTCTTGCGTGCACGGATGCGAGGGACCGTCAGTCGCCGAAGCGGCTTGGGAGTTGGATTGGCGCGGCTGGTGCTCGTATCGAGCTGAAAGGTCGTGGACATGGGGCAGCGTTTACCCGCGCCTTTGTGCAAAGGCAAAGGCACGAACTGCATTGTCCCTTGGCGTAGAGCCAAAATCATTGCAGAGAGGTGACACAAAGCATTCGCGCTCGGGGGAGCGCAGACACTAGGGATATCTCACTCAATGGCAGCAACAGGTTCAGGCCACGAAAATTGGTCGTCACGCAGCGCGTTTATTCTAGCAGCGGTGGGGTCAGCTGTCGGGCTGGGCAATATGTGGCGTTTTCCGGCGGAGGCTGGTGAAAATGGCGGTGGTGCCTTTGTCCTGTTCTACATCTTTTGTGTCTTGCTGATTGGTCTGCCTGTGCTTCTCGCAGAGGTCCTTATTGGGCGTCACGGACAGTCCTCCGCTCCTGAGAGCGTGCGCAAGCTGGCCCGTGATTCCAATGCCCCGGAAGGTTGGAGCTTTCTCGCCTCCTTGGGTGTCTTTGCGGCGTTTCTCATTCTGAGCTTTTATTGTGTCGTTGGCGGCTGGGTTGTCTACTACATCGGCGTTTTCCTCAGTGACCTATTCCAGACTGGACTGGTTGGAGGTGCGTTTGAGGGCCGTGATACTGGCGAGATCGAAGCGCTTTTGCCGGGACTGTTTGGCGATGGAGGCCTGATGGTTGCGCTCAACTTGGGCTTCCTTGCTGTGACGATGTTCTTTGTGGCACGCGGTGTGGCGAGCGGGATTGAGTGGGTCGCGGTCTATCTTATGCCACTGTTCTTTATTCTGTTTCTTAGCATTACCATCTATGGCGCGTTTACAGGCAATTTCAGTGATGCATTGAGTTACTTATTCACTTTCAACTTTTCGAAGTTGACAGGCGAAGTGATGCTTGCAGCTGTTGGTCAGGCATTTTTCTCGCTCTCTTTGGGGGTTGCCGGGATGATGACCTATGGCGCTTACGCCAATCGGGAGACCAATCTCGCGGAGACCTCGGGCATTATTGCAGGTGCTGATACAGCGGTTGCGATGTTGGCAGGTTTGGCGATTTTCCCGATAGTTTTTGCGGCAGGACTTTCCGCGAGCGCGGGGCCTGGTCTGATGTTCCAGTCGCTGCCGATTGCGTTTCAGGCGATGCCGTTTGGTTCACTCATTGGTTTGTTGTTCTTCACAATGGTGTTTTTTGCAGCGCTGACTAGCTCGGTCTCGCTGTTAGAAGCGCCGACGGCTTGGATGTTTGAGAAATTCAAGATGTCGCGCATCTCTGCTACGCTGATAGTTGGTTTTGGGGCTGCAATTCTCGGCGTACTATCGTCACTCTCTTTCAATGAGATGGCCGAATTTTATCCCCTCGGGTTCATTCCGATTTTTGCTGAGGCAAACTTCTTCGACGCGCTTGATGGTGTGACTGCGAAGCTGTTTATGCCGATTGGAGCGATCCTGACTTGTCTCTTTGTTGGTTGGGTTGCTGATGCCAAGCTGATCGATGAAGAGAACGGGCTTGACGGTGTTCTGCATCAGATCTGGCGTGCTCTGGTGCGTTTTGTATGCCCGATCGTGTTGGTTGTGATCATGCTGGTTGGCCTGTTCGGCTAAGTCTTGCGGGTAGGTGGGCATCAAGGACCCGTTGCAATCGCTTCCCTATTGTGGAACACAAAAGGAACAAACGGACTCCTCGCGAGTCTGTGTAAGTGTTCCTATGTCCAGTTCCATTGCCTCCCTTCGCGCCCAAGCGCCGCATGATTTGCCCGTTCCCTCACGCTCGAACCGTGTAGGGGCAGCGGCAGGAGCATGCCTGTCAGCAAAGGACATCGCCGCTCTTTCAAAGGCGCGTGAGGCGCGTTGGCGTCCCGGCCGCAATGATCAACCGCTCCACAGTGAAATCTTTGCGGGCACGCAAGATGCGAGCGGCGTGGGGCTGGCGCTGGCACTGGCGTGCGATGCCTTGCGAACTGAGGCGCGTTTAGCGGCTGAGGCGCAGGACCCGCTAATCGAGGTCGAAGATCGGCGACATATCCTCTGGGTGCAAGAGACCCGCGCAATCCAGCGCAGCGGGCGCCCTTACCTTCACGGCCTTCCCAAAGACCTGCGCGAGCGGCTGATCCATGTCGAAGCGCAGACGCCTGAAGATGCGCTCTTCGCTCTGGAAGAAGGGCTCAAATGCCGCGATCTGGCCTGTGTGATCGGAGAGATTGTCGGCAATCCGCGCGCGCTCGACTTCACGGCTTCGCGCCGTCTCAGCCTAGCTGCAGAGAGGCACCATGTCGCACTGTGGCTGGTGCGATTGGAAGGCGAAGCGGACCTCTCCTCTGCCCGCATGCGGTGGCGAGTGGAACCTGTCCCTTCACAAGAGCCCAACTGGAATGCGGATGCGCCGGGCCGGCCTAGTTGGAAGGCGGACCTGTTCCGCGCACGCAGCCACGCGCCTGGCCAATGGATTGTATGCGATGACGAAACCACCCTTCGCGCCGAACGCCCCGAAAGTGGAAACGCTGCCCGCCAGCGCCTTGGCCCGGCACTCGCGCGCAAGCGCCGCTTCTGGCATCCGGGAGGAGGCCTTGCATCACAGCTCGAGGCGTCAGCCCCGCCGAATACTCGCCATCTGGTGCGCGCGACTGTCGGTCGATCGCTGGCGTCTTGCACAAGGCTGTGAGCACGGCGAGGGGGCAGATGCAGACCCTGTCGCGCTGATCACCGAAACCGCGCATGGTCCTCGGATCGAAGCGACCAATGATGCCGCGCGTGAGGCGGGAGCGCATTCAGGGACAATGCTGGCTGATGCCCGCACTGTTTGCCCTGCTATTAAAGCTGTTCCAGCTGACCCTGCAGGCGATCTGGATTTCCTCGAAAAGCTCGCGGTCTGGGCGCAGCGATGGGGGCCGTGGAGCGCGCTTGATGCGCCTGATGGCGTGATTGTCGATGTTACAGCGGTCGCTCATCTGTTTGGTGGCGAGGAACGGCTGATCGCAGATGTCGAAGCAGCCTTTGCCGCGCGAAAGCTTGCAGTGCGCACCGCGATTGCGCCAACCGCCGGAGCGGCTTGGGCCTTGGCGCATTATGGGCCTGCGAGGAGTATCGTGGGCTCTGACGATCCCGCCCTGATCCTGCGCGCGCTTGTTGATCTGCCGGTGGCGTCACTGCGTCTCGACGGCGATGTCCTTACCGTGCTGCGCCGGTTGGGACTCAAATCGCTTGGGCAGTTGGCGGGGGTGACACATGCGGATGGTGATGGGGAGGAAGACAGTGCCTCTGGCCGCGATGCGCTCCAGCGCCGCTTTCGCAACCGCAAATCGCCCGCCGCCAATCCTCTGGTCCGTCTTGACCAATTGCTGGGCCGGGTGCCTGAGCCCTTGCTGCCGATCGTTCCGCAAGCCATGCCGCTGGTCCAGCGCCGCCTCATGGAGCCGATCCGCCACCGCGTGCTGCTTGATACTGTGCTCGCCGATCTGGCGGCTGATATGATCCGCGAGCTTGAGGCGAGGGGAGAAGGCGCGCGGCGGCTTGAACTGGGGCTTTGGCGGGTTGATGGAGAGGTGCTGGTGCGCCAGCTCGAACTCGCGGCAGCCACGCGCGCAGCAGATCACATCACCCGGTTGTTTGCCGCCAAGCTGGACGATGTCGAAGCGGGTTTCGGAATTGAGACCATCCGTTTGCGCACCAGCTGGGCTGAGCCGCTCGCAATCAGTCAGAGCGATATTGAGCAAGCAGCCGAACGCCACGGAACCTCGCTCAGCGCCTGCATTGACCGGCTTGGCGTGCGGCTTGGTTCGCAGGCTGTGCGCCGTCCGGTGCCGCATTCCAGCCACTTGCCCGAACGCGCGCAACGATGGGAGCAGGACTGGCAGGGAGTGCTCGATCCGCAATCTGCGCCGCACCTTATCAGCGAGTCCGGTAAAAGGCCGTTGAAACTGCTGGATCGGGCAGAGAAGATCGCGGTCCTCTATGCTTCACCCGACGGCTTCCCGCAGCGTTTTCGCTGGCGTGGCGACGTACGCGAAGTGGCGCGGGTTGAAGGGCCAGAGCGCATTGCTCCTGAATGGTGGCGAGAGAAGTCCACGGTGCGCTTGCGCGACTATTATAGGGTCGAGGATACCGAGGGGCGTCGCTATTGGATCTATCGCCACGGAATAGCCGGTGATGGACGCGGTGGGCCACCAGACTGGTACCTGCATGGGCTTTATGCCTGATCGCCAGACTGACGGCCTTTGAGGGCTTTCCGGCAGCATTTCATTTACGACTGTCTGCTAACGTTTCTTCAATGAGCATGCACTCTATCTCACGTTCATCGAAGCGCCGCCCGCTCAACCTGCTGGTGAAAAGCAGGGTGCAATCCCGCGTCGTCTTCGTGGACCTGATCGATATCTCGGAAGGTGGATGCAAGATCCGGGGCAGCAATGGCTTTGCTCATGTCGGTGATCGGGTCGTGATGAAAGTGGGCGGTGTGAATGCTCCGCTTGGCACTATCGCCTGGGTCGATGGGCGGTATGCAGGTGTCGCTTTCGAAGGCGAGATGCACTCGGCTGTGCTGGATCATTTATGCGCTGCCATGGGTGAACCGGATTTCAGCCCGCGACGCTCCAAAAGCTATCGCGCAATCTGATCCTTGCGCCAGTTCTGCGCTTGCCCGCGGATTGCAAGCTTTGCATTGGACCATAGGTGCATGAGAACATACAAGGAACATAAATTGCTCCGATGGTTCTCAAATGGCTCAACAGACACTTAGACAGAAACTCGAAATCCTTGCCGATGCGGCCAAATATGATGCCTCCTGCGCATCTTCCGGGACAGCCCGAAAAAACTCACTGGGAGGGAAGGGTATCGGCTCAACCGAAGGAATGGGCATTTGCCATGCCTATGCGCCTGATGGCCGGTGCATTTCGCTCCTGAAAATCCTGCTGACCAATCACTGCATTTTCGATTGTCACTACTGCATCAACCGCAAAAGCTCGAATGTCAGGCGCGCACGTTTCACCCCGCAGGAAGTCGTCGATCTGACGATCAATTTCTACCGGCGCAATTATATTGAGGGGCTGTTTCTTTCCTCCGGCATCATCAAGAGCTCGAACCACACGATGGAGCTGTTGGTGGAGGTGGCCCGGATCCTGCGTGAGGAGCACGATTTTCGCGGCTATATCCACTTGAAGACGATCCCTGATGCGGACCCGGAGCTGATCCACAAGGCGGGGCTCTATGCGGACCGTGTTTCGATCAATGTCGAACTGCCGACCAGGAAGGGACTCACTCGCCTTGCGCCCGACAAGGATGAGGATGTGATCGAAGGCGCGATGCACAAGACCAAGGCCCGGATCATCGAAGCCAAGGATGAAAGGAAGCGCTTCAAACACGCGCCGCGCTTTGCACCTGCGGGCCAGTCGACCCAGATGATCGTGGGTGCGGATGATGCGAATGACGCGGCCATCGTCACCAAGGCGAGCGGGCTCTATAAAGGCTTTGGCCTGAGGCGTGTCTATTACAGCGCTTTCTCACCCATCCCGGATGCAAGCGCGGTGCTGCCCTTGAAGCGCCCGCCGCTGATGCGTGAGCACCGGCTCTATCAGTCTGACTGGCTGATGCGATTCTACGGCTATGCCCCGCAAGAGGTGGCGCAGGCGACTGAGAAAGACGGCAACCTGCCGCTCGATATCGATCCCAAGCTCGCCTGGGCACTCAAGTTCCGTGAGCAGTTCCCCGTCGATGTGAACCGCGCCTCGAAAGAGCAGCTTTTGCGGGTGCCGGGACTGGGCACGGTGGCGGTGCAGCGTATCCTGCGTGCGCGGCGGCATCGCACGCTAAGGCTCGATGATGTGGCCAAGCTCACTCAATCGATCACTAAGGTGCGCCCGTTTCTGATCGCGCTGGATTGGCGGCCGACCATGCTGACCGACCGCGCGGATCTACGCAGCGTGCTGGCGCCTAGGTCCGAACAATTGGAGCTGTTTTGATGGACACTGTTTCGCGCAGAAAACGCAGAGGAAGCCAAGACGCAGAGATGTCGTACGTGCCGAAGGCACCTTCATCATTTACAACGTCACCGTTAACCGAGCGGTCGAAGAAGAAGTGCGGCTTTGCCGCAGGCACACCGTCTCGGCGCTCCTCTGCCCCTCTGCGCACTCTGCGCGAACCCATGCAGGGCGCTGTCCTATGACCGCCCAAAAGCCAGGGATGCAGCACGTCTCCCTCGGCGCGCATTATGTCGTCCACCTGCCTGAGCCGGACGATTTTGCGTTCTGGCGTGAGCGCGCGCGCGGGCTGATCCAGTGCGATGTCCCGCCGGACCGGGTCTCTTGGGTGGAGCCGGGCGGGACAGGCGATCTGTTTGCAGTTGAGGGCCCGTCCCGGGGTGAACGTCGTCTGCCTATGCCGGGAGAGGATGCGGGGGCTGTGCGTGCCTCCAAACGCTTTATGAGCCTCGCGCGTAATGCTGCACTCCATTCTGACCCGGAGCGTTTCAGCCTGCTCTATCGGCTGCTCTGGCGGCTCCAGTCCAATGGCCGCTGCATGGAGGACAAGGCTGACCCGGACGTGCGCCGCATCGAAGAGCTCGACAAATCGGTGCGCCGCGACAGCCACAAGATGCACGCCTTTGTCCGCTTTCGCGAAGTGCAGGGTGAAGACGGCGCGGAGCACTATGTCGCTTGGTTTGAGCCCGATCATCACATTGTGCGCGCCAATGCCGGTTTCTTCATGCGCCGCTTTGCCAATATGAACTGGTCGATCCTGACCCCGCGCGGTTGTTTGCATTGGGACGGCACGACGATGCGCGAAAGCGGCCCGGCGCGGCGCGAGGATGCGCCCGATGGCGACCCGGTCGAGGCTTTGTGGAAGTCATATTATTCCTCAATCTTCAACCCGGCGCGACTGAAAGTCGGCGCAATGCTGGCCGAGATGCCCAAGAAATACTGGAAGAACATGCCCGAGGCTGAGCTTATCCCGGAGCTTATCGCCGGGGCGCAAGCGCGCGAGGCAGGCATGGTGGCGGCTGGATCACGCGAGGAACGGGAGCGACCGCAAAGCCTTGAAGGCATCGCACAAGGCATCGCCGCCTGCCGCGATTGCCCGATTGCTGAATGCGGTACGCGGGCGGTTATGGGGGAGGGTGATGCAAGAGCAAACCTCATGCTTGTCGGCGAACAGCCGGGCGATCATGAGGATGAACAGGGGCAGCCCTTTGTGGGACCAGCGGGGCAATTGCTCGATGAATATCTGGATCAGGCCGGGATTGATCGTAGCGCGGCCTACGTCACGAACGCGGTCAAGCACTTCAAATTCCAGTGGAAGGGCAAGCGCCGCCTGCACCAATCGCCCGCAGCCAAGGAGATTGACACTTGCCGCTGGTGGCTCGAATCCGAACGCGCCGTCGTCAAACCGCGCGTGGTTCTGGCGCTGGGCGCTTCGGCGGCGCGGGGGCTGCTGGGCAAGACGGTCAGCATCGCGCAGACACGCGGCAAGCCGATTGAGCTGGAGGATGGCAGCGAGCTTTGGGTGACTGTGCATCCTTCTTACTTGCTGCGTCTGGATGGCGCGGCGCGTGAGGAACAAGCCGCTAAATTTGCCGATGATCTGGCGGCTGTGAGGGCTCGGCTGACACAGGTCGCCGGCTGCTAGGCCAATGCCTGACGCCCCGCTCACTCCTGACAAGCGCACGCTTGAGATCGACCCCGATCTTATCGAAGCGCCGGAGCGCAGCCCGTTTGTCGAACTGGGGCTGGTCAGCTGTTTCAGCTTTCTGCGCGGTGCTTCGGATGCGGTGGACCTTGTGATGACGGCGAGAGCGCTTGGCTACGATGCTATCGGGATTGCCGATGCCAACAGCTTTGCCGGGATCGTGCGTGTGCATACCGAGGCCGCAACGCTCAAATTGCGGCCCGTAATCGGTGCGCGGATCGAGACCGTGGAGGGCCTCGCTTTCCTCGCCTACCCGCGGGACCGCGCCGCTTATGGACGATTGTGCCAACTGATCAGCGCAGGTCGCATGAGCACGCTGGACGGCGAATGGCAGGAAAAGGGCGTGTGCGAGATCAGCCTCACCATGCTGGCTGAGCATTCGCAGGGCGTCCAGCTGACCCTGCTGCCGCCTGAGGATACGGACCAGACCTTTACCGTCCCAGCTTGGGCGAGCAATGTTATCGCGCTGGATGGCAGCGATGTGCGCGGCGAAGAGACGGGTGAATTTACCGCGATCGTACCACACTTGGTCAGGGGCTTACCCACGCTCCGACACCTTGCCGCCAGCTATCTCTATCGCGGTGATGACATTGCGCGGATTGACCGGCTTGATGCTCTGGCGCGTGACAACGGCCTCACCCTGCTTGCGACCAATGATGTGCATTACCATGCGCCTGAGCGCCGTCCCTTGCAGGATGTGATGACCGCGATTGCGCACAAGACCACAGTGGCTGAGGCCGGACACCTGCTCCACGCCAATGCTGAGCGCCATCTCAAATCCCCGCAGGAAATGGTGCGCCTCTTCACTCGCTGGCCGCACGCTATCCATGCTGCCCGCGAGGTGGCGGATGCGTGTCAGTTCAGCCTCGACGAATTGCGCTATGAATATCCGCAAGAGATTTACCCCAACGAACAATCCCCGCAGGAATATCTTGAAAGCGAGACCTGGAAAGGGGCCGACTGGCGCTATCCGAAAGGCGTACCAGACCGGGTGCGAGCCACGCTGGAGAGCGAACTCGCGCTGATAGCCAAGATGGAGCTGGGGCGCTATTTTCTGACGATCAAGGATATCGTCGATTTTGCGCGCAATGAGGTCTCCCCGCCGATCCTGTGCCAGGGGCGCGGGTCTGCGGCGAACTCTGCGGTGTGCTATTGCCTTGGCATCACATCGGTCGATCCGGCTAAGCACGCGCTGCTGTTTGATCGCTTCATTTCAGAGGACCGCAAGGAGCCGCCTGATATCGACGTCGATTTCGAACATGAGCGGCGCGAGGAGGTGATCCAGTATCTCTACCGCAAATATGGACGCCACCGCGCCGGCCTGACCGCAACTGTCATCCACTACCGCCCGCGTATGGCGATCCGCGAAGTGGGCAAGGCGATGGGGCTGAGCGAGGATGTGACCAGCGCGCTCTCACGCACGGTATGGGGTGGCTGGGGGCACGAGATCAGCGAGAAGCATGCCGCCGAAACCGGTATGGATGTGACCGATCCGCATTTGAAGCGCGTGCTCAAACTCACTGAGCAAATGATTGGAATGCCACGCCATCTCAGCCAGCATGTTGGCGGCTTTATCCTCACCCAAGGCGCGCTGACTGAGACAGTGCCCATCGGCAACGGCGCCATGCCTGATCGCAGCTTTATCGAATGGGACAAGGATGACATCGAAGCGCTGGGTATCCTCAAGGTCGATGTGCTGGCGCTGGGCATGCTGACCTGCATTAAGAAATGCCTCGATCTGCTGGAGGATCATCACGACCGTGCGCTGACACTGGCGAGTGTCCCACGCGAGGACCCGGAGACCTATGCGATGCTGCGCAAAGGGGATTCGCTGGGTGTCTTTCAGGTTGAGAGCAGGGCGCAGATGAACATGCTTCCGCGCCTGCGCCCACGCGAGTTCTATGATCTGGTCATCCAGGTCGCGATTGTGCGGCCCGGCCCGATCCAGGGTGACATGGTGCATCCCTATCTCAAGCGTCGCCGGGGTGCCGAGCCTGTCCAAATCCCTGCGCCATCGCCGCAATATGGCCCGCCCGATGAGCTTTCCAGTATTCTGGAGAGGACGTTGGGCGTCCCGATCTTTCAGGAGCAGGCGATGAAGATCGCGCTGGATGCCGCCAAGTTCTCTTCCAAGGAGGCGAACCGTCTGCGCAAGGCCATGGCGACCTTCCGATCACGCGGCATGGTGGATGAGCTGCAGGACATGATGGTCGAGCGGATGGTGACGCGCGGCTATGAACGCGACTTTGCCGAAAGGTGCTTCAACCAGATCCGGGGCTTTGGCGAATATGGCTTTCCCGAAAGCCACGCGGCCAGTTTTGCGCATCTGGTTTATGTGTCGAGTTGGCTCAAATGCCATTTTCCGGCGGCGTTTGCAGCCGCGCTGCTCAATTCTCAGCCCATGGGCTTTTACGCGCCCGCGCAGATCGTGCGCGATGCGCGCGAGCATGGGGTTGAGGTGCTGCCGGTCGATGTGAACGCAAGCGAGTGGGATTGCACGCTGGATGAGATTGGCAAGGCGGGGGACGTGAAGTCTGGCCGTCTGGACCGCCACATCGCCCTTCGCCTGGGCCTGCGGCAGGTGGATGGCCTGCCCGAATACGTCGCTGCGCAACTGATCGCCGAGCGCGCTGAGAATGGACCTTTCCGCGACGTGGCCGAGTTGCGCGAGCGGGCAGGCCTGTCACCGGCGCATATCGAACGGCTTGCCAGCGCCGATTGCTTTAGCTCTCTCAATTTTACACGCCGCAAGGCCTTGTGGGATGCGCGCAGCTTGATCGCGGGTCCTGACCTGCCGCTATTCCGGGCAGCGGACACCCGTGACGAAGGGGCCGAACGTCGGGCGACCAAGCTGCCCACAATGCCGCTATCCGAGGAAGTGGTGGCCGATTACCAGACCACACGGCTCAGCCTGAAGGCGCATCCGATGGCCTTCCTGCGCCCCGAACTGGCCGAGCGAGGCTTTGTGCGCGCCTGCGACCTGCGCAATCGCAAGTTTCGGAGCATGGTGCAGGTCTCAGGCGTCGTTCTGATCCGCCAGCGCCCGGGTAGCGCCAAGGGTGTGTGCTTCATCACGCTTGAGGATGAGACCGGAGTGATCAATCTCGTCGTCTGGCCGGACCTGAAAGAGAAGCAGCGCAAGGTCGTGATGGGCGCGCGACTGATGGAAGTGCGGGGCCGCGTCGAATATGATGACGAAGTGATCCATGTCATCGCGCAGCACATGGTGGATGCGACGGGTAAGCTCTACGCGCTTTCAGACGATATGCTCGATGCGCCGATTGCTCGTGCCGATCACGTCAATTCCCCGATCAGCAGCCATAAAATGCCCGCCAGCCGGGCGAGTATCGCGCTGGGCGAAGTCAAGGAAGAGGATGCTCGCAAGGCTGTGAAGCCGCGCGACATTATTGACGAACTCCCTCGGCCAAGCGGACATCCGCGCAACCTTCGGATCATTCCGAAGTCGCGCGATTTTCACTAGGCCTCAGGTAGCTTCGAGAGCGTAACCGGCAGAGCGCACCGTGCGGATCGGGTCTTTGGCGCCGTCAATACCAATCGCTTTGCGCAGGCGGCGGATATGCACATCAACCGTGCGCAATTCGATATCCGAGCCGGTGCCCCAAACGCCATCAAGCAGCTGACCACGGCTGAAGACCCGCCCCGGGCTCTCCATGAAGAACTTGAGCAAGCGATACTCGGTCGGCCCAAGTTGGAGCGAGCGGCCACGGCGCTGAACTTTGTGAGCCACTGGATCGAGCTTGATGTCACCCACCTCAATCGTCTCACCCGCAAGAGCAGGACGGATACGGCGCATGACGGCGGCCACACGAGCTAAAAGCTCGCGCGGTGAGAACGGCTTGGTAAGGTAGTCATCCGCACCCGTCTCAAGGCCGCGCACCCTGTCATCCTCAGCTTCGCGCGCGGTCAGCATGATGATCGGCACATGCGCGGTTTCCTTGTCACGGCGCAGGCGGCGGCACACTTCGATCCCGCTCGTACCCTCAATCATCCAGTCGAGAATGATAAGGTCCGGTACGTCTTCGCTGGCAAGGACCATGGCTTCATCACCATCGCTGGTGCAGCGAACCTGATAACCTTCATTCTGGAAACGATATTCGAGCAGTTCCGACAGCGCCGGATCATCTTCAACCAAAAGCAGTTTTGCGGCAGACATCGCACTGGCTCCTGAGCCTTCAGCCTTGTACTGCCCGGCGCCCCTTGCATCCGAGCATCGCTAGCTGAGCCTCTGTTTCAGTTTTGCTGCAATTTGATGAAATTGACCGGGGGAACTTGTCCACAGGAGCCAAAATCTGGTCAGCGGTCTTCCTCGGGCGGATAGGTTCCGGTCGCAGCGAAGTGCACCATCTCGGCAACGTTGGTCGCGTGGTCGCC
>JBCBMN010000039.1:0-19792 GCA_039822745.1 Pseudomonadota bacterium | reverse complement strand
CACCGAAACGAGGTTCAGCAAAAGCGAATAAGGCACGCTCAGCCCTTCGCCTGCACCCGGAGCCTCTGGTGCCTCAATCCGCTCATTTGCGCGCAGCAAGTGCCACACCGCATTGCCCAGCTGCTTATCCAGCGGCTGTTCGGGCAGGCGCTCGCGGAACTGCCAGTAATCGTCAATCGCCTTGGGAATGACACCTGCGTGGAGCTGCTTGGCGCTCTTGGGATTGGCAAAGATGTAAAAGCCCAGGCTCTCCTGAGAGCCATATTGCAGCCATTCCTCAATCGTCAGGCCATTGCCCTTGGACTTGGAGATCTTCTCCCCATTGGCATCAAGGAACATCTCATAGATCAGGCCTTCAGGCTTGTTACCGCCCAGCACGCGGGCGATCTTGCCTGATTGGACGCCGCTATCGGTCAGGTCCTTGCCATACATCTCATAATCGACGCCCAGCGCGACCCAGCGCATCGCCCAGTCAACCTTCCACTGACACTTGGCCATACCGCCCAGCGCGCTTTGCTCAACCACGCTGCCATCTTCATCGGTGAAGCGGATCAGGCCCGCATCGGCATCGACGACTTCGATCGGCACTTGCAGCACCACGCCCGTCGTCGGGCTGATCGGCATGAGCGGGGAATAGGTCTTGCGCCGCTCATCGCCCAAAGTCGGCAGCATGATGTCGAGGATCGCGTCGAAATGGGTCAGCACCCCGCGCAAGGCATCATCGAACGCACCCGAGTTGTAGCGATCGGAGGAGCTGACGAACTCATAGTCAAAACCGAACCGGTCAAGAAACTCGCGCAGCATCGCATTGTTGTGCGCTGCAAAGCTTTCGTACTTTTCAAACGGGTCAGGGATGCGCGATAGCGGCTTGCCGAGATGTTCGGCCAGCATATCCTGATTAGGCACATTGCCCGGCACTTTGCGCAGGCCATCAAGATCGTCGGAAAACGCGACCAGCCGTGTGGCTTGCCCCGTCAGCGCTTCATAGGCGCGGCGCACCAGCGACGTGCGCAGAACCTCTTGAAACGTGCCGATATGCGGCAGGCCTGAGGGACCATAGCCCGTCTCGAACAGCACCGGTTCGCCATTCGGCTTCCCGTTACGCAGCCGTTTGGCCAGGCGCTGGGCTTCCTGAAAGGGCCAGGCCTTGGAGTTTTGGGCTGCTTCGAGAAGGATTTGGTCTGTCATAGTACTGGGGTCTTTATTGCGGTCATTTCCTGTTGCAAGCGAGATTGAACGTGCCGGTTTGCGTTTATTTCCAACGAAGTTGACAAAGTTGACACGGCAATTCGCCGGATTTTCCCGATTTCTCCTTTGAAGTCAGGTGCTTGAACCCGGTTTGCGAAGTTGACACTTTTCCAACTTGTTTCACCATAGGCGAAAAACGCCATGACCATCCGATCATAGCGTGGGGCAGGTAATGTAGGAAAGCGGCCTGTTTGATCGGGTCAGGCGAAGCCGCGCCTCACCGCGCCGCAGTCAATTTTTCTTCGCAAACGCGGCTGAGAGAAAGGTGATCTTGCCGCCCGAAGCCACATATTCCGAATAGGAACAGCAACGCTCGCGTCCATCAGCGAAAGTGTAGGCGATGGTCACTGTGACAACACTGCCGTCGATGGCGCTGTCGACGATGCGGATCGTGTGCGGGACGTCCTCGAAATTCTTGGCATAGAATGCGCGGATCTGAGCGTGCCCCGTGGCAGTCATGCCGTTCGCCACGACTGTCGCATCAGGAGCGAAGGTGGCGACAAATCGCTCAAGGTTCCATGAGCGATAGGCGTCGATATGCGCCTGCACGGCACGGATGGCGGCTTGTTCATTGGCGTTCTGAGGCTGAGCTGAGGCAGAGGGTGCCGCCAAAGCGGCAAGAGCTGCAACAGCAAGAACGCCGCGCCGGATCACTCAAAGATCCCCGTATCGGGATAGGCATGCTGCGCCCGAAAGCGGCGCATCATTCCGGGCATAAAGAACAGGTCGACAAACAGCCAACCGCACCAGCCCAGAAAGCCAATCAGGCCCAGTGGCGGGAAAATTGCGAGGCAAACCAGGCTGATGAACAGCAAGGCGAACTGATACAGCGCCGATTCTGCGTTGCCGCAATAGATGCGGTGGACCGACAGCATTCCGGCAAAGTACCACAGCACATAAGCCAAAATGATACGGCGCTTATCCGGATGGCCGAAGATCTTGGAATAGGGTTTGGCTGAGGAACCATTGCTGGCGCTGACCTTCTTGGCGCGCTCGGTGGCTCCGGCAGACGGGTTCCACGAAGGCATTGATGCCGGCTCGGCAATCGGTTCAGCGATCGGCCTTGCCGGCGTTGCAAACGGAGCCTTGGAACCATCATCGCCCCGGCGCGCGCGCTCAGAGGCGATGAATGCTGCGCGCTTGGCCGCCACATCGCTGCCCGGCTCGGCAAAAGCGCTGGGGCCTGAGGACGCCAAATGAGAGGTGCCGCCACCAGCCGCAATCGGGTCTCTGCGGCGCGCAGGCTGTGCGCCAACCGCTGCTCCTGCCACGCCTTTTCGTCCAAACGACACTGGTCTCACTCCTTGCAAGGACTTTAAGCAGTTACCGGCAAGCTCTTAACATCGGTTTACAATGGACCAGCGCGGTTGTGAGCTTTGCGGAAGCGCAGCGTTTACTTCGCTCGCCGCCTCGCGCATTTTCGTGTGCGTGACCCCATCCCCCGTCCCCCTTCCCGCGCTGCATGCCAGCCATGGCGGCAATTGGCTGAAAGCGGCCAATGGCGAAACCGGAGCGGTGTCCAAGGGTGAGGCAATCATGGCCGCTGCCGACACGCCGATCCTGCTCTTGAATGCCCCCTTGGTCGCGAACCGGCTGGGCTATCCTGATCTCTCGGGCCTCGATCTGCTGGAGCTGTTCGCGTTCATCCATCCGGCGCGGTTTTGCGTGCCGACCCCGCGCGGGCTGGCCGAAGCGCTGGAGATGGAGGAACCGGCGGGCGATGAGGCAGTGCCCGAATTCCTCCAGCGTGCAGCCGGAGCCTTGATCGCTGCTGCCGAAGACCCCGAATGGTTCGAGCGCGCCGGCGCGTGGAGCGTGCTTCAAACCATGGAGCGGCTGCGCTGGCCGTGGGCGCAGGTCTTGAAGCCGAATGTGAAGCGGCCAGAACAAGCGGAAAAGTGGCTGTTTGCCACCCTGCCCGAATGGGAGGAAGCAGGCGAGCGCGCCCCGCCCCGTCAGGTTGAACTGCTACCCGCCGATGTGCTGGGACAACTCGATCACCTCACCGGAGAAGCCGCTGAAAAACGCGACGGGCAGCGCGACTATTCCGCTGAGGTCGCCCGCATCTTTGCCCCACGAGACCGCCGCGAAGTGCCGCATGTGGCGCTCGCGCAGGCGGGGACCGGGATCGGCAAGACGTTGGGCTATCTCGCCCCCTCCTCGCTTTGGTCGGCGCAATCGGGTGGCACGGTCTGGGTTTCGACCTTTACCAAGAACCTTCAGCGCCAATTGCGCGTCGAAAGCCGCAGGGCATGGCCGCTTAAGCGACCCGACGGCACACCGCCCGTCGTGGTGCGCAAAGGGCGAGAGAATTATCTGTGCCTGCTCAACCTCGAAGACGCGCTGCAAGGCGGCTTCACCGGACGCCCGGCTATCCTTGCGCAATTGGTCGCGCGCTGGGCCGCCTTCACCCGCGATGGCGACATGATCGGCGGCGACCTGCCCGGCTGGCTTGGCACTTTGTTCCGCAAACGTGGCATCGCCGCTCTGACCGATCAGCGCGGCGAGTGCATCTATGCCGGGTGCCCGCATTACCGAAAGTGCTTCATCGAGCGCGCTGCAAGGGATAGCGCGCAGGCCGATCTGGTGATCGCCAATCATGCCCTCGTCATGGTCAACGCGGCGCGCGGTCGCGACCATGCGCAGCGGCCGACACGGGTGATTTTCGACGAGGGCCACCACGTCTTCGAAGCCGCCGACAGCACCTTTGCCGCGACCCTTTCAGGTCAGGAGGCGATTGAGTTGCGCCGCTGGATCATGGGGCCGGAACGCAAGAATAGAGGCCGCCGCCGGGGCCTTTCCGCCCGCCTGGCCGATGTAGCAAGCTATGACGAGGCGGGCAGCGAAGCCATCGACGCCGCGTGCGAGGCTGGCGCGGCCTTGCCCGGCGATGGTTGGTTGCAGCGCCTCGCGGAGAACGAGGCCTCCGGCCCGCTCGAAGCCTTGCTCGCCGCCGTGCGTCAGGCGGTCTATGCCCGCGATGAAAGCGGCGGGGCCGAAGCGGGCTACGGGATCGAAACTGAAGCAAGTGGCCTGCCGGGCGAGGTGATCGAAGCCGCTGGGGAAGCCGCACAGGCTCTGGCTGCAATCCGGGTGCCGCTGATCCAACTGGGGGGCAGGCTCGAAGCGATCATGACCGAACCGCTCGACTGGCTCGACGGGCAAGGCCGTGCGCGGATCGAAGGAGCGCGCCATTCGCTCAGCTGGCGGGTTGACCTGCTCACCGCATGGGAATCGCTGCTGGCGCGGCTGGGAGGCCCGGCAGACCCGGAATATGTCGATTGGCTGGCCGTCGACCGCTCTGATGCGCGCGAGTTTGATGTCGCGATCCATCGCCGTTGGCTCGACCCGATGAAGCCGTTTGCGCGCACCGTGCTCGAACCCGCGCATGGCGTGATGCTGACCAGCGCCACGCTGACCGACCGGATCGAGGATGAGGGTGCGGCGTGGCAAAGCGCCATTGATCGATCAGGCGCGGCGCATATCGAAAGCGAGCCGTTGCTGTCCTCTGCGCAAAGCCCGTTCGACTATGCCAAGCGCGCCGAAGTGCTGATCGTGACCGATATCAAGCGCGGCGATCTGCCGGGGCTGGCGGGAGCCTATGCGCGGTTAATCGAGGCATCGCAGGGCGGCGTGCTGGGCCTGTTCACCGCGATCCGCCGCCTTCGCGCGGTGCATGGCCGCATCGCTGACCGGCTGGCGCGCGACGGCCTGCCGCTGTTCGCGCAGCATGTTGATCCGATTGATACCGGCACGCTGGTCGACATCTTCCGCGATGATCCGCGTGCGAGCCTGCTGGGAACCGATGCCTTGCGCGATGGGGTGGATGTGCCGGGCCGAAGCTTGCGCTGCGTGGTGATGGAGGCAGTGCCGTGGCCGCGGCCCGATATCCTCCACAAGGCGCGCCGCGCGGCAGCCATGGAACAGGGCGGCGGCGGAGGCGCCTTTGATGACCGCATCATCCGCGCTCGGCTGGCACAGGCTTTCGGACGACTGATCCGCAACCGCGAGGATTCGGGGCATTTCGTGGTCCTCTCTGCCGCATTCCCCAGCCGGCTGCTCGGTGCCTTTCCGCAAGGGACCGTGGTGCGCCGCCTGACGCTGGACGAGGCTTTGGCGCGCATTTCCGAAGGGTTGATCGGCGAAGCTGCGATACCGCCCGCCGAAAGCGCTGGCATCTTGGACGACACTATCCCAGATAGCTGGTGATGATGGAAAACTGGGATTTCTATGTACGCTTGCTCGCCATTGGCGCGGCTCTGCTGCTGAACGCGCAGATCGCAGCGGGCGAGATACGCAACTCGATCAAACTGCCCATAATGATGATGGTGATCGGCGCGATTGCCTATCTGCTGAACACAACACCGGTAAGTTCGTCGCGCGGCGTCGCCGATGCGCTCATCGACCTGATGTCGCTTTCCGTGCCGTTCTGGATATGGCTGTTTGCGCGCAACCTGTTCGAACGCGAAGCGCCTCAGCGTGTGGTGCTGATTGTGGCGGCGGTTCTGGTGGCGGCGTGGTCAATCAGCAATTTCTTCGCCCCCTCCGGGGTGATCGGGTTCTATGTAATCCATCTGCTTTCGCTCGGCTTAATTGCGGACCTTGTGCGCGTGGCGTTTGGCGACCGTGAGGATGATCTGGTCGAGCAGCGCCGTCTCATTCGTTTGTGGTTGCCTTTGGTGGTCGCAGCGCAGGCGGGATCGATCCTGACGGGCGAGCTGATCTTTGCGCCGGGGGTGCCGCCGCCTGCAATACAGCTCATCAATGCGCTGATGATTTTCCTGCTGGTGCTGTTTGGCGGTCTGTCGCTGTTTCGCACTGATCCCGAACTGCTGGTCCAAACCGAGGGTGAGAGCGCCGGTGCGGATGGGGTTGAAACGCTAAACCTCTCGCCCTCGGAAGCGGTGCTCCATGAAAAGCTGATTGAGACCATGGAGGCAGGCTTCTACCGCACGCCGGGGCTGACGATTGCGCGGCTTGCCGAGCATCTCGACACGCCCGAGCATCGCCTGCGCGCACTCATCAATCAGCGGCTTGGCTACCGCAACTTTTCCGCCTTCCTTAACCACCATCGCATTGCTGAAGCGCGTGCAAAGCTGGTCGACAAGGAACAGGTGGACCTGCCTGTGCTCACGATTGCGATGGATCTGGGTTACAATTCGCTGCCAACCTTCAACCGCGCCTTTCGCAGCGAAACTGGTACCACACCCACCGATTTCCGCCGTTTGGGACTGGGCGAGCCCTCAGCTCAGCCGACTGGTCAAAACTGAAAAAAGCGATGCATTTTCGAAGGTGACGCGGATTTTTCGTGTCTGCGGAGCGTTTTCGGGTACTCTCATGCCATCCAATCGTCACCACGAACGACTGGAGGATGACAATGGTGACCCAAAACGATTTCGCTTACATCACCGAACTGGTGCTGAAGCATTTTGCCAATGTGTTTTACTTTGACCTTAGCCGATATGTGATCGCGGCCGGGGCAGCGAGCATCATCCTCGTCCTCTTTAGATCATGGGCGAAGAACCGCCGCATTCAGGAACGCCGGGCAAGCCGCAAGGATTATGTGCGCGAGGTTCTCTCGTCACTGCGCACCGTGTTCTTCTTTGGCGTCACCACTCTGGTGACAGTGGTGGGGCTGGAAACCGGGTTTATCCGATTCACTGGCGATCAGGCCAGCTGGACCACGATTGCGCTGCACTTTGCGATTATCGTTCTGGTGCATGATGCCTATTTCTACTGGGCGCACCGCGCGATGCATACCAAGGGTTTGTTCAAGGCCACGCATCTGCATCACCACAAATCGCGCACGCCTACGCCGTGGACCGCGTACAGCTTTTCGGCATGGGAGGCGGTGATTGAAGCTGCCTATATGCCGCTCTTCCTGCTGGCGATTAACGCAGCGGGTTACGCCATGGCGGGCTTGGCTGTGTTCCTGTTCCTGTGGCACATGATCATCCGCAATGTGATGGCGCATGTCGGGCATGAGATTTTCCCCGCAGGCTGGGTCGACAATCCGCTGACCGACTGGATCAGCACCACGACGCATCACGATCTGCACCACAGCCACAGCCACAATTTCGGCTTCTACTTTACCTGGTGGGATCGGATGATGGGCACCGAGCATCCGCGCTACAAGGAAGAGTTCCGCAAGAATGCCAAGCCGCTGCTGCCCGCCAGTTGGACGCTGAAAGGCCGCCCGGCAGAGCAGGTTTCAGTGATTGCCAGCGCGCTGCTGGCCGCCACGGCAACGATCGGATTGTGGAGCGGCACCGGCGCCCTCGCGCTCGCCTGACCCCAGCCCTCACCTCGCGCTGCTTTCACTCCGACCATCACTCCTTCTGTCAATGCGGCAGTCTCCGCATAGGGAATCCCGCTTCCCTATGTCACGAGGCTGCCGCATTTGCTTTCCACGGCCTTTGGCGCGGTGCGTGTTCATGGCAGGTTGTGTGATCAAGTTCGCCAGCTAAGGTGGCGCCCGGGCGAAGCGAGAGGGATAGAATAGCGACAATGAAGCGGCTGGGTCTTCTGCGCCATGCAAAGTCCGAATGGGACGACGCGGTGAAGCGCGATTTTGACCGTGGTCTTAATGATCGCGGGCGGCGCGGCGCGGTGCTGATGGGCGAGCATGTTGTTGCAGAAGATATTGATTGGGGCCTCGCGCTTGCTAGCCCTGCGGTTCGGATCAAGGAGACGCTGGAGCGCGCGCGGCTCGGCATCGCGCCGGTCTTTGACGAACGACTCTATCTCGCCAGCAGCGAAACGATCATCGACCTTCTCAGCACTGCTGGGAGCGAGAATGAACCCGATGCGATCCTGATCATCGGTCACAATCCGGGCCTGCAAGAGACAATCCTCGACCTGGTGGCCCCGGCGCGTGAGAATGACCTGTTTCGCGAAGCGGCGGTCAAGTTTCCCACAGCCAGCTTTGCCGTGCTCGACTGCGCGATTGACAGCTGGAGCAAGCTGAAAGCGCGCTGTGCAACGCTGGTGCATTTCGCCCGCCCGCGCGATCTCGATAACGATCTGGGCCCGGAATTTTAGGCGCTTCGCCCTAGCCCATAATCTGACGCGGGCCGGGGCCTTTCTCGGCGAGTTTGTCGTCTGGGTTATAGATCGCGCAGTGCTCCAGGCTAAGACATCCGCAGCCAATACAGCCATCCAGCCGATCGCGCGTTCGCTCCAATTGTGCGATCCTTTCGTCCAGATGCGTGCGGATTGATCGGCTGATGGTGCGCCAGTCTGCCGTCGGCGTGCGCCCATGCGGCAGGCTGGCCATCAGTGCTTCGATCTCCCCCAGCGCCAGGCCCAATTGCTGCGCGATCAGGATAAAGCTTACCCGGCGGATGTCGGAGCGAAGAAAGCGCCGCTGATTGCCGCCGGTGCGGATCGGTTCGATCAGGCCCTTGCCTTCGTAAAAGCGTATCGCTGACACCGAAAGCCCCGTGCGGCGCGCAACTTCGCCGATGGGGATGAGGTCATTGCGGGAGATTGCACGCGGCATTGTCAGCCTCTTTCATAAATAGCTTGACCTCAACTTAGGTTGAGGTTGCACGATGGGCAAGTCGAGTGATTCGAAGCGCGAGCGCGCCGCTCCATCGAACCTCACCCAAGCAAAGGAGATACCTGATGCCCAAAGGTTCAATCGAACACGCCAATCTTTCGGTCACGCAGCCCGAACGCAGCGCCGCCCTGTTCAAAACCCTGCTTGGCTGGGAGGAACGCTGGCGGGGCAAGTCGCAGATGGGCGGAGAAACAATCCATGTCGGCGAAAAGCACAATGGAGGCTCTTACATAGCGCTCTACACCAGTGACGATGTGCGCGGGGACTATTCCAAGGGCCAGCCGCTCAACCATGTCGGCCTGCTGGTCGATGATCTTGCCGCGGCCGAGCGCGTCGTGGTCGAAGCGGGTCTCACCCCGTTTGGCCATGACGATTACGACCCGGGTGAACGGTTCTATTTCTTCGACTGGGACGGGATCGAGTTCGAAGTGGTCAGTTATGCGGGAGACGCATGATGAATGAGCCCATCCTTCGCAAACCGATGTTCACTCCGCCGTCGCCCCACATTCGCGGTGCCAAGGGTCGTGGTCAGAAAAGGCTGCTCTGGCTCGGTGATTCTTTGGGCGGCTCCCTAGGCGGTTCGGGTTTTGGTTTGGGAGCGCTGCGCATCCAGCTTTCATCGGTCTGGTCGATGGTGAGATCGCCTTTCCACGCGACGCACAGCGCCTTGGCTTCCTCGGGTGATCCCGACACCCAGCCCTCATAATCCTCTGTCTTAAGCAGCACTGGCATCCGGCTGTGGATGTCGGCGCTCGCTGAGCCGGCGCTGTCAGTCATGACCATCGAATAGCACTGGCCAAACTCATCGCTTGTCCGCCAAACGCCTGCGACCGCGAACAATTCTGCATCAGATCGCGACATCCAAGTGCGGGTCTTCGCGCCCTTGGGCCCTTGCGCTTCGGCCCATGCGCTGACCGGGATCAGGCAGCGGCGCTCTTCGAAGGAGTATCGCCAGAAGAAACTGTCGAGCTTGTCGGTGCGGGCGTTGTTGACCGGCTTGGGCTTTAGAGGCTGGCCACTCTTGCCCTTCATCACCAACGGAAAGCCCCAGGTCATGGATTGAACCGAGCCATCCGCGACCACCAGCCCCGGATAGCCGGGATAGACCTCCGCCCCGAAATTGGCGCCCCCCAAACTGTCCACGAGGTCAAACCACTTGGCGACCTCGTCCACATTCTTGGTCATGCGATAAAGGTTGCACATTACGAATGCGCGTTCCCGACGATGAAGCAGGCGATGGCCATCAGCCCGCCCGCCCAGCGGTTGGACCGGAACCGGTCGAGCGGGTTGGCGGGGTCATCGGCGTTGAGCGTCGCCACCTGCCAGACAAGGTGCAGCGCCACCGGAGCAAGCGCAGCAAGAGCCAGCGGATCGGGGCGGTAGAGCCAGATGCCCAGCGCCCACAGCCCTATGGTCGCAGCATAGAAACCCGCAATCCCGGCATGAACCTTGCCCCCCATACGCAAGGCTGAGCTGCGAATGCCAACCAGCGCATCATCCTCGCGGTCCTGTAGGGCGTAGATCGTGTCATAGCCGATCACCCATGTGACGCAGCCTGCATAAAGCGCGGCGATGGCGTCCCAATGCTGATGGCCGAATAGCGCAAGCCCCGTCTGGCTCCATCCGACCAACAGCCCCCAATTGAACACCATGCCCAGCCATGCTTGCGGCCACCATGTGATGCGCTTCATGAAGGGATAAGCGGCGACCAGGGCGAGGCTGGCCAGCGCTACCAGCTGCGCCTCCCACCGAAGCTGCACCAGCACGATCAGACCAATAAGGCACAGGCTGACAAGCCAGCCCCATGCGGCTTTCTTGCTCACCCGGCCACTGGCGACAGGCCGCGCCGCCGTGCGCGCGACTTTCGCATCAAGGTCCGCATCGACGATATCGTTGTAAACGCAGCCCGCCCCGCGCATCGCAATCGCACCAAGCAGGAACCACGCGAGCAAGCCGATTTGCAGCCCCTGCCCGCTCAGCCACACGCCGAATGTGCAAGGCCAGAATAAAAGCCACCAGCCAATGGGCCGGTCAAACCGCGCCAGTTGCGCCAGATCACGCGGCAATTGCGGCAGGCGTTCAACAAGGCCGCCCGAAATTGTATTGCGCTCGCTATCGGGGACGACATTCGGGGCGGCAGGATCGCTCATAGCTTGCTCTCTAGCGCCGCGCAGGACTAGGGGGAAGCCATGCCAGCAACACCCGCCCCTCGTATCCCGGCATGGCCTCCCAAGAGCGCACCGCGCCTGTTTGTTGAAGAGCCAATCGCGAGCGGCGGGGCAGTCACACTCGATGGCGGTCAGGCGCATTATCTCGGCAAGGTCATGCGGATGCGCGAGGGTGATGCGGTGATCCTGTGCGACAACGCGACCGGAGAATGGGCGACACGGGTGTCTAGCGTGGACAAGCGCCGGATTGAGCTCGACGTGATCGAGCGCCTTCGCCTGCGCGAGGACGTTCCCGATCTGTGGCTGTGCCCCGCTTTGCTCAAGAAAGACCGCTTTGACCTTGTGCTGGAAAAGGCGAGCGAGCTTGGCGCTGCGCGCATTCAACCGCTGATCACCCGCCGCTGCGTGGCGGACAAGCTCAACACCGCCCGCGCGCGCACCATCACGATCGAAGCGGCTGAACAATGTGCACGCACCGCGCTTCCTGAGCTGGCTGAGCCGGTCAAGCTTGAGGCGTTGCTGCGCGATTGGCCAGAGGACCGCACGCTGTTCTTTGCCGATGAGGAAGGCGGCGAACCCGCGGCTGAGGCCTTTGCAGGCACGGCCAGCGCAGCGATTCTCATTGGCCCGGAAGGCGGCTTTGACGATGCCGAGCGCGAACGGGTCCGCGCGCATCCGGCGGCCCGTCCCATCTCGCTTGGCCCCCGCATTCTGCGCGGGGAGACCGCTGCCATCGCCGCGCTCAGCGTGTGGATGGCAACAAGCGGAGATTGGGACGCTAAATAGTCCAGCTTTACCGCAGCGAAGCCAATTTGCGCTTCCCTCGCTCCAACCGCTTGCCTAGGGCGAGGCCAAGAGAGGTCTTATGAGCACACGCGAAGCAACCGGCGCCCCCGAACCCGCCCTTAAGGGGATGAGCGATCTCGTCGCGCCGATGATCCGTGGCGAAAAGCCCAAAGATCAATGGCGTATCGGCACCGAGCACGAGAAATTCGTGTACCACCGCGCCGATCGCCGCGCGCCCTCTTATGACGAGAAGCACGGCATTCGCGACCTGCTGTTGGCCCTGCGCGAGTTCGGGTGGGAGCCGATAGAGGAAAACGGAAACGTCATTGCGATGAAGGGCGCGGATGGCACGGTCAGCCTGGAACCGGCGGGCCAGCTGGAACTGTCCGGCGCGCCGCTTGAAAGCCTGCACGAAACCTGCGCGGAGACCGGCCGCCATCTGGAACAGGTCAAGGCAATCGGCGACCGTTTCGGCGTCAGTTTCCTTGGCCTTGGCATGTGGCCTGACAAGACCCGCAAAGAGCTGCCCGTCATGCCCAAGGGCCGCTATGGCATCATGATGAACCACATGCCCAAGGTCGGTGATCTGGGCCTCGACATGATGCTGCGCACCTGCACCATTCAGGTGAACCTCGATTATTCGTCCGAAGCGGACATGGTGAAGAAATTCCGCGTTGGCCTAGCGCTGCAACCGCTCGCAACCGCCCTGTTCGCCAATTCGCCTTTCACCCAGAACAAACCCAACGGCTATCTCTCCTATCGCTCGCACATCTGGTCTGACACCGATGCGGCGCGTACAGGCATGCTGCCCTTCGTCTTCGAAGACGGCTTTGGCTATGAACGCTGGGCGGATTACATGCTCGACGTGCCGATGTACTTCGTCTTTCGCGACGGCCAATATATTGACGCTGCGGGCCTCTCCTTCCGCGACTTCATGGACGGCAAGCTTTCAGTCCTGCCCGGTGAGCGCCCGACGGCGAGTGACTGGTGGGATCATCTCTCCACCGCCTTTCCCGAAGTGCGTCTGAAAAGCTTTCTCGAAATGCGCGGCGCGGATGGCGGACCGTGGAGCCGTATCTGCGCGCTCCCGGCGCTCTGGGTCGGCCTGCTCTATGATCAAGGCGCGCTCGATGCCGCATGGGATCTGGTCAAGGACTGGACGATGGAAGAGCGCGAGGCGCTGCGCAATGACGCCCCGCGCCTTGGCCTGGCCGCGCCCATTCCGGGCGGTGGGACGATGCAGGATCTGGGCCGCCAAGTGCTGGAAATCGCGCATGCAGGGCTTGCCGCGCGCGGTAAGCTCAATGCCAGCGGCGACAATGAAACCGGCTATCTCGAAACGCTCGATGAAATCGTCAAATCGGGCAAGGTCCCGGCACAACGCCTGCTTGACGCTTACGAAAGCGATTGGGGCGGCGATGTGAGCCACGTCTACAAATTTTCATTCTGAGGAGGAGACAGAGATCATGATTATCGTTCTGGCCAATGCGAAACTTGGCGAAGGCGCTCTGGAAGAAGCCAATACCGCATTGGAGACGATGGTCACGGCCTCGCGCGCTGAAGAGGGTGTGATCGAATACAATTACGCGGTCGATATCCTCGATCCAACCATGATGCGTATTACGGAGAAATACGCCGATGAGGCGGCGCTTTCGTCCCATGCCAAATCCGATCACATGGCGGCTTTCCAGAAAGCAATGGCCAGCTTCGATATCAAGATCCTCGATCTCACCATGTTCAACGCCGATGACGGCACCAAGCTGATGTAGGCCGAAGGCTCGCAAGAGCTTTCGGCCTACATCAAAGTGCGGGTTTGGCCCGGCCGCTTCGTCTTGAAGGGAAACCGAAAGACGAAAGGGTCGAACACCGCCGTGACTATTTTAAGCCCACCAAATCCCCGTCGACTCTTCGCCACGGCGCGCGCCACAGTTCTTGCTTCAGCGCTCGCCAGTTGTGCCGGGGAAGAGGTGAAGCGAGCCCAAATTCAGCGATCCGTTTGTCCGGTGATAGCCTATTCGGCGGGTTCGGCTTCGGCGGCCTTGCCCGCGCCGCTCGCAGCACCGGAGCGCCCCCGGCTGAGGATGCGACGCTTGAGACGCGCGAGGGGAGCGGTGATCACGCCGTTCTCCTCCATCCATGCATGGTATTCGCGATATTTCGGGTCTTCGGCGAGCAGATGCGCCTCTTCGGTCTTGGCCCGCCAGAAATAGATCGCGTTGACGCAGGCGAGGAAGAAGCAATTGCGAATGGCATCAACCGGCGAACCACTGGTCACCAGAAACGGCACGTAGAGCGACCACCAATAAAGGTTCTTTGACAGATAGGCCGGGTGGCGCGTGTAGAGATAAGGGCCATTGGTGATGACCCCGCGATAGGTAAGGTTCGAGAAGCGAATGCCGAAGATAAAGGTCGCCCAGGCATAGGCAGCCGTCAGCACCACCAGCCACGTCGCCCAGAACCACAGCATCGCCTGACTGCCGGCCATCCAATAGTCCCAATAGGCAAAGTTATCGCGGTAATGCAGCAGCGGGGTTTCGACATTGCCGCCGCCGAAAATCCCCATCGCAAAGGGCGGGTAGCACACCAGAGCCGCGATCCAGCCAGCAAGGAAGGGGTTACCTGAACGGATATGCGCATCAAGCGGACGCAGAGTGACCAGATACCCCACCGTCCCGATCTGGACGTCGATCATGAACAGCAAGTCGATCATCAGCACCGCCAGATCAACCGGATTGCTGATCACCTGAGCGGGATCAGCCTCAACAATGCGGGCAAAGCCAAACGGCAGGATCGAGATCATGAACGCGCCAAAAAAGCCCTTGATGATCCATGCGCGCCAATGCTTCTTGATCGGCTCTGCCTCCCACGCCTCGCGCCCGATCAGCATCGCTCCAAAATGCCAGGTGCCATCGCGCGGCTCGATCATGAAGCGGTCAAGCCAGATGATGTAAGGCACGCTCAGCACCACCATCGGCACGATGGCAAAACCCAGGATGTTCATCGCAAACAGGTAATTGCCGTCCCAATACCAGCGGCCCAGGCAATACAGAGCGCCAAGCACCGCCCAAGTCGCCCAAAGCCCCGCAATCTTCACGCTTGAGATCGGCAGCACCTCGGCAATGCTGCGCTTCAGGCTCCAGTCGATTCCGGTCGAGGGGCGGCGATGCACCTTGTCGACCAGCACGCTCCACAAGGCCATCGGCCCTGCGGTAAAGAGCATCGCCGTCAACGCCGCATGGGGACCAGACAGTACCTCGCGCGGGCCGGGCAGGCTCAAAGCCTCTGCGGTCAACGGATAGGTGCGACAGAACAATATCCAGATCGTGAGACCAAGAAGGCCGGCAATGCCAACGCTTGCAGATACGTCACTTTCTGGCAGTGCAGGCGCGCTCACAGGCATGCTCGCAGGCGCGCCATCTGGCGCTTTACCCGGTGCGGATTGGATCTGCGTGCTCATCACGCCAAGGCGCTAGCGCAAAAGGGTTAATTTGCCGTCCACCTCTTGGCCCGTGTCCCGTTTGCTGACACCGCTGCGCGCGAGAATTAACCGATCACTTCCAGGCGTGGACGATCCCGTCATCATCAAGGACATAGAGCGTATTGTCCGCAACCACCGGCGGCAGGCTGACCGGCACGTTGATCTTGTCGAACAATTGCGCTGATCCTTCGCCTGCGCTCACGCGCCAAACCTCACCCAGCGAACTGGCCACCCACAGATGGCCGCCTGCCAGCACTGGTCCGGTCCAGAAAACAGCGCCTTCCTTCTTCTTGACCTTCTGGAACTGGCGCAGCTGCGTGATCCAGCGCACCCGGCCCGTGGAGCGGGCAATCGCGAGCAAGCGCGCATCATCGGTCAGCGTGAAAATCCACTCACCTGCAATCGCAGGGGTCGAAATTCCGGCGAGGTTCAATTCCCAGATGCGCTGGCCGGTCACCAGCTCATAGGCTGCCATACGACCACCCTGACCCAGCGCATAGACGCGCCCTGAATCGATGATCGGATCGGCATCAATATCGGTCAGCGAGCTCACCTGCGTCGAAATATTGGTCCGCGCCAGGGCGTCTGACCACAAGGTGCGGCCATTCTCATAGCGATAGGCCGAAAGCTCCCCGCTGGAATAGCCGGTGATGATCGTGCCTTGCCCCGCAGCAGGCGCAGCCACGCCAAACACGCCTGACTGCGCGGTCGAGCCGCTCTCATCCCACAGCAGCGAGCCATCATTGGCATCCAGCGAGATGACCTGATTGTCCTGCGTCATCACATAGATCTGGCCAAAGGCGATGGTGGGCGATCCGCGCAAGGGGCCAGCGGGGTGGACCTTCCACACCAGCTCACCCGTTTCCGCGTTGATCTTTTCGACATCGCCTGCGCCATTGGTGGCGTAAACAAAGCCCTGATCATAGCTGACACCGCCGCCAAAGGCGCTGGGACGCATATCGTCGGACATGGCGTCATCGTTGAACTGCCAGATCAGCTCACCGCTATCCTTGTCAAAAGCATAGATTGCCGCGTCCGCGCCAGCGACAAACAGCTTCCCGCCACCGATCACAGGAGCCGCAGCAAGGCGTTCGCGTGTGGTCGATCCGAGCACCTGCTTGCGCCAGACTTCGCTAGGCTGTTCGGCTAGCTGGAGATGGCCATAGGACTTGTCAGCCGATCCACCCACTTGCGACCATGACGCATTGGCCACGGGCGGGGGAAGAATAACACTGACATTTGCCAGTGCCGGGTCAACTATTGTGCCGCTCTCAATGCGCGAAAGGATGGGCGTGCGCTTGCCGATAGTGGGCGTGACCTTGTCCCGGCCCCCTGCGCAGCCCGTCACCACCGCGGCGCAGGCGCCGATCAGCAATGCGCTGCGTGCGGCCCGACTGAGCCCGAAATTCCAATTATTCATCCTCAACTTCCTGTCCGTCTTTTCTTACTGCGCCGATGGAGCGGCCCCCGCCGCTCCCGAATTGGCGCTGTCTGAAGTGACCCCCATGTCATCCAGCAATTCTTGAACATTATCGACAGTGTCGACACCAAGCTGGCCCGTCATTTGCTGCGCGCGATCGCGCAGGGCACCGGGCATCGTGTCATCCTTGGCAATTGCAGCAAACAGATCGCCCGCCTCGGCCAGATTGCCCATCTCGATATGAGCATGCGCGGTCAGCTCGGCCGCGCTCGCGAAGAAGGGATGACCCGGCACTGCGAGGTCTTTCAGCTTGGCAATGATCTCTTCGGGATTGCGCTCATCATAATTGCTCACAACCTCGCGCAGGCGAGCAAAGTCACGCAGCGCCTGCGGGGCATTCTCATCGTCTGCGATCTTCGCATACATGGCGACGGCACGATCAACTTCGCCCCGTTCCAGCGCGGCTCCTGCCTGCAAAAAGCGTGCAGAGGTTCGAATTCCGGGCGTTTCCGCATCCAGCAGAGGCGCGGAACGATCCAGAACCGAAGGATAATCGCCAGCCTCTGCATAATCGATAACGCTGACAAGCTGCTCTGATTCTGCCTCAAGCGCGCTTTCCACCTGCGAATCCCAGAACAGGTAGCCCGCAAACCCAGCCAGACCAAGGCCCACCACCGAGCCGATCATGACGCCATATTTCTTCGCAAAATCAGCCGCATCGTCCTTGCGCACGGCTTCATCAATCTCGCGCATTGCGATTTCGTCTTCAGCGGAAATCTTCGTTGAGGACGGATCGTCTTGGTTCGAATTTTTGGGAGTAAGCGCCACGGGAGCCTGCATTCCTCATTTCAGTTCACGTTAGGTAGGGCGCGGCCTTACTGCGTGGCTCTGCTGCGCGCAATGGCAGGGACACGCGAACCCACTCAAACGCATCGGCCCTGGAATTGACATTGTCCCTAGCTTCCAGCGCAGGCGCACAATCCCGCAAAACTGCGTCTTACAAGTTGAACGCGCGATTAAGCATGCTGATCACTGCGGCTGATTGCCTAGAATTCGCGGCCAAGAACGCTGCCATACAGGCTGCGATAGCGGTCAATCATCATGGCCTTGTCGAATTGCGCGCGCGCCTTGGCCTGATTGGCTTTGCCGATTTCTGCGCGCGCCTCATCATCGTCGGCCATTTCTTCGAGCGCTTCGGCCAGTTCACCGACATCCCCGGCCGGCGTGATGTAGTCGGCGTTCTCGCGCGCCACGATCTTTGCAATATCGCCGACATCAGGCGCGACCACGGGAAGCCCCGCGGCCATCGCTTCGACCACGGATAGCGGGAATTGCTCGCTGCGCGATGACAGCGCGAAAATATCGAACATGCCGATGACGGTGGAAGGGTCCTTGATCGCGCCGGGCAGGTGGACGCGGTGATCGACTTCGGCATGGCTCGCCGCCTCGCGGATGGTGGTTTGCTCCGGCCCCTCGCCGACAATCACAAGATGCCAGTTTTCCGGCAATGTCCTGATCGCCTCGACCAGTTGGGGCAGCTGTTTGACCGGGCGCAGACCAGCCAGCGTGCCGACCCATTTCTCGCCCTCGCGCTTGACCACCCGCAACGCGCCTGGCTTGGGCTTCTTGGCGAAGGCGGCGGTGTCGATGCCATTGGGAATGCGGATTACACGATCACGCGGCTGACGCCATTTTGTGAGCGCAATGGTCTCCAGAACCGAACTCGGCACAACCAGAGCATCGCTGCGCCATAAAGCGGCGGTGCGGTACAGATTGCGGCTCGTCTTGAGCTGGTTTGCCTCGTCCTCGTTAAAGCCATCCTCGTGGTGAATCAGCGGGGCAAGGCCGAATTGCTGGCCAAAGATGGTATGCGCCATCACTACATCCATCGCGCCCCAATTGTAGGTGAGGATCAGGTCGAAGCCTTCCAGCGCGCGCGCAAGGCTGACCAGCCGCCCCGGCGTGGGAGTGCCCGAGAGGCTGGGGAAATCGACCGGATAGCGCACCCGGACATTGCGATTAACGAGCGCGCGCGCGCTCAATTCTTCGGGCATGCCAGAGACGATGGTGTGCTCGGCTGCGCGCCCAAAGGCGTTCATCAACTCAACCGCGCGGCGTTCCTTGCCGCCCGCGCTAAAGGTCGAATGACAGTGCAGAATGCGCACCGCTCCGCCGGATTGGGTCTTGCTCATGGGTAGATCAACACTCGGCCTTGCGTCACCCAAGCGAGGCTAACAAGGCATCAATCGCTGCGCGCGCTTCGGGTTCATCCAAAGTCGGCGCATGCCCCACGCGCGGAACCGTCACCAGCTTCATTGCCGGATTCCGCACGCCCATTTGCTTGACCGTGTCGGCTGACAACAGATCGGACAGCTCGCCGCGCACCAGCACCATCGGCACATCGCGCAAGGCCTCATAAGCGAGCCACAGATTGTCAGGCGCAGCATTGCCCGGCTGCGAGAATGGCTCGGCAATGGCCATGTCGTAATCATAGCTGATCCGCCCGTTCTGGCTGACGACCAGCGTTCGCTTTGCCATTTCAAGCCATTGGTCCAGATCATAATCGGGAAAAGCTTCCCCATGGACCGACGCAATTGAGCGCGCAGCGTGCATCCAAGTGGGATAGCTGCGGCCCTGCCCAACATAGCCACCGATCCGAGAAAGGCCGGCGGTTTCCACTTGCGGGCCAATGTCGTTCATGACGACCGCCTCCAGCCGCCCCGGTTTGGCCGCGGCCAGCAGCATCGTCATCAGACCGCCCATCGATGTGCCGACAGAGATGAAGCGCTCAATCTCAAGATCGTTCAGAAGCTTATCGACATCAGCGACATATTGCAGCGGGTTGTACGTGGTCGAATTGGGGGCGTATTCGCTAAAGCCACGCCCGCGCATTTCCGGCACAATCACGCGCCAGCCCTGCGCCGAGAGATGCTCGGCAAGATCGGCAAAATCGCGCGAATTGCGGGTCAGACCGTGCATGCAGAAGATGGGTGATCGCTCCCCTGCTCCCTCTCCACCCGGATAATCGCGATAAAACAGCTCAAGACCATCCTCACTGGTCCAGCGTTTTTCTTCATAGAGGTTGGCCATTTACGCCAGTATCCTTGGTCTTGAATGTCGCGCGGGCCCTT
>JBCBMN010000038.1:0-19949 GCA_039822745.1 Pseudomonadota bacterium | reverse complement strand
CGTGTCGATCACGTTCACGGCGGACACGAAAATGAAAACGAACGGTGTGCCATTGGGCGGCAAGAAATCCAGTAGTCGCAAGACAATCGGCAAAGGGTAGCCGCCAAAAGCGAGCAGCCCGATAATCATCGCGCCCTTCTTCTTGCCGATCCTGCGCGAGACTATGGGCGCGAGCAAGAAGCCTATAAAGGCAGCGGCGAAAGTGGTCAGGGAGAAAATGCCGATCTGCTCTTCGCTAAAGCCCCAGAAATAGGTCATGAAGATAAGCGACATGCCAGTCGACAACCCACTTGCCACGGCGGCGAAAAGGGCGGCCACGAAAAGAGCGAGAAAGGACGGTTCAGAAAGCGTTTCGAAGAGCTCTTTAAACACCAGCGTCAGCGTCATTTTGCGCGCGGGTGGAGGGGTGTTGAGATAGGGAATGCGCGAATGGGTTCCCAGCGTGGAAACAAGAATTGACGCCAAAATGATGCCGGACCCGATCAGGCCGAACGTGACATAGGCATCAGGATTGAACTGGCCTGCTTCGTATTGTTCGTTCTGAAAGCTGGGGAAGACCGCGATGAACATGAGCACGCCCAGGATGTTTGCCCCGGTCCACGCGATGAAATAGCGCAGGCTGTATAGCTTGGTGCGTTCCTGATAGTCTGCGGTCAGATCGGGGGCGAGCGCGCTGTTAGGGGTGTGATAGAACGTCATCGCAGTGCGGATGACGATCGACAGGATCAGAACGTACCAGAACAAGGTGATCTGGCTTGCGCCCTGTGGCGGCACCCATAGGAAGAAGAAACTGACTGAGACTGGTAGGGCGGCCGCGTACATGAACGGGTGGCGGCGGCCCCACTTGCTGCGCAGATTGTCTGACCAATAGCCGACCATAGGATCGCTGATTGCGTCGAAAATCAAGGCGATGGTCACGGCTGCCCCCACATACGAGGCGTCAAGGCCAATCACCTGACTGTAGAATATCAGAAGGAAAAAGCTGAATCCGCTCTTGATCACGCCGGGTGCGATAGCGCCCAGACCGAAGGCAAAGCGCGTCGATCGAGACAGGGGAGGGGCGATCACGCTACCCCCGTGGGTAGAGACTGCAGGGTCATCCACCACACCGGTTGCATCAGTGCTGCTTTGCAAGTTGTCTCTCCCTGCGCACGTCGCTGCTTGTATGATCGGGGGCAAGCAGTTTGCCGGACGTGGCGCTTTTGCGATTTTTGTGATATTCGGCGGTCTTATTTTTAATGTGCAGCATTAGTGACGAGATTCATGGAACAGTCAACACGCCAAAACACAAAAACCGCTCTGGTCCGCTCTGCCGAACGTTTGTTCGCGGAAAAGGGATTGGGCACCGTGTCCGTCAAGGACATCACGCGTGCTGCTGGTGCCCGTAATCCGAGTGCTGTTCACTACCATTTCGGAAATGTTGAGGCGCTGATCCGCGAAGTCTTTGCACAGCGTTATCGCCAAATCGAACAAGACCGTCTTAAAAGACTGGCATTGGTCACTGAAACCGAACCCAAGAAGCGCTTGCTCGCACTTATGGAGGCGGCGCTGGCTCCATTTCTTGAGACGTGCCTTGAGGAGGAAGGACGGTTGTACGTCCGTTTCTGCGTTCAGTTCGCGTCGGATCCACGTTTCGATCTTGTTGAAATGATAGCTGAGTTGGGGGTTGAGAGCCTCGCTGTTCTGCAGGACGAACTGATCGTGTGCCTCGAGGGAATTCCTCCGCGTATCCTCGCAGTGCGACTGAGGCAGGGGTTCAACATCTCGCTGTTGCAGGCAGCCGATTACTCGCGCGCGCTCAGAGCCGGGAAAACACCTGCGCTTGAAGACATCGTTCATGAAGCGGCGGTCTCGCTGTCTGGCTATTTGTCGGCCACTGCGGACTGATCTTGGTCGCAAAAGGCTTGATCCAACCCAAGCTCACTGATATTTAATGCATCACATTAATTGTGCGTTTTTACGCATTTCGCCCGTTTTCTCTCGTTTTTTGGGAGATTTAGGGGGTGTGTCGGTGTCTTGATTCGTGGCGCCCTTGCACCGGAATTTGTCCCGATCTGCGTGGGCGACGAACTGGGAAGGTTGAGAAATGGCTACTGCGGCACTTGATAAAGAAGCGATTCTGGAAAAATACTCGGTGGAGCGCGCCAAGCGTCTTCGTCCCGAGGGCAATGATCAGTATGTCCGCCTGGAAACGGAGTTTGGCGATATTGCGGGCGATCCGCACACTCCGTTCATTGAGCGCGAGCCGGTCAATGACCATGTCACGTTCGCCTTTATCGGCGCAGGCCTTTCGGGCCTTGTCACAGGTGCGCGGCTGAAAGAGGCTGGGGTCGACGACTTCCGCCTAATCGACAAAGCGGGCGGCGTTGGCGGCGTGTGGTACTGGAACCGTTATCCGGGCGTTCGCTGTGACACCGCAGCTATGGTTTACCTCCCGCTGCTGGAAGAAACCGGCTACATGCCCAGCGAGAAATACGTTCGCGGCCCTGAAATCCGCGCGCACTGCAACCGCATCGCGGACCAATATGGGCTCAAGGACAAGGCTCTGTTTCACACCGTGACAACGGGTGTCGAGTGGCTTGAAGACAAACAGGTCTGGCGGATCACTACGGATCGTGGAGATGATTTCACTGCGAAATATGTCGGCATGGCTCCGGGCCAGCTTCATGTTGCGAAGCTTCCAGGAATTTCGGGCATTACCAAGTTCAAGGGCAAGTCCTTCCATACGAGCCGTTGGGATTACACCTACACTGGCGGTGATGCAGTTGGCTCTCCGCTCGACAAGCTTTCTGACAAGCGCGTGGCGATCATCGGTACTGGCGCAACAGGCGTTCAGTGCATTCCGCAGGTTGCAAAGACGGCTAAGCACCTATTCGTGTTCCAGCGTACGCCGTCGTCTGTCGACACCCGCGAAAATCACGAAATTGATCCCAAGTGGTTCGAGGAAATCGCTACGCCGGGTTGGCAGAAGCGCTGGATGGACAATTTTGTCGATAATATGGGGCGCGGTATCCCAACTGAGGATCTTATCGATGATGGCTGGACCGAGATTGCCCGCCGTGTTCGGGAAAAAGTATTCAGCCTCCCGCCTGAGCAGATGACGCCGGACGGCATGCGTGAGGCTTTTGAAAACGCCGATCTCGAAAAGATGAACGAAATTCGCGCGCGCGTTGAGCAAGTTGTCGCCGATGACGCCAAGGCTGAAGGCCTCAAGGCCTGGTATTCGCAGCTTTGCAAGCGCCCTTGTTTCAGCGACGAATATCTCCCTGCGTACAATTCGTCCAACGTCACGCTCGTTGATACCGATGGCAAGGGTGTTGAGGAGGTCACGGAAACAGGGCTTGTTGTGAACGGCGAGCACTATGAGCTGGACTGCATCATCTATGCGTCAGGTTTTGAATACGGCACGCACATGACGATGAAGACCGGTTTTGATTTCCAGGGGCGTGATGGAACAATGCTTTCGGACTACTGGGCCGACGGCATGCGCACGCTCCACGGGCTTCAAATCCACGGTTTCCCAAATGTGTTTGTCGTGCAGATGAACCAGGCCGCGAATATGGTTTCGAACATCCCGCACAACATTGTCGACCATGCCAAGACGGTGGCTCAGGTTGTCTCGCATGCTGAGAGCGAAGGCTACAAAGCGGTTGAGCCAACCAAGGAAGCCGAAGACGAATGGGTGAACCTGATCCTCAAGACACAAGCAGGCATGCTTGCCTCAACGGAATGCACGCCGGGTTTCTGGAACAATGAAGGCCAGGGCTGGGACCAGAAGTTCCGTCAGGCTCAAGGCCATCCCGGCGGTGCGGAGGGCTTCTTCAAACACATTGAGGAGTGGCGCAATTCCGGCAAGTATGAAGGTCTCGAATTCGCCAACTGAGGCTCTTTGATTGAAGGCCAGAGCGGTTCACTCAAGCTCTGGCCTTCAACGCATTTCATAAAGGAGAACAGTTCGGGCGCGCATCACGGTGCGAAGACCCAGACTGTCACAAGGGGAGAATTCGATGACGGAGACGGTTGACGTCTATTGGTCGTTCCGCAGCCCCTATTCGCGGCTGGTCACTCCGGATCTCATCCAGTTGCGCAAGGATTTTGACATCGACATCCAGATGCGCATCGTCCTTCCTATCGCGGTGCGCGATCCAAGCCTCGTCTTTGACGCGACCGATCGCAAGCCCACTCGCTATATTGTGATGGACAGCGCGCGGCGTGGCGAAATGTTGGGTCGGCCAATTGTCTGGCCCACCAGTCCTGATCCCGTTGTCCAGAATTTCAAAACAATGGAAGTGCCGGAGGAACAGCCCTACATCTACCGCCTTGTCAAAATGGGTGTTGAGGCCAATCGGCGGGGCAAAGGGCTGGACTTGGCCGACACGGTCTCTGAGCTGATTTTCGGCGGAACCCGCGGCTGGGACAAGGGCGATCTGCTCAAAGATGCTGTCGCGCGAGCAGGCCTGAATTTGGCAGAGCTGGATGAAGCCATAAAGGAAGGCGATCATCTGGAAGAGATCAAGCGCAACGAAGATGCACTTGAAGCCGCTGGCCACTGGGGTGTTCCCACCATGGTGTTCCGCGGTGAGCCATTCTTCGGACAGGATCGCATCGACACTTTGCGATGGCGCTTAGACAAGGCTGGGCTTGCCAAGTCCTAATCACAGACACAGGGAGAGAGACCAGTGAACAAGACCCATTTGCCGTGGTGGCTGCTCATCATAATTGTCCTCGAAACACTGCCGATGTTTCTGGGACCGCTTGTGGCTGTCACACGGCCCGGCTTTATGGGCAGCACCAACTCCGACCTCATCGTTTTTGCTGCCTACATCTATTCATGGCGCAATATTGCGGTGGGCGTGGCTCTCATTCTGGCGACTGTGTTGCGCAATGCGCCCATGCTGTTCGCGCTGATCCTTGTCCGGTTGATTACCGATATAGGTGACTTTCCAACCACTCTGGCGTTCGAGAAATCGCAGAACCCGCTCCTGCTCGGATCGATCTTTGTGTTTCTCTACTATATCCCGGCAATCATCGCGCTGCGATATCTTTGGAAGCAAATGACCGGCAAAGACGCTGAGCAGACGCAATCCTGATTGGGGAGCAAGAAACTGATGTCCGATCCTCTGCTGCTTGAACGACGTGGCGCTGTGGCGATCATTTCGAACAATGATGCCCCGTACAACCGGATGACGCTGGCCTTCATGGACCGGCTGGAAGCGGTGATCGATGAATTGGCCAAAGACGACAGCGTTCGGGCGGTGGTGATCACCTCAGAAGGAAGCGACAACTTCTCCGTCGGCATGAACCTCAAACAGATGGCTGAGGGAGCTGCCGCCAAAGGCAGTCTCGATGGCCTGTTCGATCAGCGCTGGCGCGTGCTTCAAAAGATCGAGAATATGGGCAAGCCGTCGATTGTCACTCTGTTCGGCTATTGCCTGGGCGGCGGGCTGGAGCTTCCGCTGGCTTGCCATTTTCGACTAGCGGCTGAGGAAGGCGCTCAGATCGGACTGCCTGAGATGGACCTAGGCACCGTTCCAGCATGGGGTGGTCTTGCTCGTCTGCCGCGCTGCGTGGGCCGCGATCATGCACTCGACATGATCCTGCGCGGCAAGAAAGTGTCTGGCCCTGAGGCTTTGCGCATCGGTCTTGTGCAGGAGGTTTGGCCTCTGGCAGAATTGAAAGACCGCGCGATCGCACTTGCCGAAGAATTGGCCAGCATGCCGCGTCTTGCGGTCAAGTCAGTGCTGGAATGCGTGATAGGGTTCGAAGCCAAGAGCCTGCCGCAATCGCTGGCCGATGAACGTCGCGCGGTTCACACCAATTTGCGTACCGCCGATGCGATTGAGGGGATGATGGCCTTTGCCGAAAAGCGCAAACCGGTCTTCAACAAGGAATGACGAAGCCATGAAAGATCTGCGGCTGGTCGGTGTTGGCGCTTCACCTTACACGCGCAAGCTGCGTGCGGCTTTGCGGTTTAGACGCTTGCCTTACCGCTTCGTGGTTTCAGGCAGCAAGGAAGCCGAGGCTCTCCCGGGTGCGCCACGCCCATTGGTGCCATATCTTGTCAGCGCAGATGAGGACGGTGAGCTTTCCATCGCAAGGTCGGACACGACGCCCATTCTGACCGCGCTTGATGAAGAACGACATTATCGGCGGCTTCGCCCCAGCGATGCTGTCCTGCGTCTGATTGACCTGTTGATCGAGGATTATGGCGATGAATGGCTGAGCAAATGCATGTTTCATTATCGCTGGTCGTATGCGCATGACACAGCGCGCGCTGGAGCCTATGTCCCCTATGCGCGAATGACTCAGATGTCGCCGGAAGAGGGGAGGCAGGCGGCCGACTTCTTTTCCAACCGACAGATTTCCCGGATCGGGGTGGTCGGCTCCAACGCTGTGACAGCTCCGGTGATTGAGGCGAGTTGGCGACGCTATCTCGAAATCTTTGATCGGCACATTCAAGTCGTCCCGTACCTGCTTGGTCAGCGCCCTGGAGCCGGTGACTTTGCGTGTTATGGCCAGATGACGATGCTGGTGATCACCGACCCGACGCCGGCCGCTGTTGCGTTCGAAGTCTCGCCCCGGTCCTATGCCTGGACAGAAAAGTGCGAGGACTTAAGCGGCCTTGATGTCAGTGAAGATGACTGGATTGACCTGGATGATCCGCCTGCGACTCTGCGCGATTTGCTCTCAGAAATTGGGCGAGTGTACGCCCCCTTCCTGATTGCGAATGCGCAGGCTGTTCAATCGGGTGCAGACAAGGTCGAGTCCACAATCGATGGCCAGCCGTGGGAGCAAGAGCCGTTTGTTTATCAGGCAAAGTGCCTCAAGTGGCTGAGAGAGGCCTATGTCGCTTTAAGCGATAAGGATCGAGCCCGTGCCGATGCCGTTCTGACGGGCACGGGCTGCGAAACGCTGTTCGCCTAAGCCGCCTTTGCCTTGCGTCGGCGAAGGAACCACCAACTGCCAAAGCCCAGCAGAGCCAGAAGCGTTAGCGGCACACCATAAATGATCAGGCGTATCCACGGATAGAACTCCAGCACCCGCTTGTTGGTGTTTTCCAATACCGTTTCCAGTGAGCTGTAGCCGTCCGGCATTTCGAGCACACCGACACGCTGCGAATAGGCATCGAATTCACTCAACAGGTCTGCAAGCACTTCTGGTTCGGCGTCGCTCAGGTTGGTGGTCTCACCCGGATCGACAGCGAGGTTGAAAAGCCTCCAGACACCGTCACCAACCGGGGGAACGCTTCGCGTGATTTTGTAGTCGCCCTTGTACAAGGCCGAGTTGCCGGAGACCTCAACTGCGCGCACATCATCCTTGGCATAAACGCTTGTCGCCTCTCCGGTGAGCACTGGCATCAGGCTGCGACCGGTCATCGCCTTTCCTTTTACCGGAGCATCGCTCGCTTCGACCCATTCCAGCAGAGTGGGCGCAATATCAGGCGTCATAGCCGGGCTGTCGATCTTGGAGGGCTCAAGGCCTGGACCTGCGAAGATAAGGGGAACGCGTATTCCTCCTTCGGTCGCGTAAAACTTGAACCACGCCCCTGGAGTTGCAGCAGCGACGGCCCATTCAGGACCGATGAAGCCCCAGTGTCCGCGCCCCCCCATATTGTCCGGCCCCAGATCATAGCCGTTCAAAGACAAATAGAAACCAAGCGCAGCATTGTTGTCGCCGCGTGAGGGTTCCGGGCCATTGTCCGAAGTGACGACAAAGATCGTGTTCTCGTATTCGCCAGTGGCCTTCAGGTGGTCGATCAGGCGTCCGATGTGGAAATCCATGGCTTCCAGCATGGCGGCATTGATTTCCATCCGGGCTGCGTAAAGAGCGCGGTCTTCATCCGTCAGATCGCTCCATTTGCGGTAGTCAGGGGGGAGGGCCGCCAACGGTGCGCCTTCAGCAACAAGGCCCAGTTCCTGAGCGCGCTGATGGCGTTCTTCGCGCAGGACTTCCCATCCCGCATCATAGCGCCCCTTGTAGCGGTCAACGAACTCCTTGGGTGCCTGGACCGGGATGTGGATCGCCTGAAAAGGGAGGTAGGCAAAGAAGGGTTTGCCTTCATCGGTGTCTTCAAGGAACTGGATCGTGTTATCGACGATGAACCGAGAGGAATAGAAGTCTTCGGGAAGCGAGGTTTCGACCCCGTTTTCGAACCAGGGGGCCTCGGCGTAATAGGGGATGTAGCCCTTGTCTTCCCAGTTGTCGGCGCCCGAAGCTGCGAGTGCAAAGCTGTAATCAAAACCGTGATTTTGAGGCATTTCATCGGGCGTCTCACCCATGTGCCACTTGCCGACCATCACAGTGCGATATCCAACGGCGCGCAACCTGTCGGCTATCGTTAGAACACCGGGTTCCAGCGCCATCGAGTAGCCGGGTTTGTCCTTTTGCTCTGCAGGTAGAACCTCGGGAATTGTCGCGACACCGGTGAGGTGATTGTCCATGCCGGTCAGGAGCATGGCGCGGGATGGCGAGCAGAGCGGGGAAGCGCGATACTGGGTGAACATGGCCCCGCGCGCGGCAAGCATATCAATATTGGGCGTGCTTGCCTCGCCGCCATAGGGACCGAAATCCATCAGAGCTGCATCGTCAGCAAGGATCACGACGATGTTGGGCTGAGACGACGTATCGTCCGCAAGCGCTTTGCCCGATTGCGCGATGGCGACACCCTGTGGCACGGTTGATCCAAATGCTAGGCCGCATATCGTCAACGCCCGCACCACTTTTGCTCTTAAATTGCTCATCCCGATCCCCTTGTCCTGTATCCGACGGACACTTCCCATCTATGCGTAAACCCTGTGAGCGCCGGAGCGTTCACAGGGCCATTCACTGAACAATCTTGAGACTGCGCACCCACTGGAAGGCAGTCTCGAGAGTAAATTCGTTCGCAGTGCTTACTTGCTCCGCGATTCAAGGCGTTCCTTCAACTGGTCGAACGACACATAGCCATCGCCATCAGTGTCGAGCCGGCTGAAGAACTTTGCGACGCGGGTCATGCCGCCATCTTCCGCTTCTTTCTGAGTGAGCTTGCCGTCGCCATTGGCGTCAGCCTTTTTGAAGCGCTCGGTCAGTTGCGCGAGCTGCTCTTCATAGCTTTGAGCGTGCGCTGCAGGAGCGATTGCTACCGACGCGACTGACAGAGCCGCAAGGAAAAGTGTTTTCTTCATTTTTTTTGTTTCCTTCTTGTGGAGTTAGGGGTGGTTGAACTTTTGAGCTTTGACTGAAGATCTTGAATTGGACGGTTGCCAGGCAAGCGCGAATTGCCCGCGCCTACATCAGGCTGGATCGGGCGATCTCCTCGCTGTCCGCTGGCATGGAAAAGAGCATTCCGTCTTCTCCCACCACGATGGGGCCGTCGAACTTTTCAGGAGCATCGCGAAGAAACGCTGCATAGAGGTAGTCTGTCGGCATTGGCGGAACGAGATGCGAGAGGACGAGCATTTTCGCTTCAGCACGTTGCGCGCTTTCAGCCGCTTGCTCTGGCGAAGCGTGATAATCGAGAATGTCAAAGAAGATTTTGGACGCGATCGTATTGCCTCGTTCCTCCATGGCCTTTGCCATCTCTTCGACCATTTTGGGCTGCAAGGAGTCGTGCACGATGATGTCGACACCCTTGCACACCTTCTCCAGGTTCTCTGACTGCGCTGTGTCGCCGCTGATGCAAAGCGAGCGTCCCTTGTAATCGAAACGGTAGCCTACAGCCGGGGAAACTGGCGCATGGTCGACATTGAACGCAGTAATCGTCAGCGCGCCGTCTTCGATGACTTTGACCACATCAGAGGTCATCTCAAACGGATTGGCGATCGCTCCGCCGCCGCTGGTTGGGGCGACCTCTTCACCATGGTGCGCTGTGCGATAGGTGCCGTCGGTTGCATAGGCCGCGTTGAAGCCATCAATTACCGCGTTAAGCCCGGTTGGGCCGTGAACATTCAACGGCATTGTGTTTCCATCACGGACCCAGTGCACGAGCATCATCGGCCCCATCCCGTCGATATGGTCCGAGTGGAAGTGAGTGAGAAGAAGTCCGTCAATGGTCGATGAGTCCACACCCATGATCGTGAGGTTGCGGTTGGCTCCCTCACCCACGTCCACGATATAGGTTTTCTCTCCGGCGATCACGACATTGCAGGGACCAGCACGATTGACGTTAGGCAAGGGCGAACCGGTGCCGCAAAGCGCCAGATGCAGACCGTCTTCCTCGCCAATCGAAACAACACGCCCGGCCTGAGAGGCGACGACTTTTCCGAATGACCATTGGCCGATGGAAGCCTGAAAAATGAACAGGCTTGAGATGACCAGGATGGCCACAAGGCCCAGTCCAATCGACAGTTTCTTAATCACAGTTCTTCCTCCCCGTCCCAGCCAGACCATCTGTAATAGACGGCATTAATTGTCAAACCGGAAGGCCAGCAAGACCGGCCCATCTGCGAGCGATCCGAGATCGTATGGGCGCTTGCGTGGATCACGCGCTTTTGCCCTCAGCCATTCTATTCTCGGTGACCCGCTCGTACAGAGCTTCATATTCGGGATGGAGCGTGCCGAAGAGCCTGTCCCAAATCAGTGTGTAGAGACCAAAATTGTACCGAAAGGTACTATGGTGCTGATTATGGTTCGTCGGCGTGTTGAGATAGCGCAGCACAGGATGGCGCACCCAGTGCCTTGGGAATATCTCATACCCCAGATGTAGCATCGCATTCGTCGCTTGAAGGTAAAGCGCCAAGGCGAGCAGAATCACTGGGTGCACCGGAATGATCAGCGCGACGATGAGAATTCCGAACGCTTCCAGCACCGCTTCAATCGGGTGAAAGGCAAAGGACGACAAGGGGGTCGGATTGGTGGCACCGTGATGCACTTTGTGCACCACTTCAAAGATGCCTGTCACATGCACGAGCCGGTGCATCCAATAGAAATAGAAATCGTGGATCAGGACGGCGATCGGCATGCTCACAATTAGCCAAAGCCAGCCATAGTCGAGCAAACCGCTATAGAATTGCAGAATTCCCCAGGTGCTATGCGCCCATAGGTAGAGCACAGCTGTCAAGGCGATGACCGGAATGGAGGCTATCGACCAGCCAAGCTCGCGCCACATCTGCTTGCGCGTGACTGTCTTGTTCTGAATTCGCCTAGATGCGAGCCTCCGGCGGAACACAAACAGTCCAGCAAACGCGATGCCTGCAAAGATGAAGTATCGGCTCGCGATTACGGCTAAAACCGCAAGGAAGAGCAGTGTTGGAAAGCCCGGTCCGGAGGAAAGATAGATATCTTGGAGCATGGTTTCTCGCACTTGGATTGGCGTTTATGCCGGTTGAAACGTGGGTGTGGGGAGAAGAGCGAACAGGGGAAATCGTTCGCCTTCTCCCCACTGGGTACTCCCTTATTCAGGGGTGTGCCGGTGAAGCGGCCATCAGTCTAGGGGCGTTGGGGGAGGACCAACTTCACCGGCACTCATCAGGAGCCTTATGGCCTTTTTGCCATTTTTTCGGCGTCCTGAAGTTCGAGAGCTTTGTTGCCAATTTCATTCAGATTGGCAGCAATCTGTTCTGCATCGAGTCCTTCATAGCTCTTGATTGCCAGCGATCCGGCCGTGACCAGCTGATCAACCTCCTCTGCGCTGATCGTCGCCGCATAGGCTGCTGCAGAGACCAGTGTGTCCATCTGCTCTTGTGGCAAATTGGTGCCTGGCGCGTTTGCCAGTGCTTCGCCGGCTGCCGCGCCAATCTGGTTGGCTGCATCGGCGATGGCGGCCGTATCCGCTTCGGCAAGAGCATTCAGTACAGCTTCTTCACCGGCATCAAGCCGTGCCTGAACCTCGCTCGCTTCGACAGTCGCTGCGCGCTCATAAACGGCGGTGCGCTGTTCGACGCGACCAGTCTGTCCCTGCTTGAAGGCCTCGGCCCGCTCGCCGGATGGAGACACGCGCTTCTTGCGTTTCCCTAACGGGCCAGCTTGCGCGAAACTTTGAAGGCTGCCGATCTGTGTGTCTGTTGAGGCCTCTGCCGCAGCGGCGGGTGCGCCGGTTGCGGCGACAATCGCAATACTTGCTGCGAAAACGATCCAAGGTTTGGTTGTGTGGCTGGATTTGAACATGTTGTGTCTGTCCTTGCTTTTAATACTGATCCAGAGTCAGCGTGATGCCGCTCCCTGACGATGGATATGAAGACCATGCATTTCATTAAAATTTCAGGACAGAGCGAGTGTGTTACGACATGTTTCACTCGCGAAGGGTAGCAACACCTTGCAACAGTTTCATGGGTTTGCGTCGCGTATTGGCTAGTGCAAAAGCAAGCGAGGGCAGCAAAGGACCAATAATGACAAACACCAAGGGGCGCGTGCTCGTGGTCGATGACGATGCGGAACTGCGAACACTGCTACAGCGCTACCTCAGCAGCAACGGATACGAAGTGCGTGTTGCCGTTGATACAAGTGGCATCAGCCGCATGCTGGACAGAGAGCGGTATGATCTGATTGTTCTGGATTTGATGATGCCAGGCGAGGATGGTCTTTCTGCTTGTCGCCGCCTGCGCGCAGACGGAGAAGACATTCCAATCATAATCCTGACGGCCAAGGGTGATCCCATCGATCGGATTATCGGGATTGAGATGGGCGCAGACGATTATCTCGCCAAACCCTTTGAACCGCGCGAACTGGTTGCCCGGATAGGCTCCATACTAAAGCGTGTCGGGATGTCTGGTCCGGGCGTCGCCACGGAAAAACCGATACATTTTGGACCTTATGTTCTCCAAGTTGAGGCGATGACCCTAACCCGCGATGGCGAGAAGATTGAGCTTTCATCGCGGGAGTTTGCCTTGCTAAGCGTTCTTGCCTCGCATTGGGGAAGGCCAGTGTCCCGCGCACGAATTATCGACAATGCGTTCGGACGAGATGCCGAGGTAACTGATCGCGCCGTCGATGTTCAGGTTACCCGCCTGCGCAAATCTATAGGCGAAGATCCGGCAAAGCCTGCCTGGGTCAAAACGGTTTGGGGTGTCGGATACATGCTTGCAAAGAACGCCGACGCATGAACAGGTTTCTGCCGCGTACGCTTCTTGGTCGGAACGTTCTGCTACTGACCTTGGCGATTGCCATGACTGCGTCCTTGTCATTGGCGGCGATTTTTGTCTTCTTGATCAATGATCAATTGAACCGGGCAAGTTCGATAGCAGCGGATTTGATCAACACCGTTTCAGCCGCTGCAAGCGTGGTTGATGAACAGCAACGTGAACGCTTGGTCAATGAAGCCATTGCCAACGAGAACATCCAAATTTTGCCGGGCAACGAACGACCAGGTAGCCGCCAAGTCCGCGCAAACACGTTCCAAACCATCTATATTGAAAGGTTCAAAGAGCGCCTCCGATATCAGGATGAGCTGGATTGGTTTGTCGATGAAGACGGATATTTATGGCTCAGACTGTTTCTAGGAATGCGATACTACTGGGTCGCTGTAAGACTAGAAACGACGCTAACCCCAATGAACTGGTTGCTTGGCTACTTGGCGCTCACGGTTGTGACTGTCTCCATACTCTCCATATGGGGCGGCCGGACGATCGCCAGGCCCTTGGCTCAATTGCGAGCCGCAACCGATGAACTCGATCTCGACAGCGATATAAAGCTACCAAGGACTGACGCACCTGCCGAAGTGGCTGCTTTGACCAACAGTTTCCGCCGTATGGCAAATCGCCTGAAACGCGCCGAAAGCATTAGGTCAGAGACATTGGCGGCGTTTTCTCATGATCTGCGCACGCCTTTGGCGCGCTTGCGGCTGGCAGTCGAAATGCTGGACGGTGACGATGAACTCAAGGCGAGCGCAAATCGTCAGGTCCATGATATCGACGCAATGATCGGGCAGTTCATGGACTATGCCAGAGGCTCTCTGGGTGAGGACCCGGAGGAGTTCGACATCGCCTTTACCGTGGCGGATATCGCCGCTCAGTATCAGATCGCTTATGATGGACCGGAAAGCCTCGACTTTCTGGGGCATCACAATGCGGTGCGCAGAGCGATGATCAATCTGATCGAAAATGCCGGCAAATATGGTGCGGCGCCGATCTCGTTGAACCTTACATATGACGGCAGTGATGTAATCGTCGAGGTGCACGATCGGGGCCACGGCTTTGATCCAGAAAAGGCGCGCGAAATGCTTCAATCCTTCAGGCGTGGGAGCGAAGCAACTTCGGTATCTGGTTCTGGGCTGGGGCTTGCGATTGTTGATCAGGCGGCACGGGCCCACCGCGGATCGATCACGTTTGAACGGAGAGTGCCGAGCGGTTTTGTTGCACGCCTGAACCTTCAAAGTCTTGCCGACGAAAACCAACCGCATTCCTGATCCCCTGATCAATCACCACTCCCTTTGTGACAGGGCTTTCGCAATTGAGCCGGTGATTGTCAGCGTGCTTTCACAGATTCGTCCCCTGAGCGTCACCTGAGCCTCCTAGGCGAAGCGCCGAAACCGAGCTGCAGGCAGCAGCAAATTAGGGGGTTTATTATGCGCTTTCGTTTTCTGACAGGCGGTGCCGCCGTCGCTCTTTCCGCCGTGCTTGCTGCACCAGCCATTGCAGGCGAAGTCCGCGGAACGGTGTCTGACGCTACCGATGTCGACGCACTCCGCGCGGCTGAAGTGCGCATTGTTGAGCTTGGCCGGCGCACCACCACTAACCGCGATGGTTCTTACGTCTTCGAGAACGTACCCGAAGGCAGCTACACCATCGTTGCCAGCTATATCGGCGCGCCTCCGGTCGAGTTGACGATCGCTGTCCCGACCGATGGCGTGGTGACCCGCGACTTTGCGCTGGGGCAGTCGGATACTTCGATCCTCGTGATTGGTCAGAGCGCCGCGCAGGCATCGGCCCTTTCTCGCAAGCGGGCATCCGATGTGGTCTCCGATGTGCTGACCCGCGACGCGATCGGTCAGTTCCCCGATCAGAATGTCGCGGAAAGCCTCCGCCGTCTGCCCGGCATCAATGTCCTGAACGACCAGGGCGAGGGCCGCTTCGTTGCTGTTCGTGGCCTTGACCCCAATCTCAACTCAACGTCGATCAACGGTGTTCGCATTCCGGCACCCGAAGGCGACATCCGCGCGGTCGCTCTGGACGTCGTTTCAAGCGAGATCATTGAGAGCATCGAAGTCAAGAAATCGCTGACGCCGGACATGGATGCCGACACAATCGGCGCTTCGATCCAGATCCAGACCACCAGCGCTTTTGACCGCAAGGAAGACCTGTATGTGGTCAAACTGGGTGGCAGCTACAATGAACTGCGCGACACACTTACACCCGACCTTAGCGCGGACTTCGCAACCCGCCTGTCAGACAATTTCGGTGTGACTGGCGGTATCAGTTTCTACAACCGCGAATTCCAGACCGATAACATCGAAGCCGATGACTGGCAGGATGAAGACGGTCAAATCTATGCCGAAGAAGTCCAGTATCGTGACTATCTGGTCGAGCGCGAGCGGATCAGCGCCACGCTTGGTTTCGATGCCAAGGTCAGCGACTCGACTGAACTTTACCTCAAGGGAGTGTGGAGCCAGTTTGACGATCAGGAATTCCGTCGTCGCCTGATCTTCGGTCTTGGCGATGCCAATGTGGGTGGAACCAGCACCAACCCGGTCTTTGACGATAGCCGCGACCCCACCGATCCCGATGACGAGACGGTTATCGAGGTTGAACGCGACTCCAAAAATCGCTTTGAGCGTCAGCAGATTCGCACGCTCGTCTTTGGCGGCGAAACCGACCTTGGCGACTTGGATGCCACCTACTCGGTGAGCTGGGCCAAGTCCTCAGAGCGCGAAGAGGGCTCTGTCGATCCAACCGTCTTCAAGGGAGAGTTCGAAGATAGCGGGCTTGGCGTTGGCTTCGACTTCAGCGATCTGCGCCGCCCCGTTTTCAGCGTAACAGGCAACACTGCCGATTTCTTTGATCCTGGCTTTTACGAGCTTGATGAAGTTGAGTTCACTGCTCTCTCCGATGCTGAGGATGAGGAGTTCTCCGGCCAGTATGATGTCGGCTATGACATCTATACAGACGCCGGCACTTTCCGGGTCCAAGTCGGTTCGAAAGTCCGTCTGCGTGAAAAGAGCTTCAACGGCACAATCGAGTTCTACGAGCGCGACGACTACACACTCGCCGATGTTCTGGGCGATGGACCATCCAACACGCTCGCTGACCTTACGCCGCTGCCCGGTCTCACTGAGCCGACCGACTTCTTCTTCGACAACTTTGCCAGCTTCGAACTGAACGCAGTCGACAGCGCGGTCGACAGCGCCAACGAAGACTACTCGGTCGAAGAAGACATCTATGCGACCTACCTACTTGGCCGCTGGGAGACCGACAATCTGCTGATCATCGGTGGTGTGCGCTATGAGCGGACCGAGAACGTGCTTTCGGGCTTCACCACCGCAGTCGATGAGGACGAGAATGTCACGGTCTCGCCGGTCGAGTTTGTGCGCACTTACAGCCATTGGCTGCCAAGCCTCAACGTCCGGTTTGCTCCGCAGGACAATCTGGTCATGCGCCTCGCCGGATATCGCAGCCTCGTGCGCCCGAACCTTGAGCAGCTCGCACCCCGGTTCGAACTGGATGAAGACGATGAAGCGGTTATCGGCAATCCCACGCTCAATCCGTTCACGGCTTGGAACCTCGATGCTTCGGTCGAATATTACATGTCGAACAACGGAGCCCTCACAGCGGCCGTGTTCTACAAGGACATCGACGATTACATCGTTGGAGTCGCGATTGATGGAGAGGGAAGGCTGCAAGGCATTGACTTTGAAGCAGCCGAAACCTTCATCAATGGGGAAAGCGCTTCCATCTTTGGTGTGGAGCTTGGCCTGTATCAGAAGCTCGACTTCCTACCCGGTTTCCTTGATGGATTGCTGGTTCAGGGCAACTACACATACACGGACGCCACCGGCTCTGTGATCGACGGCGAGATTGGCGCAGTTGGCGAAACCCCTACCTTCCGCGACATCAGCCTTCCCGCGACGAGCGAGCACACCTTCAACGCAGTGCTGGGTTACGAAAAGGGACCGGTGAACCTGCGTCTCGCAGGAACCTATCGCGACGGTTTCCTCGATGAGATCAACGCTGACGGTGCTGAGTTTGACCGCTTCACCGACAGCCTGTTCCAGCTCGATTTCACGGGGCGTTACCAGGCGACTGACAATGTTCAGGTGTTCTTCGAGTGGATCAACATCAACAATGCGGAATTCTTCGCGTTCAACAATCTCGGCGGCCGCCAGAACATCCTCCAGTATGAAGAGTACAATTGGACGATGAAGGGCGGGGTTAGGCTGACATTCTGATGATCCGGCCCTTTCACGGATTTGCGATTGTTACGCTCGGAATTGCTGCCGCCTGTGCTGCTATTCCGAGCGGAAATCCTGCGGTAGAAGTTGCGGCGTCAGCAGAGACCCTGCCGGTTGGCACGGTCAATGCGGACGCTGCGGATGATCCGGCGATCTGGAGAAACTCGGCTGATCCCGCCAAGAGCCTGATCATCGGCACGGACAAGCGAGCTGGGCTCTATGTCTATGACCTGACAGGAAAGCAATTGAGCTTCCTGTCCGCCCCCGGACTGAACAATGTTGATCTGGTCGAAGTGGAAGGCTTCCCGATTGTGGTTGCCAGCGACCGCTCGGACCCGGAAAACGCGCATTTGTTCTTATCGGTGATGAACCCGAGCACCGGAGAACTCGCTTTGCTGGAGCGAATTCCGGTTGGAGCAGGTGAGGGCTATGGCGTGTGCCTCGGGGCGCCCTCACAAGAGCGTTCCTTCCTTGCCTTTTCTGCTCCAAAAAACGGGACGATTTTCAAGACCACCATCACTGAAGATGAGGATGGTAAGATTGCCCACCAGACATCGGTGCTCACCTCGGTTCCTTCGCAGCCGGAAGGGTGCGTGGTCGATGATCGGACCAACACGCTCTATGTCGGCGAAGAAGCTGCCGGGATATGGGCCATCGATATCGAAACGGGTGAGAAGACGCTGGTCGCTCCCACCGGCACAGGCATGACGGTGGCCGATGTCGAAGGGCTTGCTCTCGCGCCAGAGGGTGAGGACGGTGGTTATCTTGTCGCTTCGAGTCAGGGCGACAATGCCTATGCTGTGTATCTCCTTCCGGACATGACGCCCTTGGGTCGTTTTCGCATTGCCGAGGGAGATTTCGGCGCGACCGAGGAAACCGACGGTATTGCGCTCGATCCGCGAGATTTCGGGCCTGATTTTCCTGCGGGTCTGTTCGTCGCGCAAGACGGCGTGAACCCGCCGAATGCGCAGAATTTCAAGCTGGTACGCTGGGATTCCGTGCTTGGTGCCCTTGAGAACAAGCCCGGTGAGTAAGCGTTAAGGCCTATCCCACCAATTCAACGTCAACGGCGCTCGACATGGATTGCGGGGCGCTGCCGATGAACGTGCCGTCGATCGGGGCGACATCGGCATAGTCGCGGCCCATTCCAATGGAGATGTGATCCTCACTGACTAGGCAATTGTTGGTTGGGTCAAACCCCACCCAACCAAGCTCTCGCCCGCACCACACTTCAACCCAGGCATGCATGGCGTCAGCGCCGACCAGCTTCTCCCTGCCCGGTGGTGGTAGCGTAAGGAGGTATCCACTTACATAGGCGGCGGGAATACCTTGCGCACGAAGCGCCATGATCATCACATGAGTGAAGTCCTGGCACACGCCTGCACGCGCGGCGAAGGATTCTTCGGGCGGGGTATCGCTGTCGGTTGCCTCGGCGTCATAGGTGAACTCGGCATGGAGGGTCTCCATCAGCGCAGTCACTGCAGCGATGACATCATGGTCTGGCTGCAAATGCGTCGCACCCCATGAACTGATTGCTTCGCTCATTGTGGTTATTCGGGATGCGAATAAGTACGGAGCTGGAGCAAGTTCGCTGAGGCTGGCGTCTTCTAACGCCTCGCGCCGGACCGCTGATAGGCTGGGGCCAGACGTGGGTACGGTCGGCGGCGTGATTTCGATCTCGAAACTGCTTGCGACCTCCAGCGTCTTGAGCGGCTTATCGAACTCCACCTGCCTTGTGCTGACCCAATATGGCCCTGGCGTGTCTTCAAGACTCACCGCCTCAGGCGACAAAAGAAGTTCCTGCCGAACAAGCTTTTGCCCATCCCGAAGACGCGGACTGAGCCTGAGGTTGAACCGTGCTCGCGCCACAGGAGAAGCGTAGGCGAGTTTGCTGACATGGCGCACCGAAAATCGCATCAGAACAGCCGACGCATGCGCACTTCGTTGGATCGATCCGCCTGCAGGAAATACCGCTCGCTAATCGCCTCTGAAAGAGTTGCCAGTTCCGTGCGCAGTTCTTCGAGCGTCATCGGTCCGATCTCGGTTGCCTCAAGCCCCTCTATCCTCGCGCGAAGCTGTCGCACTGCGTGCAGGGGCTCTTCCGGCAATCCATCAGTTCGCAGCGGCGGGATCGAAGACAGGTGCTTTTCGATCTTGCTGATTTGGAAAGCCAGCCCGCGAGGCTGCGCTGGTTCCAGCAGAGCCATGTCATAGACACGCGCGATATACGGCATCGTCAGATAGCGGCTGCGATAGAGCGATTGGCAATCGATCAGCTCCAGCAGCGCGGATAGGTCATCGGCGCTCGCGCTGCCCGGAATGATGGCCTGCGCCGCTTGGAGGATGATCGATGCCCGCTCAACGCTCATTCCCATATTGAGGAACTGCCATTCAGGCCCTCGGCTCATCCCGTCTGACAACAGCCATGATAAGCTCGCATGGCGCTCGATCAGACGGTCACAAGCCGTGGCGATTGCGTCAAGGTCGTCAGGATTGAAAGCGGGCATGTCGCGCTGGATGGCTCGCCAAGAGTCACGCGAAAGGCGGTCTCTCAGGATCTGCGCGATCTGCTGCTCGCGCTGGATGAGATTGCGAACCGAGCCGTGTTGGCTCGCATGGCCAAGGGCAAAACCTGCGACTTTTGTAAGGG
>JBCBMN010000037.1:0-20264 GCA_039822745.1 Pseudomonadota bacterium | reverse complement strand
AAGACCGATAAGAGCCAGCGAAATGAGGCTCTTATCGGTCTTTTCGGCTGCTCGGCGAGCGAACCGCAGGCGGCCGATCCCACCATCCCTGCACAAGCCGTAATCGACACCCAGCCTGCCGCGCCAGAGGCTGAAGAACCGCGCCGCCTGTCCTATTCAGGGGAGATGACGCAGGGCGGCTTTATCCGAGGACAAGCGCCTGCCGGGGCAGTGAGCGCGACACTTGGCGAACAAGCGCTTGAACTCTCGTCTGACGGCCAGTTCTTTGCCGCCTTTGACCGCGACAGTCCCGGCGAATTGCTGCTGCGTTTCACCCTTGCCGATGGCCCAGAGCAAACCGAGACGCTCACCATTTCCCCGCGCGAATGGCAGATCCAACGGGTCAACATTGCCAAGCGCCCTAGCGGGTCGAGCGAGGCATGGTGGAAGAAACGCGAGCCCGAATACAATGCAATTGTCGCCGCGCGCGCCACGCAAACCGACGCAGCGGGTTGGACGCAGGACTTCATCTGGCCAGTCAAGGGGCGCATTTCGGGCAAGTTCGGGCGCCAGCGCATCTATAAGGGTGAGCCGGGCAGCTATCATTCGGGGATCGACATCGCGCCGGGAAATGGCGTTCCCTATGTGGCGCCTGCCGATGGCGTGGTGGTGTTGGCGCGCACCGGCTTCAGCCTTGAGGGCGGGTTGATCATCATCGATCACGGCGCAGGGCTGAACAGCGCCTTCCTCCATTCCTCGAAGATCGCTGTCAAAGAGGGCGAAGCGGTGCGCCAGGGCCAGTATATCGGCAATGTCGGCTCCACCGGGCGCTCGACTGGCCCGCACCTGCATTGGGGCCTGAAATGGAACGATGCGCGGCTTGATCCCTTGCTCTTCACAGGCCCGATGCAGTGATTGGCACCTGAAATGTGCGTTGAGCGGGATTAAGAGCCTCTAATTGCCAATCGCTGTTGACGCAGAGCATGCTGTGACGGAAGGGCGATGCGTGTTCCTGCGTATCCTTCCCATCCTTTTGATCGCGCTGGCGCTTGCCCCCGGAACCTATGTTCGCACGCCTGTGACCCGCGGCTTTGACAAGCCGATAACCTTGCACACGGTCGATGAGCCAGGCGAAGAGCCTCCCGCAGGTTGGACGCTCGAAGGGGTGTGGGAATATCGCGGCAAGGGCCGGGCTTTCGGAGGTTTCTCGGCGCTGCTGTCTTTGCCCGACAACACTTTGCGCGCGTTTTCCGATCGCGGGACACGCTTCACGTTTCGCGAACCTGACAAGCCGCAAGAGCCCTTCAAGCGCGGTGACAGGCTCCGCCCTCCCACTATGCTCGACCTGCAATTTGTCACTGAGGGCTATTGGAAGACCTTGTGGGACATTGAATCGGCCACGAACGACCCCCAGACGGGTCAGTATTGGCTGGGCTATGAAAATGTGCACGCCATTCAGCGCTTCAACGTAAGGAGCGAGCCCGAGGATGTGCGGATCATCGCTGATGAAGTGGACTGGAGCGTCAATTCCGGCGCGGAGGCCATGGTGCGGCTGCGCGATGGGCGTTTCGTCATTATTCCGGAAAGCGGCGGTGACGGGCTGATCTATCCTGATGACCCCAATAGCGGCGTTATGCCTGCAACCTTCACCTATGAGCCTCCCCTTCGTGGTTTCGGGATCACCGACGCGACCGAGCTTCCCGATGGTCGGCTTCTCTTGCTGGTGCGCAAGGTTGTCTGGGGCCTGCCGCCGTTCGAAGTGCGCATTGCCATTGCTGACCTGCCGCGCGCGGGCGAACCGCAAGTGATGAAGCCTGAATTTATCGTCGATCTCACCGCCATTGCTCCGCGCGACAATTACGAAGGGATAGCGCTTAAGGAACGTGAGGACGGCGCGCTCGATATCTGGCTAATCTCCGACGACAATCTGTCCGCCATGCAGCGCACATTGGTGGTGAAATTGCGCCTTGATCCGCAAGCGATGGACGCCGCGGACGGGGTGGAAGTGTCGGACGAGGCGGAAGAGGCGGTTCAGATCGAACAGCCAAAACAAAAGGCGCGCGAGTAAGCCTCGCACGCCTTTTCGTTATCAATCGCCCGCCCATCGTCTCCAACGGGCAGGGCAATGCTGGATCAGGCAGTCGCCACAGCCGCTTTCTTAAGCTCACGCTTCACTTTAAGCGCGCGGGCAGACAGCTTGTCATCCTTGGTCTTCATCAGCCAGTTGTCGAGGCCGCCATTGTGCTCAACCGAGCGCAGGCCGTGGGTCGACACGCGGAACTTGAAGCTGCGATCCAGCGTCTCGCTCAGCAGCGTTACGTTCTGCAGGTTAGGCAGGAAGACGCGCTTGGTCTTGTTGTTGGCGTGGCTTACATTGTGGCCTGTCTGGCGGCCCTTGCCGGTCAGTTCGCAAATGCGCGACATGATAAATCTCGTCTTTCGTTTACGGTATGGGGCGCGCCGCGTGTTTCGCGGTCCGATTGTTCGGATGTCCCGGAAAGCGGGCCGCATAGCGGGGTGTCACCGAATCGTCAATTGATTCGTAGTGCCGCGAGAGCTAGCGCCGGGAGCATGACCAAGCGCTGGCCTTTGCCCGAACCCATGCAACTCGCCTTGCAAGCCGCGCGCGAAGCGGCTGAGGCGGGCGAAGTGCCTGTGGGCGCGGTGGTGGTCAAGGGGGATGAGGTGATCGCCATTGCCGGAAACGCGACCCGCTTCCCACCTGACCCCACGGGCCATGCAGAGATGCGCACGATCCGCATGGCGTCTGAGAAACTGGGCGATGATCGGTTGACCGGTTGCGATCTCTACGTGACGCTTGAGCCCTGCGTGATGTGCGCGGGCGCTATCAGCCACGCTCGGATTGCGCGGCTGTACTACGGGGCAAGCGATCCCAAAGGCGGCGGCGTGGAGCACGGTGCGCGCGTCTTCGAACAAGAACAATGCCTGCACCGCCCCGAAGTTTACACCGGCATGGGCGAAGAGGAAGCGGCGGAATTGTTGAGGGCGTTTTTCCGGGAGCGGCGTTAGCGCTTAACTTGGCGCGCGATGATCCACAGCCAGACCAGCAAGAGCGGCATAGACAGCTCGATGAACATGCCCGTGTGCTGACCGGGGTTAGGCATGCCTACCTCATTCAGAGAGATAAGGCGGCCCACCCCTCCAAGAAATGCAGCGAGTATCAAGATGACGGCTAAGGCAAAGACTTTCTCTGCCTTCCAAGCCACCACCAGCATGCCAAGTGCAATCGCCAGATAGAGCCCCGACATGTAACGGTATTGGCTATCCAATGCCGGGCTCACGTCGCCCGCTCCATGGATGAGCTGTGTTGTGCTAAAATAGAGCGGCACAAAAGCAATGAGAAAGCACACGGCACGGAAGGTGTTTCGCATGCACGGACCCTCTCACCCCTCTCGCACCGGGTCAAGAACCAGCACGAGCCGATGCTCCCCTGTCCCCGCAATCGGCGGGGAACGGTGGATGGCGGGGTCCTGCGTCCACATCTTGCCTTTGAACAGTCCGACATCGCCTGCGGATAGCGTGTTCACATTGGCAGGCTCTGCGCCCTTGGCTATGCGGGCCACGTCAGCCCCCTCGATCCATTGTGTGCCGGTGCCGGCATAGGTCGTGATCAGGCGCGCTTTGACATAGTCGGCGTGGAATTTGCGGCAGCTATCCGTCGTCACGATGTCCAGCCGCACTTGCACCCGGGCGAGCTGCATGATGGCGCAATAGTGATCGGCAAGGCTGACAATGTCGCGGATCAGCGCCTGGAGCGCAGGGCTGTCGGGATAGCCTGCTGCACTGCATTCTTCCTCAAGCCGGTTTTCCAGATCGGACAAGCTTGCGGCAAAGCGCATGGGCGCGATCGTTTTCAACGGGAGCGCCGCAATGCGCGACAGCGGCTGGCGCTGCCAGATTGCAAGGTTGCAATCATCCTCAAGAATGCGCGGGAGCACCTCAGGAGAGTAAGACAGCTGCGCTGCAGGTTGGGCAAGAAGGGTCATGGGGGGAAAGGGCCAGAGGTCGTTTGGGGGTCAACGTTACAACGTAACATTAGGGCCTGAGACCCAAATTCACAAGCCCCGCCAGATCCTTGCATTGGCAGCATCGCGCGCGCCGTAGCGACGATCATCGCAGCGCGTGGGCCGAAAATCCTTCGAATAACAGATCCGCAACTCCTGCAGCCAACCACGCTCATTCAGCTTCACGCCGACGGCAGACTTGGGAAGGCCGGGATTGGCATCCGCAAAGGCTTCGCGGATGCGGCCTGCGGTAAGATCGTCCTCACGGCTGATCCGATCATATTCGGGTATCGCCAAGCTCTCCCACAGGATGCGCGTGACGCCGAAATAGGTTTCCGGCTTCTTGGTCATGCAGCTGCCATGCTTGGCCCATTGGCGCGCAATCAGGCGGCTATTGGGCATCATGCACAGGTTCCGGCGTAGCTCTGCGGGAGTGAGGGGCTCACGCTGTTTGCACCATTGCGGCCAACTGCGCTGCCCTTGTGGCCAAAGCCCGTGGACGACCATGCCAAACCGCCCATTGCTGCCCGAACACTGCACCCGGTGCGAAGGCGAGCTTTCGCGCGGCTTGCAGAATTCCGGCGACCAGCTGAGTGCGAGGGTATAGCCGGTCGTGGGCATGGTGCGCGGCTTGCTATCGGGGGCAATACTAGGAACGCTGGAGACTTGCGGCGCGCGGCATTGATAGGCCTGGGCGTGGGCGCAGGCTGGAGCGATCACCGCCGCAAGCGCGAGGCCATGAGCAAAAGCGCGCATGTCTATCCTTCCGCCTCGTCACTCTTCCACAGCAGCCATTGCTTTGCAGCCGGAGTGAAAAGCAGCGCCGCAGCGCAGAAAAGCGCAATCGCCGTGACCAGTGTCTGAGTGTTCATCGCCAGATGCGGCGTTATCTCACCTGCCATTCCCGCCTCGGCAAGCGCCCAAAGCGCGTTCATCAACCCAAGGCTTGTAAGGAACCCGATGACCCAGCGTGCCGGGCTGCGTCCTCTGACCCAGACCAGCAGGATCGGAATGAGAAAGATCGACGCGCGTGCGCTCAAGGCGATAATGGTGCGGTCGCGGTCCCATGCCCAGTCTGGCTGAAGCTCGGCAAAGCGGCTCTGCGCAAAGTCCAGGTCGCTCAGACCAAGGACCAGGCTCGCTAAGCTGGCCACCAGAAAGATCGCTGCAAAGGCATGGATAGGCCATGGGCGCGGCCCGCGTGTGCCGGTCATGACGCGCTGCTCATAGCGGAGTGAAATCCAGCCCGACATCGGCCGCCGGTGCACTTTGTGTAAGCCGACCGACCGAGCAGTAATCGACCCCGCTGGCAGCCTTGGCGGCGATGGTGTCGAGATTGATCCCGCCGCTCGCCTCGGTCGCGGCGCGTCCCCCGATCATCGCGACAGCCTCTTTGAGCGTTTCGGGCGACATATTGTCGAGCAGCAAGTGATGCGCCCCTGCCTCCAGCGCGGGTTCGATCTGGTCGAGCCGGTCGACCTCGCAGATGATCGGTTTGACGCCCGCTTCGGCCGCGCGCCGCACCGCTTCGCCGACGCTTCCGGCGACCGCGACGTGGTTATCCTTGATCATCGCAGCGTCCCACAGTCCCATGCGGTGATTTTGCGCGCCGCCCATCCGGGTCGCATATTTCTCCAGAAAGCGCAGGCCGGGCAGGGTCTTGCGTGTGTCGAGTAGGGTGCAGGTCGCGCTGCCCTCTCGCATGGCGGTGACATAATCGCGCGCCATCTTGGCGATGCCAGAGAGGTGCTGGACGATGTTGAGCGCGCTGCGTTCGGCGGTTAGCAAAGCGCGGGCATTACCCTTCATGCGCATCAGATCGGACCCGGCTGAGACGCTGTCGCCGTCGCTCACCAGCGTTTCAATCTGCACTTCGGGATCGAGATGGCGGAAGAACGCCTCGGCCAGCGGCAGGCCTGCAACGACAATCGGATCGCGGCTGTCCATGACGCCCGAAAAGCGCGCATCAGCCGGGATAACGCTTTCAGAGGTGACGTCATGGCCGCCGCCTTCAAGGCCAACGCCAAGGTCTTCGGCAAGCGTTTCGCGGACAAAGCGGTCAAGGTCAAAGCCGGGAAGGGTAAAAGTCATGAAATCAACCGGTCCTGCGTTCGATGTGCTCGCGCGTGGCGAGGATGGCCTTCACGTCGGCATAGGCTGCCTTCCAAAGATGATCGCTCTTAAACAGGATATTCCCATCAGCCTGCGCAATCTCATGCGGCGTCAAATCTGAGCCCTGCGGGTCGTCTTCGCACCATCGCAAGCGTTTGAGCCGGGCTAGAAGAGCGCCTGTGGGCATCCCTTCCAGCTCCGTGCGATCAATGACAGGAAGCATCCGCTTGAGACCATGACCTTTCTTCATGGCGACCAGCTACCCGAATACGGGACCAAACATCAATGCACGAACCGCGCGACCACATCGCGATAGCTGCGCGAAACTTTCACTTCCTGCCCGCTGTCGAGCACAAGGAAGCATTCGCCATTCGTGTGCGGTTTCACCTGACGCACTTGATCGAGGTTGACGATGGTGGAGCGGTGGACGCGCTGGAACTTGCGCGGGTCCAGACGGCGCTCAAGGTCTTTCATCGTTTCGCGCAAGATCAGCGAATTGTCCGCTGTGCGGATGCACATATAGTCGCCGGCTGCCTCGATATGCTCGATTGAGTCCACCTCGACGCGGAAGATCTTGCCGCGATCTTTTACATTGATGAGCTTTTCGAACCGGTCGCCGCTGTCGCCGTCCAGATCGCCTTCGTTGAACTGCGCGGCACGGTCTGGCGCCACTTCGCTCAGGACATCGAGCAATTGGCCGGCATCTTCGGAGGACTTCTTCTCCGACAGACGCTGACGCACGCGCTCAATCGTGTCCGCCAGCTTGTCTTCGTCGACCGGCTTCATCAGATAATTGACCGCATTGGCTTCGAAAGCGCGGATGGCATGCTCTGCATAGGCGGTGACGAACACAAACAGCGGCGGTTCGATCTCCATCACGCCCTTGACCACGCTGAACCCGTCAAAGCCCGGCATCTGGATGTCGAGGAAGACAAGATCGGGTTTCTCGGTCTTGATCTTGCGAATGGCCTCGCGACCGTTTGAGCAGGTGTCGATCACTTCGACATCCTCAAACGGTTCGAGCCGCAATTGCAGGCCTTGGATAGCGAGTTTTTCATCGTCGACGATGATTGCACGGATAGTCATGGCTTCATGATCCTAAAGCGGGGCCCAGCGCTGACCCCGTAGCGGGGTGATGAGCTGGGTCGGTGTCGAATGGCGTTTCTCCCAGAGTTTCCCTCGATGTGCCATTCGGAGTGCCTGCGGGGGCAGGCGGTGTGTCGCGACGCGAGCCGGGGGTTTGCTGCGCGTCGGTCTGGGAACTTGCATAGGCATCGCTGCCGAGGGGAGCGGTTTCGCGCGCCGAGATAAAGGGAATCTCGATCAACACTGTAAATCCTCCGCCGGGCTGCGAGCGGGTTTCAAACAGATGGTTCGTCCCATAGGCTTGTACAAGGCGGTTTCGAATATTGGCGAGGCCTACTCCGGTCGAGGTTGGCGCTGTGACGCGATTGCCCGGTGTGAAGGAGCCCGGAGACAGTTCCGCTCCCGGCCCGGTATCTTCAACGCTCAGCCGCAGATGCTGGCCGATCACGCACGCAGTGAGCGAAATCAGCGCGCCCTCTTCCTGCGCGCCGACCGCATATTTGATCGAGTTCTCAATCAGCGGTTGCAGCAACATGGAAGGCAGGCGCGCGCTCAGGGCTATCTCCTCGATCTCGAACTGGGTGCGCAGCCGCTCTTCAAACCGCATGCGTTCGATATCGAGATAAAGCTGCAGTGTCTCCACTTCCTGCTCCAGCGTGACCTGGCTGCCCGGTTCGGTGATCAGCGTGTGCCGCAGGAAGCTTGAGAGCCTGGTGAGCATCGCGTTGGCGGGCTCGGTCTGTTTGAGCAGGACCAGCGTGCTGATCGAGTTCAATGTGTTGAACAGGAAATGCGGGTTAAGCTGATAGCGCAGCATAGCGAGCTGCGCAGCGGTCGCTTGCGCTTCGAGCCGTTCGAGCCGGTCCGCCTGCCGCTCGACCGTGAGGAAGAAATTGATCGCGTAATACAGCGCGCTCCACCCGCCCAGCAGCGTGAGCGGGATGAATGACACACCGATAAAGCGCTGCGCAAAGGTCGCATCGCCGGGGTCGCCGTAATAGATGCTGCGCGCCCACACCTCGACCGAGCCATAGACGATCACCGCGCCAATCAGCACCAAAGAGGTCACACCCCAGGTCACGAACGGCTTGCGACCGATAAGCTGGCGATAGGCGACGGAGAGGATCAGGCTGATCGAAAAGCCCGTCACCGTCGTCAGCAGCATCAGGACGAGGTAGTTGAGCGGCAATCCGTTGGTAAAGGCGGCCACTGCGCGCAGCAGGAAAGCGCCGCCCCAGCCGGCCAGCTGGAGGTTCCAGAATGCGCGGTTCTTGCTTGCAAAGAACGGCGCCGGCTGGATTGGGAGCATTGCCATCGTGCGAGCCATATAAGAGTCATGTAGCCGATTTTGCGCGCGCGGGGCAGAGGATTTTGCCGGGCCTTCGCCGCACGCTTCGGGCGGGCGATCCTGAGAGCAAACGGAACAGCGCCATATCGACCCCCATATTGCCCTTTGCCGATCAGTCGCTTTGCGCCATTTCCAATCCCATATCAGGGTCAATCTCGCGCCGGAAATGCGCTGACCAGTCGGCTTTGCCTTCGCGCTCCACCCATTCGCGGACGATGGGGATTTCAGCCGCGATAAACTCGGCCCGTTCGTCCCAGCCTTCATAGGCGCGGTTGCGGAAGAACCCGGCGCTGTGGTTTTTGCCCCAGCGGGTCATGAAATCATAGGCCGCTTGCGGATCATACCCCGCATTGGCCAACAGCCACGGCATCAGGCGGTCCGCCTCGCGCTCGGTCAGGCGCACATGTTTGCGCTTGCGCTTGTTGCGATCGAGCCAGACGGTGTGGCCAAGCAGATTGTGCGCCAGTTCGTGCGCCACGACGCCTGCAAAGACGGCATCTTCCTCCCACGCAAGGCCGGGAAAGCGCACGCCGAGAAATACGCTGGAGCCGTTGGCGAGAGCTTCTTTGGATCCGCCCAGCATTTCAAAACGAGTGGCGCAGACATTGACGGCCTCCACCGTGGCAGCCTCACCATCTGCGAAGGTGACGGTGACTGCGCCAGTGTTGGCAAGGTGATTATCGATCCAGTCATGTGCGCGGGTAAGCCTGTCCCAATATTGCCGCTTGCCCCCCTCCCAACTGTTGGGGTCCTCCGATCCAAGCCGTGTCACCTCGCGATTGCGCACGAATTCGCCCGACAATGCAGCAGGAGACCCGACCGCGGCAGTCTGAACCGCGAAAGCGCCTTTTAGACCGAGAGCGGCCTTGGCAATATCCGGGCGACCATAGCTGGCGGTGTCCTGTAGCTTCAGCCCGATTGAGGGGATCGTCTTTGCGCAAAACGCCGCATTGCCTCGAACAAGCTGCCAGCCCACATCCTGCAAACGCTGATCGGCGTCCTGAAAATAGCCTATCCCAGCGCGTTCAGCATCAAGATCGACATTCTTGAGTTTTTGCGCCGCCGCCATGTTGGGAGGCGCAAGGGCGAGCAAGCTCAGAACAAGGGCGGTCCTGAATGCAGGTCCTAAAGCTAAAGCCCGAGCGGCTCTGCGCATCAGCTTTCCGCCTGAGGTCCTGCATTGGCAATGGCGTCTCTCAACCGTTCAACGCCCGCCGCGCCTTCGATTGCGGTGTCCCCGGTGACCCAGGCTGGCGTGCCGCCAAAGCCGATCTGGCGGGCAATCGCGGTGTTCTTGGCGAGTTCGGCGGTCACACGGTCGCTCACGGCGTCGGCCTTTGCCCGCTCCATGTCGAGGCCAACAGCAATCGCGGCTTTCTCAACCGATTGAGGGGTCGCCGGGCCGAGTGCAAACATCGCCTTGTGAAATGCCTCATACTTGCCTTGCAACGCGGCTGCTAATGCCATGCGCGAGGCCACATCGCTGCCCTGAAAGATCGGATATTCGCGCACGATCACTCTAAGCTCAGGATCATCCTCCACCAGCGACATCACATCGCGCAGGCTCGCCTCACAATAGGGGCAGTTGTAATCGGTGAATTCGACCAGTGTTTTGGAACCCAGAGGGTTTCCTAGCACGGCCCCTTCAAACGGTTCGAACACCGCGCCTCCCGCCTGTGCGAGCCGCTTTGACGCCTCCTGCGTTTGCAGCGCGGTGGCCATGGCCGGCAGGATATCGGGGTTCTGTATCAGGAATGTGCGCGTGCGGTTGTCGGCAAGGCCTGACAAAGACCAGATCGCTGCGCCCAGAAAGCCAAAGATCAAGGCGGTGAGCGCGGTCAGAATTGCGGAGCGAAAGCTCGATTGTGATTGCTGGTCTGTCATAGTCGTGCCGATCTATAGGGTGGAGCAGGCAAGCGCCAGAGCCGCCTTTCATGGTGTCCGCGATATATCTGGCCGCTCAGCGGTCGCGCAAACGCTCAAGGGCGGATCGGGCTTCGAGCGCGATGTCTTGCGCGCGGATCCAGTCGGGCGAGCCGACGGGCAGTCCGGCTTCGGCGGCCTGAGCATTGCGCAAGGCGGCGGGGTAGCTGCGGTTCATCACCTGCTGCTCGGCACTGGCGAGCCGCGCGCGCGGGATGTCGCCTCGGGCCGCATAGACCACGCCCAGCTGATACCATGCGAACGGGTTGAAGCGGTCCTTCGCCACAGCGGCGCGCAGCACGCGCTCTGCCTCGTCAAAATTGGCTTCGTCCTCGGTTGCGATCAGGGCATGCCCGAAGATCGACGCGATCAGCGGGTGATTGCGCGTCATCTCGGTCGCCCGCCGCAGCGGAGTTAGAGCTTCTTCGGGTTTGCCCGACTCAAGCAGGATCTGCCCCTGAAGCTCCAGATAATACGGATTGTCCGGATTGCTCGCCAGCAGCACATCCGCCTCGCTCAGCGCTTTTGTCACCTGTGCATCCTTGTGAAAGGCATAGGCGCGGGCATAGTGCGCAGGCAGGCTTTCATCGCTTTCAGGATAGAGATTGAAGGTGCGCCGAGGCTCCGCCAGATAACCGTAAAGCTTGGCCCGTGCCCTCAGAAAGCGAGCCTGCAATTCAGGGTCCACAGGCTTGGACCAGGCCGGGTCTTTCTCCAGCAGCTCGCGCAAGGTCGCCACACGATCCCCTGAAAGCGGGTGGGTGCGACCATAAGCGGCCTCATCGGCCTGACTGTAGCCGCGGCGGATTTCGAAATTGCGCAGACGTTCGAAGAACTTTATCATGCCGCGGCCGGAAATGCCTGCGCCGGACAGATAGCGCGCGCCGGCAAGGTCAGTCGAGGCTTCCTGATTACGGTTGAAGCTCAAAAAGTTGGCCGTACCCGCCTGCATTCCCACGCCAAACAGACCCAAGCCAGCCTCTGGCGGCGCGCCTACAAGGACTGCGCCCACACCGGCGAGCAGCGAAAGCAGGGTCAGCCCTTGCGCGCCAGCAATGCGCTCTTCAAACCGGGCTACGTGACCGCCGGTGATATGGCCAAGCTCGTGCGCGAGGACGCCTTGCACCTCGTTCGCTGTCTCAGCGGCGTTGAGCAGGCCGGAATGGACGTAAACGATCTGTCCACCAGCAACGAAAGCGTTGATCGAATTGTCGTTGATCAGGACGACTTCGACATTGCTATCCTCCAACTCGCTCGCCTCAACCAGCGGCGAGATCAGGTCTTCGAGCAATTGTTCGGTTTCCGCATCGCGCAGGATCGATTGAGCGTGAACCGGGCTGACAGCGGCAGTGAGAGCGGCGACCAGTGCGAGGGCGAAGACGGGCAAGGAGCGAAAGAGGCGCATAGTGGGCGGTCTTAACCCACTATGGTCTGAACGGAAACTGAAAGCGTGTCACAGCCTGCAAACTGTGCGCTGCTCACTGCGAAGCGGGCGCGCTGGCCGTCATGGCAAATTCGGCGATGTCCTGTGCCACCGTGCGATTGCTGCGCCATGGCGAGGCAAGCGCGATCAGCGGGTCATTGTGCTCCATATCGGGATAGAGCAACAGCGTCGCCGAACCTCCTGCAGTCTCAATCAATTGCGCCAGCTCGCGCGAGTTTCGCGGCCTGACCAGACTGTCCTTCTCACCATGAATCAGCAGGATAGGGGGCGCATCGCCGCGAACATGGTTGAAGGTCTGCGTCGCCTCAGCGTCGCTGGCCGGGCCGAAAGCGGCGATGGTGGATTCGCTGTCGAAGGGGAAGAAATCATACGGGCCAGACATTCCGACAACGCCCGCAATCGCATCAGGATCAACGCCCTTGTCGCTGAGCCATTGCCGCTCCAGTGTGGCCATCATCACATTGTAAGCGCCTGCCGAATGCCCGGCGAGGATGATGCGATCAGGATCGCCGCCATATTGCGCGATCTGTTCATGAGCCCATTGGATCACGCGCGCCGTATCCTCAATCATCGCAGGATATACGCCATCGGGTGCATCCTCTTTTACGAGACGGTATCCGGCGAGGACAACGATAAACCCCTTTGATACAAAGGCGCGGGCCAGAAAGCCGTAATCTTTTGGATCGCCCGATCGCCAACTGCCGCCATGCGCAAACACAATCACCCGAAGCGGCGCTTCATCGGCCTTACGGTTTGCAGGACCCCAGACTACCGCCTTTTGCGAAGGATGCTCTCCGGTTGAAATCGTTGCGAGTCTGGCGGCGCCCTGATCGCCTCCGGTTATCCGGTCCACAGCGTTGAGCACAGCAGGCCCGTTGCGCGCTATGGCAATCTGGACGGCAATCATCCCGATGATCAGAACAAGAGCAAGCGCAGCAAGCGCCCACAGCAATATACGCAAGATCAATCGCCTCTCACTGCCGGAGTGACAGCGGCTCTAATCGCCCGAGACCCTTCCGTATAGAGGCGAAAAGGGTTGGGGTTGGGGTTGGTTGGCCCGCAGGTTCAGGCGATCAAACGGCGCGCGGCACGTTCCATCATCGCGATGTCATCGCTCAATTCGCCGATCACCTGAATGCCCTCTTGCGCGTCGCGGCGCACCATGACGAGAGAGAATTCGGGGCCTTCTGCCTCAAGCATCATCGCTTCAAGCTCACGCAGTTTCTGCGCCAGAGCTTCGCGGATGACATTTTCCGGCTCAACCACCTTGCCGCTTTCCTCACGGCGCAGGCGGCGTTCGGCATTGACCACGCCTTTGAGGCCGCCATCGGCTTCGGCAAGGAAGTCCGCCAGAGTCCCGCGCGCAAGGTCCAGCCGGTGCGCGTGGTTCAGAACAGCGGCGTATTCGGTGAGGCGGGTCTTGTCGTATTCGCTGCCAAAGACCAGTTTCACCACCGGCGTCATCGGCGCGCGTTCCTGCACGGTCAGCCCGCTTTGCTCGATCAGCGCGTCATAGGCTTGCGGCGCTTCTTTGGCGGCAAGCGAGAAGTCATAGGCGCGGCCCACTGCGGCATAGAGCGCCTGACGGCTACGATCTTCCGAAGCGCTGGCACTGCGCGCAAGTTCGCGCGCTGCGGCGAGGCAGCCGTAAATATCGGCATCGTCGGCCAACGTGTCTGCGGCAAAGTCTGGCTCAACCGCAACGGGTGAGAGCGCTTGCGGAGCTTCCAAGGGGTGCTCTTCGACGAAGGCAGGTTCTGCTACCGGCTCTTCTGCCTGTTCCTCTGTCTGCTCCTCTGCGTAATCTTCAAAGGGCGGCTCATAGGCGGTCGGAACCGCGGCTTCCTCAGCCTCGGACAGCTCAACGCCTTCGACCTGATAGTCTGCCGGATCGAACTCATCCGCGTCGAGATCGACCGCTTTCTTGGCCGGGGCTTCGATGTAATCGGCCAGCGAGGCAAAGCTGTATGCGCCGCCCTCTTCGCCATCATCTTCGTCCTCATCGGGATCGTCGAGCGCATATTGCCCGAAATCGGGAACAGGCAGGTCGACGCCGACGGGAGCTTCCTCCTCGACCGGTTCAGCGCTGAAATCCTGGCCGAAATCCGCAATATTGTCGCTCAGCATATCAGGGGCAGGGCTGATCAGTTCAGGGGCCTCGTCGCCGCTGTCCGCATACTCACCCGCTTCATGCGCAGGCGAGTCAGCCCAATCGGCGATGGGATCATCATGATGGCGCGGCGTCGGGACGCCCGGTGCATCATCTTCCGCATCAAGCGCCTGATCAATCTCAAGCAAAAGCTCATCGGCCGTCGCCGCGTCAGCCATCTCTTTCCAGTTGATGACGCCATAGATGAAATCGATGGTATCATCGTCGCTGGAGAATGGCAGCAGGATCCCGCGATAGAGGATGGAGCTGCCGCGCTGATTCACGAACTCGGCTTCGAACCCGATCGGGGCCTGGTTCGCCATGATCTGCATATAGTGATCGGTGATGCGGCTCAGCAGCGAACGCGGCGGCACGTCTGAAAGCCGTTCAATCGGCCGAGGTGCGCCGCATTCATCGGCGAGCTTGTCACCCAGATAATGAACGATGGGATCTTCAATACCCGAAGAGAAATCCAACAGCACCGAATGCGGGCCAAAGTCGGGAAGCGCGTCAGGCTCCAGATCTTCGATTGAGGGGAATGTGTGATCACCCAGCAGGCCAGCCCAGTGATTATAGGCGCGCACCTGCATGCGGCGCTCATCCTGGCCGATTGCGGCAGGCGGCAGATCGCGCGGTGCCTCTTCGCCGTGCATTGCAGCGTCGAGCTCATCGCTCGCATCGAAATCGTGGCGGTCGTCATACTCGCCCGATCCGAAGTTCCCACGCAGCGTGTCCATGGCTATTCCTGCCCCTTATTACCGTGTATGGTCAGGAGCTTGCGCGCGACGTGGTAAACATCGCGTTAAGTTGCGCCAAAATTGTCGCGACTTTTTCGAGGGCTATGGCTTCACGGTCCTGAAACCATGATGTCAGGCCCGCATTTCGCCTTAGAAGAAATAGCGCATCTTGATCATCAATTGCTGGTCTTCGCCTGTATGCTCGAACACCGCATCGCCAAATTTCGGAGGGGCCATGCGCACAGGAGCATCGCGCGAAAAGCCATAGCCTTCCTTGGGCGCCATGCCGAGGACCCGGTTGGCCTTGCCGTCATTGTTCTCATCATGCAGCAGGGCAATCGCATAGTCGCCCGGTTCGACGTCAGTGAAGCGGATCGTCACGGTCTCACCGGCGTCAACAACAGTGCGGTGCGAGTCCGGGTCCTTGCGGCACTTGGGGAAGATTTTTTCCTGCGTCGTCATGCAGGCTCTCACCACGCCTTTGGTTGAGCGCAGATCGGTGATTGTGATGACAACCTCGCCTGCGCTCGCCGGTAATGCCGCGCAGACCATCACGGAGCCAAGCGCACAGATCACCGCGCGTTTCATGCCTTGGCCCTTGCTGCTTCGGCCTCTTCCACGATCCGCTGTGACAGGCCGCGATCGGTCCCGCAGACACGGTCCCAAAAGCGGAAGTACAGGCCGTAATTGCATCGATATTCCTCATGGTGCCGCTCGTGATGGCTGGCGGTTATCAGCCAATGTCCCAACGGTGAATGAACAATCCAGCGCGGAAACATCTCCCAGCCCACGTGGTTTGTCACTCCCATTACAGTGGCAACCGTAAGCACAACACCGATCATTGCGATGTGGATCGGGACGAGAAAAACGAGGATCGGCAGCACAATCGCCCCACTTACGGATTCAATCGGGTGAAAGCTCATTGCGGTCCATGCGGTTGGCGGCCGGCTGTCATGGTGCACTTTGTGAGCCATGCGAAACAGGCCCGGCCAGTGCATCGCGCGGTGGCTCCAATAGAACCAGCTGTCCTGAACGAAGAGATAGAGGAACACCGAGAGCGGCAGGTGCCATAGCGGATAGGCGCTGAAATCGCTGTAGATCAGTGTCCAGCCATGGTGTCGCCAGCCCCAGATAATGAGCCCCGTCGGCGCGCCATAGATCAGTGCTGCGAGCATGGAATAGCGGATCTCGCGCGCGATCTGAGCGTCGAGGCCGGCATAAAGGCCGGGCCGGACCAGCCGCGTGACAAGCGCAAAGGCTCCGCTGGCGAAAAAGTAGCGCACAGCCACCATCACACTCATCGCCAGCCCACCCAGCAGCGCAGCCAGCCAAATCGGCGTATCGCCCGGTATCACCAGATCGTCCCCGTCACGTAGAGCACTATGCCGCCTTGCGCCTGAAATTGACAGTATTCAGCCGCTTGCGCTTTGGATTGTCACCCGGCTGTGTCGATATCGGCGCAATGCGGATCAACCAGCGCGGTGTGTCTGCGCATGGCGAGCCGGGCAAGCCGCTCCATCTGCGCCTTGCGCCGGGCCGGGGCGAGCTTGGTCAGCGCGGCTGGTCGCACGATTTCGGCATCATAGCTGTCCGCGACAATCACGCCGCTCATTTCAGGGCGATAGGCATCGCTCTCAAGCGGGGATCGATCCAGACCGGGCGGCACCCCCCAGTAAAACCGGTCGCAATATTCGAGATAGTCGGGCCATTTGGTATCGCCCAGCAAGTCGCCCCGCGCGACCTTGATCTCGACAATGACAATCAGCCCCTTGGCATCGATACCCATCAGATCAGCCCGGCGCGAATTCTTCAGCGAAACCTCCGGCAGGCACCAGATGTCATTGCGGGCGAACAAGCGCCCGATCCCGCGCGCCACGTCGCCCGCGCGGATCGCTTGCGCGCCGTCCTGCTTCGAATCATGCGATTGAGCCCTAGTTCCCGCCATACCTCATGACTGGAACAAATAATGAACAACGTCAATCCTCTGCGGACTTTTGCTCGGCCAGCGTCATGACAGCGCATCGCGCGTCGTAGAATTCGCGCCAAAGGGCAAGCGCTGGCGCATTGGTCGCTCCACCGCGCTGCGTCAGCGCTGAAAGAGCCGCAAGGCCGGGGCGCATCATGGCGTCAATATCGTCAATGCCCTGCCAGGCGAGTTCGCGCTGCCATTCGCTCGCCTCAGACATTTGCGCAGGAAAGACGGCGACCGCTCCGGCAAAGGGTTCGGGCGAGAGTTCGGCCAGCCGGGCAAGGCGCGCGGCCTGATCGTGCAGGTCCTGCCATTTGGCAGCGAGGGTGGGGAGAGGAGCGCCCTCTGATGAGGCCGTCTCGCGCATTGCGTGCGCCTGCTTTGGAGGAAGCGCTGACATAAGCCGAGGACCTATCGCAAGGGCCTTACCGATGGGTTAAGCCGCCTCTGCACAAGTCTGCGCAGGCGCGGGTTTCCGGTTGCGGCGCTGCATTGGGCGGGCATTAAGGGGCTGGCCTAGGACAATTCCCCTTGCTAAGCGCCGCGCCGCGCGAGAGAAGAGCGCATCAAGCACCCGTAGCTCAGCTGGATAGAGCGCTGCCCTCCGAAGGCAGAGGCCAGAGGTTCGAATCCTCTCGGGTGCGCCATTTTTCCTTCGATCAAGCAGCGCACTCCCGTTTTTTGCGCGGTTTGGACTTGGTCCCCCGGCACCCCAAGTCTCACCAGATCAGTCGGCCGGAAACCCGGCTGCCCTTGACCTGCAATTGTATGATCTGGAAAATGAGGCCTATCAGCATCGCCAAGTTTGCTCTGATCGGCACCTTGGCGCAGCTCAGTAAGATAACGGGCAATCCCGTAGGACAGGTTTCAGGGGATGCTCTTTCGCCAAAACACTCAGTCGAAGCTTTGGGTCAGCTTGCTCGCGATTACACTTTCGTTGATCCTGTCATGCCCGGCTTTGGCGCAAAGAAATTCCTCCAAGCTTACCGTCGTTAAGAACAAAGAGCTTAATTTCGGTACTTTCATGGTGTTTGGGAGTGGTTCACGGCGCGTTAGTGCGGCCGGAGCTGTGGTCGATCAGGCCGTGGTCGATCTGGAGGGGAGCCCGGCCAGTCCCGGGCAGTTCACTGTCGTCTATGATCGAGGAAACGCGGCCTATCGGCCGGTTGATGTGACGGTCGAGATTGTCATTTCGGCTCCCGCCCAAGTCCGGGAAAGAGGCGTTGATGCGCGCATCTCCTCGCTTTCGACCAATCTTGAGGATCACGGCCAAGTCGTGTTTGGCCAAGCCATTACCTTGCAGATCAGAAACTGCCGTTCACGGCGATGCACTCGCAGTTTCAATGTCGGCGCGCAATTGAATGTTTCGCGTCATTTCGGCGGCAACGACGTAGTCATACCTATTGACGTCGACGCCAGATTGGTGGCCGTTGATGCTCGATGAAAGCGAGTCTGCCAGAACGACTGGACGTGTTGATCTTGGCGCTGACGATCGGGCTTTGGCCGGACCCATCGAAGGCGCAAGATATTGCAAAGTCTCAAGGACAAGCGGAGACCCGTGTGGTCGCTCCGCTCAGCACAGCCTTGCGAGAAGCACTGTCCTTCGGATCAATCTCGGTCGGCGCGGGCAATGGCGGGAGCGCTTCGGTCTCCTGGGATGGTACAACAAGGTTTCTTGGCGTGTCTCAAGCCCACTGCTCGGGCCGATCAGATTGCAGCGCGCATAGGGCCGTGTTCGAGGTAACCGGGGAGTCGGAAAGGACTTACAGCGTTAGTTTGCCGCGGTCGGTGGTTGCTCGCGGGGAGCGCACCGGCAGCGCATTGGCCGTGGACTCTTTGGAGATGCGCAGCCTCAATACGTCTGCACGCAGCGGTGGGCGTTTGGACAAGGCAGGAAAGGACCTGTTCTTCGTTGGAGGCAGCGTGAATGTGCCGTTCGGAACAGCCACTGACATATATCGTGCCGAGCTGCCTGTTACCGTCTTCTACAACTAGTGCTTGAACCGCCTTGTCCCGCGAGGCGTCGGTTAACCCGCGGCGCCTAACCCAGCATTATGGTTAATCGTTGTTGTACGATCGGTAAGGAGGATTTTAACAGCCTACGGATAACTACTGCGTCCAACAGGAGGGTTTGACTCACCACCATATCCTGTTGGCCCGCTAGTACGGAGCGGGTTGAAATCTGAATTCGAAGGGGACCAACCTTGAAAAAATTTATTGCAATTGCCGCTGTTGCTACAGTTATTTCGACTCCTGCCATGGCCGCCCCCGGCGACACGGCCACCGCGCAGGGCGCCGCTACCGCTGAAGTGGTAGCTCCGATCACTCTTACGCATGTTGCAGCCGCAGCTCTGAACTTCGGCACGTTCACCACCGGTGACAACGGCGGTACGGTGACGGTTGACCAGTCCAGCAACGGAACGGCCACTTCGGACGTGACTTTGCTCGGCGGTTCTACTGAAACAGCCGACTCATTCAACGTGAGCGGCGATGCGAACCGCAGCTTCTCCATCTCTGCGACGGCCGGTTCGGTTTCGAACGGCACCGACACCATGAGCTTCACCACTGATGCTCCCGGCGCGGGCACGCTCGATGGCTCTGGCGCAGCCACGTTCAGCGTTGGCGGCGTTCTGACCGTTGCTGGCGGCGAATCCGCTGGCACCTACACCGGCACATACGACGTTACCGTCACCTACAACTAAGTAGAGCAATTGGGGCGCAAGGTTCGGAAAAAACCCGAGCTTTGCGCCCGATTTGCCTTGGTGAAGGTAAGACCATGCTAAAACAGTCTTTAGCCTGGTGCGGGGCGATCCTTGCACTTTCGGGCCTAACAACACCTGCTCTGGCAGCTCCCGGTGATTCCACCGAAACTTCGGGCGACGCCGCTGCTGAAGTCGTGGAGATCATTGCGATCCGCCACGTTGCAGACATGCGCTTTGGCCTCTTTGCCTCTCCGGGCAATGCGAGCACGCTTACCGTTGCCCCTGATGGTTCATTCAGTGCAGCCGGTGACGTCGTATCTTCCACCAACATGCCTCAACCTTCGGGTGGCAGAGGCCCTGCTGCGTTCATCGTCGAACAGGCTGGCAACCAGGGCGGAACTGTTTTCGTCCCTGGCACCATCACCGTTTCCAATGGTGCTGAGACAATGGTCGTCAACAGCATAACGGGCAGGCTGGTGATTATTTCTGGCACCGGACGGGACCGGGTCTATCGACTGGATCTGGGCGGAACGCTTCGAGTGAATGCCAATCAGGCGCCGGGGTCTTATGTAGGGGACTTCGACGCAACCGTAGTCTACAACTGAGAAGCTCTTCCCTAACTCGAAATTAACCATCTTACTCGTAGAGCCACCTAGGTCTTTTGGGTCGAGAGTGGTTTGAAGAAATGAAGAGTTTTTCGGGTTTTGGTGCGCAAGGCGCGCTTGCACTGACATGTTTGTTCGCGGTTGGCCTTACCTCGGTTGGCAATGCCCAAAGCGAAGCTCTGGGC